>DASXKQ010000001.1:0-28267 GCA_036496745.1 Polyangiaceae bacterium
AGCGCGCCGCTCGCGGGCATCCGTCGCTCCATCGTGCTCGGCTCGAACCTGGGCGCGCACGCTCACTGAAACTCGAGGCGCCAACGAATGTCGGCACCCAGGTTCCCGAGCGACGAGCTCGAAATGTCGTTCACGTTGTCATAAGAGCCTTCGACGCTCACGCGCGGATTCAAACGCCACTCCACGTTCGAACGCACCTCACGCGAGTCTGCGACGCCGCTCGTCACGTTCGCCCGCAGGCGCTCGGTCAAGCGTTTGCCGATCGTCACGGTCGGCTCGGTTCGGCCGGTTACCGACGAATACGCGCTACCGAAACGGAATTCGTCGATCAGCGGCACCGCGTCGGTCACGGCTCGATCGGCGCCGCTGAGTGAGCCGAGAGCCTCCAGCGCGACGCTCTCGCCCACGCTCGCGGACTGGGCTTGATCGAGCTCCGCGCGCGTGAGCCCGACCGTGAGCAGCAAGAAGATGTCATCCTGCTGCAGGGCCGGATCACTCGTCAAGTCGACGCGCAGGTTGTCGGCGTCACCGTGCGCGTGCATCTGGATGCGCCAACGACCGCCCTGCGCGGTGGGCGAAAAGCCAGACCCGCCGCTCGCGCTCGCCGAGCTGCTGCTGGCGGCCGGGGCCGACGCTGACGTATTCGTTTGATAGCGCCGATACTCCGTGACCGCGGTGACATCGACCTGCGCGGCGACACGCGTCACGTCATCGAAGCGCACTTGACCTTGCGTCACCTCGAACTCGCTGCGTCGCAGAAAAATCTTGCCGCCGGGCTTCAGCGTTAGCGCGCCGCGCAGCCCGAAGCGCGCGTTCGTCCCCGACAGCTGCAACCCCTCGTCGGCGACCGAAAGCTCCGCGTCGATCAGGTTATTTTGCAGGCGCATCGGTCGCGGCGCGAGCAGGCGCAAGTCGAAATCCACGACGTCGTCGGCCGGATCGTAGGTCTCGACCTGCGTACGCTTTCCGCGCTGAGCCAACGTCGAGATGTCCGCGGCCATCGTCACCGCGCGCTTGTACTCGACCGAACGCAACGTCACATCCCCGGAAATCTTGGGCAGCGTGCGCTCACGTTCTTCGCTTTGCGGCTGCGTCGTGATCTGCAGGTCTGCGTCGGCCACGGCACGGATGCCGTCGTTCATCGGTAGCGCAACGTTGCGAGCGGTCACCGCGAAGCGCGCGGCGCCCAGCTGACTGCCGTGCAGCGGAGCGCCGCCGGTCACCTGCAACGTGCCAGCGCCGACGTGCGCCGTCCCGCGCGTCAGGCGAATCTCATTGCCGTCCAGGCGCAAGGCGAGCTCGATTTCCGAAACCGGTACGGGCAGCCCATGCAAGCTGAGCTCGCCGTGCTCTAGATCGAAGCCGCCGCTCAGGCGCGGAGCGAACAACGGGCCCTCCAATGCCACGTGCCCGGAGAGCGTGCCGTCCGCGCGTTCGGCGCGGGGCAGCAATGAAACCAAACCGCTGAGCGGCACTGGACGTAGGGTTAGCTTGGCGTCGATCGAGGGATCATCGCCGAGCTTCGTGATCGAGCCGGACGCGTCGAAGGTCGCTTTCTGGCCGTGCGGCATGGCCGTGGAGAACGCCAGCATGGGCGCGTCGAGGCGCCCGTGATCGAGCACGATCGGATTCGTGCCCGGCGCAAGCTCGAGGTGGTAACCCTTCGCGTCGAGCGTACAGCCGGTCAGGGCCAAGCTCGCGCTGGTGTTCACCGGCTCCTTGAGATGCATCTCCGTGAGCGAGAGTCGCGCACTCAGTTTGCCGGCGACGCGCGTATCCGAGCGCGCCAGCGCCGGCACGAGCTCCGCGACCGCGCCGAGATCCGCGGAGCGCGCCTCCACGACTCCGCTGACGACCTTGCTGCGTTGACGGCTGATGCGCAGATCCGTCAACTTGATTTGGCCACCGAACAGATCCGCGTTCACGCGAAATGACCCGGCGCTTCGATCGGCCTCGAAGTCTGCACGCTCGAACGCAGGCGAAATCGGCTGACCGCAATGAGACGTGCCGCTCACCTTCTGCTCTTGGCTGGCCGGCTCGAGATGGATGTCGAAGCGCGACGCGGGCAGCGTGGCGCGTCCCAAATGGATGGGCGAGATACTGCCGCTCGTGTTCACTTGCAGCGCGTCGATCGTGCCGCCAAGCTCGGCGACGGCGTTTACTTGGCCGTCCGCTGCGCGAAGGATCGTGGGCAAACCGTCGATGCGGGAAAGCGGCACGGCAGTCCCCACCAGTTGCCCGTAAACTCGAGCGCCTTGGCGCATTCCGAGCGAACCCATCAACACGCCCGACCCCTTCCTAAGCGTCAGGCTCGGCACGCTTAGATCGACACCACGGTAGGCCGCATCGCGATCAGTCCAACGAAAATCGAATTCTGTTTCACCCGAATCGTAGCGCTCATCGAATAGGTCGAGCGCGGCGATGTGCGCAGAGCCTGCCACGCGCAGGTTGCCGCCGCGACAACGGTCTTCCGGACCGCCCAGTACGTAGCGCACCGTCGCGTCGACGGCAGTCTCTCCGCGCACGTCGTCAAAGCGCGGATCCGTGTCGAAGTGCCACATGGCAAAGAAATCTCGGAAATCGAGATTCGAGCTCTTCACGTGCGCGTCGGTGATCAGCGTCGCGTTGCCGTCGAAGTCTAGGCGCCCGCTGCTCACCGTGTAGTCGCTCTGCCCCTTCTTGGCTTGAACGTCCGCCAGCTCGAGCACGAGCGGGCGAAATTTGAGCTTCGAACTCAGGATGTCGCCGAACGGAAAACCGCCGAGCTCGAAGCCTTGAACCTTCAAGTTGCCGGTCAAAAGCGGGTTCTTGGCTAGGCCGCTCATCTCCGCGTCGATCTCGGCCTTGCCTGCGATCGGGATGTCGATCAACGGACTGATGTCCGCGAAATTCAGGCGTGACCCTTTGCTCACGCTCATCGCGATTTGGTTCGAAAAACCGATGGAGACGAGCTTGACGTTGAGCGAGCTCTGACCGAAATCGGTGCGCGTGTCGTAAATGTCGAAGGAATCGGGGCGCACGCCGATGTGCCCACGCACGAGAGCCGAGCGCACGCCGATCATGTGTTTGCGCTCTGGATCGTGAAACGCCCGATCGAACACTTCGAAATTCTTGGTGTCAGCGTAGATCTCGGCGTCGATCTTGAGCGGACTGATCGTCCCCGCGATCTTCGAGACGCGCGTGTCGTGCAGGTCCCATTTGATCAGGGTATTCGGAGTCACGCCGAGGTCGCGCATCAGGCCCTCGAACTGCATGCCTTTGCTGTTGACCCGCTCTGCCCGCAACACGATCCCCGGTGCGAACGGCTCGATGTGCGCGTTCTTCAACTCGACGTCACCGTCGGCGAAGGCCATTTGGTAGGTCGGAATGTCGATGACGTCGCCTGCGACGCTCAAGTCCACGGCTAACGTCTTGGCGAGCTTGTAGCGCTCGAATTCGATGCCTTTGCCGCGGATCTGGCCACGCAGCTCGGGCAGCCGGCTGTGCCCGTCATAGCGTGCGTCCCCGTCGTATTCGGCCCAGCCCCTGAGCTCATGCATGCGCACGAATCGATTCGTGATGGACAACGGCGCGTGCGCCAAAACGTGTCCACTCACTCTCGGGGCCGCCTTGTTGCCCAGATCGACGCGCACCTCTGAGAGGCGCAAGAGAACGGCGTTTGCGGGATCCTGTTTACCGACCTCGCAACTCGGGCGAGGCCCGGCCGCCACGTCCCGATCGGCTACCCCGAGCGCCTCGAGTCTGCGCACCAAGACCTGGCCCGGCTCGTAGTGCATGCGAAGCTCGAGTTTGCACAGCGAGTCCTCGTCGAACGCGGTGGTGCCGGGCGGCGGTGGCGGCACGCTCCGTACCACGCGCTCGCGTGCGAGCTCGCTCGGACCCACGCGCAGCGCGATCTCGAAACTCGGCCCACTGTCGGCGAAGACGTCCAAGTCCGTTGCGCCCGTCTCAACTCGCGTGCCGTCGACATTCAGTGAGAAATAGCCCTCGCTCACGGACAGCGTCCCAAACGGCGCTTGTTTCGAGGGAGCGCGCTTCTTGGTCCGTGTTTCGGGCAGGCGATAGTTGAGATTCGCTAGCTTGCCGTCGACGATGTTCAAACGCGCATGGGGTTTGTCGACTTCGATGTCACCCGCGTCGAAGCGACCAGACAGCAGTGAAAACACGCGGGGAGTCACCGTCACGCGCTCGACACGCAGGGCTGGCGCGCCCCCGTCCGAGCTCTGCACCACGAGATCCACCAGCGCCACACGCAGGGGCAAGAGCTTGAGCTCGACCCGATAGCTCGCCGACAAGCCCAACTGCTCACTCAGGATTCGTCGGGTTTCTTGGGCCGCCCAACGTTCGACCGGCCCGGAGGACAGAACAAAGCCTGCGAGCAAGGGTAGCGCGCCGACGACCGCCAAGAGCACGCACAGGGCGCGCGCCAGCGTGCGTCCGAAATCGCGGTTTCGCACGGGCACGACGAGCAGGAGGCGGCCCTGAGCCATAGGAGTCGGATCCTATCGCGGACGCAGCGTTTGAGCCCGTTTCGAGCATTTTCCGCGTCGAGCTTGCAGCTTTTGCCGAAATTCCCCAGCCTTTCTCGCATGCTAACCTTCGCTTTGAGCTTGCGCTTCGGGCCATCGCGAATAGAAGGAGGGTCCTTTTTGGATGTCCACTCCCCCCGAATCAGTCGTAGAAGCAGCGTCAGCGCCCGATCCCGCGCGCGCTGCGGACGCTCTGGAACGCGCAGTCGCTTGCTCTGAGCGCGGCAACGCGGATCGGCCCGTGATGCTGATCGGGGCTCGTGATTTGGGCGCCCTTGGCCCGCGCGACGTACGTGCCCGGCTCGACCGGGTGATGATGGGGGAATTTGCGGCTGAAGGCCTCGATTCACTCCTCGCGTGCGGCGTATTGGACGCGCTTTTGCCCGAAGTGAAGGCGATGGTCGGCTTCGGCGACGGCGAGTGGCGGCACAAGGACGTGTGGAAGCACACGAAGCAGGTCGTCACGCAGAGCGTGGGCCGCATCGAGGTGCGCTACGCCGCCTTGTTCCACGACATCGGCAAGGTGAAAACTCGCTCCATCTCGGCGAGCGGGGAAGTGCACTTCTTCGGTCACGCGGAGGTCGGCGCGCGCATGTTCGACAAGCTCGAGCGGCGCGAACGTTTGTTCTCGAGCGACGAACCGTTGCGCGAAGGCGTGCGCTTCCTCGTGTTGCACCACTTGCGCGCGAGCCAATACGACGGCAAATGGACGGACAGCGCCGTGCGGCGCTTCGCGCGGGAGATTGGTCCACACCTCGAGGACTTACTGTGCCTCTCGCGCGCAGACATCACCACCAAGCGCATCGAGAAGAAGCGCCGCGGGATCACGATGATCGACGAGCTGTCCGAACGGATCACACAGCTTGCCGCGCACGATGCAGAGCAGCCGGCGCTGCCCACGGGCGTGGGCAATGAAATCATGACCGCTTTCAAACTTCCGCCCTCGCGCCTCGTCGGTGACATCAAGCGCGCGCTGGAGGCTGCCGTGGATTCAGGCGAAATCGACGGTGGTCTCGAGTCGCAGGCGTACGTCGAGTTCGTGGCCGCCAACAAGGCGCGCTTCGGCTTGCCCGGGGCCTGAGCGTTTCACGGAGGTCTGCGCACGGTCGCGCCCGCGCCGAGGTTCAACCCTCGAACTCGCAACGCGCGTCACAAGTTTCGTGAACCGTGATACGCGTGAGTTCAGGCAGCGCACCCTTCAGCTTTTGCCACAGCCAGAACGCCAGATTCTCGCTGGTCGGGTTCTCTAGACCCGGCACGTCGTTCAAGTAATTGTGGTCGAGCTGCGCGTGCAGCGGCTCCCACACTTCGTCGATGCGCGCGTAGTCGATCAACCAACCGGTTTCGGGATTCACGGCACCCTCGATCGCAAGTTCGATCTTGAAGCTGTGTCCGTGCAGACGCGCGCATTTGTGGCCCTCTGGAACGCGAGGCAAGCGATGAGCGGCTTCGAAGCGCAATTCGCGAGTGAGACGTACTTTCATTTTGGAATCTGTTTTCTCGTTCCGAGTAATGCGCCCGCGATGCTAGCCCCAGTCCGGGTCGAGCCCCGCCAGATCGGCCAGCGAGACAGCATGATACGGCGGCCGCGGGGTAATACCCTGACCTGGATCACCACCGCGCTCTGCGAGCAGGCGCGCGCACAGCGCGAGACAACCCTTGCCCTGGCAAACCCCCGTCGCGAAGCCGGTATAACGTTTGAGCGACTCGATGTCCTGGAAGCCTTGTGCAATGGCTCGCTCGAGCTCGTGGAGCGTCACGTCCTCGCAGCGGCAAACCAGCGACTTCATCAGCTCACGATTCAACCCCCGATGGGGTCGCCGCAGATCGCCGCAAAGGGACCCTGCGCCTCGTGGTCCTTGAATGCGATCGCGCACTTTACCGGCGCGTTCAGACTGTGCAGGAGATCAATCGTCAGCGCGGCAGTCCACTCGCGCCCGCCGTCGACGCGTGCACGGATCACGCCCGCCTCGTCGATGAACCAGGTTTCGGGATAGAGCTTGGTGCCGAACTTGCCGCTCACGACCTTCGAATCCGGATCGATCATCACGACGAAGGGTGGGTCCCCGCCTAGAACGGCGCGCAGCGTATCTCGCGCGTCCTCGAGGCTGTCGTCGGTGCTCACGGTCAGCAGCGCTAGCTCGGGATGTGGCGCAATCGCCTTGGCCAGGCCGGCGATCGACGGCATCTCTTCCAGACACGGGCGACAAGACTTGGTCCAGAAATTCAGGATCACCGCCTTGCCTCGGTAAGACGACAAGCGCGCCGTGCCGCCACCAAGCTTCGGCAGCTCGAAATCCGGCGCAAGGCGGTTGCGCGCTGCGTAGTCCGGCCGCATCGCGCAGAGCGGCGTGCAAACACGACGGGTTTCGCCGTCGCGCGCGGTGGTGACGAACCCGTACACACCGAGAGCGGCCAAGATGATGACGGCGAACTGCGCGATTCGAGAAAGCGGCACGCGGACCCGAGCCTAGCGCGTTTTCTGGCGAGAGGCAGCGAGCGCGAACTTGCGGTGCGCGCTGATTCGGGGGAAAACGCAAGCACGCGGGCGATCGCTCGGGTCAAAGCCATGAGCCACTTGGAAAAGAAGCTGCTTGCCGAGGTAGCCCGCGCGAGCGCGGACTTTCGGCTGCTCGAGCCCGGCGACCGCGTGCTGGTCGCGGTCAGCGGCGGCAAGGACTCCTACGCGATGCTCTACCTATTGCGCGAAATCCAGCGGCGGGCGCCGTTCGACTTCTCGCTGCTAGCCGTGAACATCGATCAGGGGCATCCCGGTTTTCCGAGCCACGTATTGCCCGAATACTTCGAACGAGAGGGCTACGCGCATCGCATCGTGCAGGAGGACACGTACTCCGTCGTCAAGGAGAAGGTTCCGGAAGGCAAGACGTATTGCTCGCTCTGCTCTCGCCTTCGCCGCGGCATCTTGTACACGCTCGCAAGTGAGGTAGGCGCAACCAAGATCGCGCTCGGTCATCATCGTGATGACGTGATCGAGACACTACTTTTGAACCTCTTCTACGCGGGTCAGCTCAAAGCGATGCCCGCGCGGCTTCGCTCGGACGACGGGCGCAATGTCGTGATTCGTCCGCTTGCGTACTGTGCTGAAGAAGATCTGCGAACGTTCGCCGAAGAGAAAGCGTTTCCGATCATCCCGTGCGATCTATGTGGCTCACAAGACAACCTGCAGCGCAAACAGGTCAAGATCTTGCTCGACGAGCTCAATCGCAAGAATCCGCACGTCCGTCGCAACCTGTTCGCGGCACTCGCGAACGTGCGGCCGACCCATCTGTACGATCCGGCGCTACGCGCCGCGTTCGGCCTCGACGGAGACGACGCCCGGCCGGAGCCGGCGACCGACAATCGTCCAGGATTGCGCGTGGTTGAAGGTCGACCTCTGCCCGCGGCGAGCCTGGTTCGGACGCGTTCGTCGGTCTAAGGTCGCGCGCCCCCGGGAACTTTGTCGAGCGCGGGGCTGTCGATCGCAACAAGATCGGGATCGCCATGCGTCCTCCGCGCCTGACAAGCTCACTCTTTGGTTCGCTCGGAGCGCACGGCTGCTTCCTGGTTTGGGGTTTGTTTGGGTTCCATGCGGTGCCGCGCACGTCTACGCAAGCCGATGCTTGGGTAGGGAACGACGTCGAGCTCGACACAACGCCTGAGCCAGTTGCCGCGCACGCCGTACCCGACATGGTTGCTGCCACCGCCGACGCGACTTCGGAGGGCCCCGCGCCCGAGGCGACGCGAACCGACGCTGCGCGCAACGAGCCGACGGTGCCCGCCCTGAAACTAGCGGACGCAATGCCAAGTGCCGCGCCCGCTCGACACACGGCGAAGCCCAATCCGCTCCCGCGGCGCGCGCCAGTGAGCTCGGCGAGCGATGCGCCGAGCTCACCCACTACCGACGCGCCGAGCGATCCGGCGACGAACTCGCGCTCGGGTGGCGCTTTCGGCTCGGAAGGACTGCCCGCCGGCGTGCGCAATTTGCCGAGCGCATTCACGCGAGCCATCACCCGCGCGGCGTCACTGGACCCCGTCTGGCGTACCCTCTCCGCGGGCAGAGCGGGCGACTTCACGATCGACGTCACCGTCGACGAGCCTGGTCACATCGCCAGCGCGGAGTTCGAGCGTCCCGCACCGGCAGCGCCGATTGCACCCGAACTGACGCGCCTCCGCGATCGCGTCGTTGCACTGCTCGGCGGCGGCCAGTTCGCGCTCAGTACCGGCAGCGGTGCCGGCAGCGAACGACTCCACATCTCGATCAACCTCGCGGACGCTGCCCCCAGCGAGCAAGACAACCCCGAGGACGTCCTCGAGCTCGGTTTCGATCCTCCACGCTCGGGAAATGTGGGACGCGCGCATTTTCGCCTCGGTTCGGGACGTCACTTCGAGGCGACCGTCGTCGTCATGACGCGCGCACGCTGATTCCCCACTTACGCAGAGGGCGGCGCAATCGTGAGCTTTTTGTGCTTCAGCCGCTCCGGTGCAATCGGCGCGACGGCTTCAGCATAGCCTTCGCCGTCGGGCGCGTGTCCGAGCGTCGCAAAGACCCGGCGATAGTCTGCAAAACGACCGCCGGCGCGCACGGCGGCGATGAGCGCGCGACCCTCCGCCTCGCCACCCTGTGCGAGCACGTATTCAACCCACGCCCACTTGGCGCTCACCGAGCGTACGTCCGCGCGTCCGCGCAAACCACGTCGCAGACGTTCCAGCCGCCCCTGCACGCGCGCGACGCCCGCGTAGGGCATGCGGTCGAGCGGCGTGTTTCGCTTCGAGCAAAACGGAGCGACACCCAAAGCCACCGGACAAATGCGCGACAGCTCGCTTACGAAGCGCGCGCACTCATCGATGTCTTCGTCCGTTTCGCCGGGTAGACCGATCATCAGGTAAAGCTTCAGTCGATCCATGCCGTACTTCTTGACGCGCTCCGCGGCAGCGACGTAGTGGGGCTCGCGACCGCGACGGTCGATCAGGCCACGCATGCGTTCGCTCGGACCGTCGAGGGCCGTCGTCAGCGTACGATGTCCGGCGAGCTTGAGCGCCGCCACGAACTCTTCCTTGAGCCGATCCGGACGCAAGCTCGACAGGCCGACTTCCAATCCCTTGTCCGCCAGCTCGCGCACGATCTCGATGACCTGAGGATGGTCGCTGACCGCAGCGCCCACCAAGCCCACCTTGCGCACGTGCTCCGGAATACGCTCGAAAATCACGGCCTTCGGCACGATCCGCATGCCGCCATTCGTGGAGCGTCGCATCACGCAATACGTGCAGCCGCGCGAACAACCGCGCTCGCTTTCGATCAAGAACATGCTCGAAAGCTCGGCGTGCGGCGTCACGATCGCGCTGTGCGCAGGCAAGAGCGCGTCGTCACAGGCGGCGATCTTGGCTAGCTCTTTGCCGTGCACGGCTGGCACGAAGATGTTCGGATGCGCCGCGAGTTCGCCGAGAGCAGCTTCTCGGTTCGGGGCGTCGCGGATGACGCGGATCGCGTGCTCGACGATGCCCTCGGCCTCCCCCATCACGACAGCGTCTGCGATCGCCGCCAGCGGCGACGGATTCGAGAACGTGAGCGGTCCGCCGGCCAGAATGAACGGCGCGCGCTCTTCGCGCTCTTCGCGCAGCACGGCTATCTTCGATGCGTCCAACATGCGTACGAGACCGGCCAGCTCGAGCTCGTACGCCACGCTCACGGCGAGCAATGGAAACGCTCCGAGCTCTCGCAACCCCTCGTAGCTCAGCGGTCGCTCGACATCCCCGCCCGGCTTGTCGCCGTCGTCCGGCAGAAACGCCCGCTCACAAGCGACTCCCGGCATGTCTTGAATGGCGCGGTAGATGCGCTGGTAGCCGAGCGAGCTCATACCGACGCGGTACGGTGAGGGGTACACGAGCGCGATCCGAAACGGCGCGTCCTTGTCGATGCGGCCGACCTCGGCGCGCAGACGTTGGGCGATGAGCCGCCGAGTGGCTTCGGAAAGCATGGGGCGAGGAGTATAGCGTGTGAGCGCCGCGGCGTGAGCTCTCGACTGGCTAGCGCTGGGCGCAACGTCGCGCGATGGTCTACGCTAGCGGACATGAGCCCCGATTCCCCCGATCCCAAGCGAACTAGCCCTGGAGAAGGGCTCGTGTTCGATTGGAACGGAGGTGAGGATTCGGCAGGTCCCCAAGTCAGTCTCCTCGACGAGACGCTGCGAGATGGCTTGCAGAGCCCATCCGTGCGCTACCCGAGCGTCGAGCAGAAAATCGTCGCGCTCGAGAGAATGTCCGCCGCGGGCATCGAATTCGCGAACCTGGGGCTACCGAGTACTTCGGCGCGCGCGTCCCAAGATGCGCTCGAGATGTGTCGAGCGATCGCACGGCTCAAGCTAGCGATCCGTCCCGTTTGTGCGGGCCGCACGGTCGCCGGCGACGTCGCGGCAATCATCGAGCTTTCGGAGCGCTCTGGGATCGCCATCGAGGCCTCGCTGTTCATCGGTTCGAGCGACCTGCGGACCGCCGCAGAGGGTTGGGATCTTCCACTCTTGCTTCGGCGTACACAGGACGCGATTGATCAGGCTCGCGCGGCCGGACTCGCCGTCACGTTCGTGAGCGAGGACACGACGCGTTCTCAGCCGGACACACTACGCGCACTGTTCAGCAAAGCGATCGAGCGCGGCGCGACGCGCATCTGCGTGTGCGACACCGTCGGATTCGCGACGCCCTCGGGCGTCACCGCGCTCGTCCGTTTTGCGCGCGAGGTGGTCGGCCAGGATGTGGGCATCGACTGGCACGGTCACGATGATCGCGGGCTCGCCCTCGCGAACGCGCTCGTCGCGCGGCGCGCTGGCGCGGATCGCCTACACGCCACGGCTCTCGGTATCGGCGAGCGCGTCGGCAACACGGCGATGGAGCTCTTGCTGCTCAATCTCTGGCTCGCGGGCGCAACCCGGCCGCTCACGCCAGTCGCCGCGTACTGCGCGCACTTTGCGGACGTACTCGGCGTGCCGATCCCCGACCATCATCCGCTGGTGGGCCGCAATGCATTTCGGACGGCCACCGGCGTTCACGCCGCGGCGATCGTCAAGGCGCAGGGCAAGGACGCCTGGCTCGCCGATCACGTATACGGACTACTCTCCCCGAGCCAGATCGGCGCAGCGCTCGCGATCGACGTGGGGCAAATGTCCGGTTCCTCGAACGTGCAGCATTGGCTGCGCCGGCACGGGTTCGAGCCGAGCGAACCCCTGCTCAAGGCACTGCTGGAGCGCGCCAAGGGTGCTGAGCGGGTGCTCACGGACGAAGAGCTATTGTCGGTGGTCGAGCGCGTCCGGGGGTCGCTGTAGGTGATGCGGTCGCGCACGATTTGATCTCAATTGAGCTGGCAGCTGGCCGTTCTGGGTGGTTGTGACGAACTCGATCGATCCCGGCGATTCGGGAGGCCCGCGCTCGAGGGTACCGCGCTCGATTCAAAGGCTGACGAGCTTGCTCGCCGCCGCGGCCTCGCACACCGTGCGACCCGACGATGCGCCTCGCTGCTCGCTTCTAGGCGGAGCGAGCCGCCGCCGTTCGCGCGCGATGGTCTTGGCCGCCGGTGTCGTGGGACTCGCTCTGGCCGGACTCGTCGGCGGCGGAGCGCGCCTCGCCATGCGCGCGCATTCACGCTCACAGCTCGTGCCGCAACTGGTAAGCGGCGCACCGGTACTCAAGAAGGCGGCGGACGGCGCGGACGTGCGCTGGCACGAGAGCACGACCACGATCTATTTCGATCACTCGCTGGCAGAGCTCGCGCCAGGTGCGGTGGACGCCGTGCAGTCAGGCTTCGGAACTTGGATCGGGAGCGACGCGCGCGTGCCGGATCTATCGTTCGACACGACTCACAAAGCCAGCTTCGGCAAGACGCCCAACGGTCGCAGCGAGATCTCGTACGGCCCAATCGTGCTGCCCGGCCACGAACACGACCTCGCCTTGACGATCACCTTCTCCGATGCGTCTACCGGGGAAATCGTGGAGGCCGACATGATTTTCAACAGCGAACACGCATTTGGTCTTTTGAAGAGCGCAGGCTCGGACCATGCAGGTTCAGAAGCAGTCGACTGCAACGACAAGTACGACCTACAAGCGGTCGCAACCCACGAAGCCGGGCACTTCTTCGGCCTCGGCGAGGATTTCGACCAAAAGCTGGCGACCATGTACTTTACGACGGGGCGTTGCGAGCTTCATAAACGAGTGCTCACAGATAGCGACGTAACCACGATGAGCGGGCTCTATGCGAGCAGCGACGACGCCGCCAAAGCACCCACAGGCAAGGGCTGCGCCCTCGCGTCGGCAGGAAGCGGAACGGGCGGCTCGAGCCCCAGCTACGCGGTGCTCACGTTGCTCGGCATCGCTGCGGCGCGGCGTCGCCGGCGCTGAAAAAGCGCGCAGCGCTCCTTTACAGAGCCGCGATCGGCGACCAAGCTCCCGCGCGTGCCCCAAGACGAGTTTGCCGATCACACGCCCGATCCGGCGGAACACAAGCCGAAGCAGCGCCGGGCGCTAAGCCACGTTGGTGGCGCAATCGTGCTCAGCGGTGGCTCTGAGGAGGAACGCGTTGCACTCTCGCATGCGCTCGAGGTCGACGCGGATGAAGCCGCGACGATGGCGCACGTGCACGGTTTTCACAGCTACCCCGCGCGGCTCCATCCCCAAACAGCGAGCCGACTAATTCGAGGTTTTTCCAAAGCTGACGCCACCCTGCTCGATCCATTTTGCGGAAGCGGCACGGTGCTCGTGGAGGCACGTCTGCTCGGACGAAAAGCGTACGGCGTCGACGCGAACCCGTTGGCGATCGAGCTCGCTTTGCTCAAGTGCCATGGCATATCCTCGGATTCTGCGAATGCGTTGCAGGACGCAGCCAAGGCGGTCGCCGCGCACGCGGACGAAAGGCGGCTCAAGAAACTTGGTCCCACGCGACGCTACGAGGCGGCCGATCGCGAGCTCTACGACGCGCACGTGTTGCTCGAGCTCGACGGGCTGCGTGACGGCGTTCTGCGGCTCGAATCGAGCGAAATACGCCGCGCGCTCTGGCTCGTGCTGTCCGCAACGCTGACCAAAGTGAGCCGGCGGCGCGGGGACTCCGCCGCGGGCAAAGCGCCCAAGCGCTTGGCCGGCGGCTTTACCATTCGCTTCTTCGTCAGCAAAACCGAAGAGCTCGCCAGACGCTTGCTCGACTACGCAGCGCGACTCCCCGCGCGCGCTCCTCATATCAAATGTGCGGCCGGTGACGCGCGAAGTCTCGTCCAAGTCCGCACCGCGGAGATCGACCTGATCGTGAGCTCTCCACCGTACCCGGGCGTCTACGACTACTTCGAGCACCACCTGCCGCGTCTACGCTTTCTTGGCTTTGACGAGGACTCGTTCGAACGAAGCGAGATTGGCTCGCGGCGCAGGCTGTCGAAGATTGGCTTTGATGCGGCGGTCGAGCGCTGGCGCCACGAATTCGGCGCGTGCCTCGATGAGTTTCGCAGAGTCCTCGCCCCCGCGGGCACAATCGCGCTCGTGATCGCCGACTCCGTGCTCGGCGGGCGCGCGTTGCACGCCGACCACTTGCTGAAGGAGCTCGCGGCGCGACACGGTCTAGGTCTGGTCGCGAGCGCGTCGCAAAAAAGACCCTATTTTCACGAACCAACGCGCGCGGCGTTTCGCGAACGTGACCGCTTGGAGCACGTGCTCTTGCTTCGACATAAAACGAATGACCCGAGCTCACGCCGAAAAATCGTAACCAGAGGGCACAAGCGATGAGCAATCGACTCGCGGGTGAGACGAGCCCGTACTTACTGCAGCACGCGGACAACCCGGTCGACTGGTATCCCTGGGGTCCGGAAGCGTTCGCTCGCGCCGAGCGAGAGGACAAACCCATCTTGCTCAGTATTGGTTACTCGGCCTGCCATTGGTGCCACGTGATGGAACATGAATCGTTCGAGAACGGGGAGATCGCGGCGCTCATGAACGAGCACTTCGTGTCCATCAAAGTCGACCGCGAGGAGCGCCCGGACATCGACTCGATCTACATGGCGGCCACGGTCGCACTTTCGGGCAGCGGAGGCTGGCCGATGACGGTCTTTCTGACTCAGGACAAGCAGCCGTTTTTTGCGGGCACGTATTTTCCGCCGAGCGACAAATACGGTCGGCCAGGCTTTCCGACGGTTCTTCGGCGTATTGCGGAACTCTGGAAATCCGAGCGGAGCACGCTTCAGTCGCAGGCCGCGGAACTCAGCGAGCACGTCCGTGAGCAGTCGACCCTCGTCGCGCCGCTCGCGGTACAGCGTGCGGCGATCGATGGCGCCACAGCGCAGCTCTCCGCGAGCTTCGACGCACGCTACGGCGGCTTTGGACGTGCTCCAAAATTCCCACCTTGCGGAGCGCTCTCGCTGCTGCTCCGCCACCATCATCGCATTGGCGACGCCGACAGTCTGCGCATGGTGGAGGCCACGCTCGACGCCATGAAGAACGGCGGCATGTACGATCACCTCGCCGGCGGTTTCGCACGCTATTCGACCGACGAGCGTTGGCTCGTGCCTCATTTCGAAAAGATGTTGTACGACAACGCGCAGCTCACCTGCGCCTATCTCGACGCGTTTCAGGTGACGCGCAACGCAGAGTACGCGCGCGTGGCCCGCGAAACGCTCGACTACGTCCTCCGCGAAATGTCTGGGCAATATGGCTATTTTTCGGCCACGGACGCCGACAGCGAGGGCGTGGAGGGCAAATTTTTCGTGTGGTCCCACGACGAAGTGCTCGAGCAGCTCGGTCCGGAAACGGGTGACCACTTCGCGCTCTATTACGACGTGACTCCCCACGGCAACTGGGAAGAGCACAATATCTTGAACACGCCGCGGCCTCTCGCGCGCGTTGCCGAAGAGCTTGGCGTGAGCTCCCAAACACTCGCTGAGGAGCTCGCTCTCGCCAAGACCAAGCTGTACACCGTTCGACTGCAGCGCGTGCCTCCGCTACTCGACGACAAGGTACTCACCTCCTGGAACGGGCTGATGCTGTCGGCCATGGCCGCCGGCTATCGCGTCCTCGGAGACACGCGCTATCTCGACTCAGGGCTCACGGTGGCCGATGCGTTGCTCACAACGATGGCGCGTCCGGACGGCGGCCTCTATCACACCGCGCGAGCCGGGCGTGCGCAGGTGCCGGGTTTTCTAGAGGACTACGCATTCCTCGGCGAGGGCTTGCTCGCGCTGTACGAGGCTGGCGGGCCCGCAAAGCTGTTGCGTGAGGCGGATCGCCTGGCCGCGCGCATGCTGTCTGATTTCGAGGATCCGGAAAGCGGGGCCTTCTTCGACACCGCGCACGACGCGGAGCGATTGCTCGTGAGGCCGCGTGAGGGTCACGATAATGCAATCCCGAGCGCGAACGGCGTCGCCGCGGGACTTCTTGCAAAGCTTTCCCACCATCTCGAGCGCCCGCACTATCGCGAGCGAGCGGAGCGAGCGGTGACCGCGTACGGCAAGCTCATCGCGCGCGCACCACGCGCCTTCGCTTCCACGCTCTGGGCGGTGGATTTCATGGCCGCGCCTCCCCTCGAGCTCTCTTTGCTCGGTACGCCCGGGGAAGAGAGCTACGAACGGCTCCGCAGAGCGATCGCCTCGCACTACTTGCCGAATCGCGTCATCGCCCACTTAGATCCGAACTCGCCGCCATCCGCCGACGACGCATTGCCACTCCTGGCAGGCAAGCGCCAGATCGCGGCAAATGCCGCACTGTTCGTGTGCCGTGCGTCCGTGTGTGATGCGCCGATCACGAGCTCGGAAGAGCTCGACGCCAGCCTCGAGCGTCACACCGCCCCGCGCTAGCCCGAGGCACGTCGAGCGGCGTCCGCCCTCACGACGGGGCGAATCCCGAATACCTCTGCGTCGAGCAGGCCGCGCACGACCACGAAATCTTGCGTCAGCTCCTGCGCCAAGGGCGTTAGTTTCGCGCGGCCGCCGCGTTTTGTCTCGCGTTCCATTTGCTCCGCGAGGGCGGCCATACGAATCGCGCCGAAGTTACCGCACGCTCCTTTGATCGAATGAAGCAACGCCAACAAGGAGCGGTCGGATCCAATCGCAATCGCCTCACGCAAGCTCTCCAACCGCCTCTCCATATCCTGCACGAAGATCAGCGAGAGTTCCTCGACGATACGAGGCGAGCCCGCTTCGCTAGCGAGTTCATGCAGACGTGACAGGTCGATCGACGTCGCTGACCCCTCACCAGCACTCTGGTCCTGCGGTGGCTGCGGGGGTAGCTCTGAGAGCGCAGGCCGCCCTGGCGACGCCGCTGAAGCACTGAGCCAGTGGGAGACCCTGCGACGCAACTTGGCCAGCGAAAACGGCTTCGCAATGAAGTCATCCATGCCCGCTAGCAAGCAGTCCTCGCGCGCGCCCGGCACGTTGCCAGCCGTTACCGCGATGATGGGCACGCGGTGATGCGCGCCCTCACTGGCTCGAATCTGACGCGTCGCTTCCAAGCCGTCGACGTCCGGCATGTGACAGTCCATCAGGATGAGATCGTATGCGTTATTGCGGAACTTGCGCACGGCTTCGCGCCCCGAGGCCGCCACGTCGACTTGACACTCGAGCGTACGGAGCGCGCGTTCCACGAGCGTGCGGTTGAATTCATTGTCCTCCGCCAGGAGCACACGCCGTCCGGTGTTGGACGTGAGACGAGTACCCGCCGGCGTCAGAGCACGCGGCGGACCCGAGCCGTGCACGTCAGTGACGTCGCTCAACAGCTTGTCGATGACTTCGAGCAAGTCCTGACTCGAACGATGCACGTTCTGCGCTGCCTGGCGCTGCAACGGATCCAGATCGCTCTCGAGCAGCAGCTCCGTCGCGCCCATCACCACCGTCATCGGCGTGCGCAGCTCGTGTCCGAGCGCGGAGCTCGGAAAATGCATGGGGCTAGGCTCTTCGCGAAAGCGATGCGCAAACCGCAAGAGCAGCGTCTGCCATTGCTCGAGTGTCGGTGGGTTCCCGGGGTTCAGGCCTGCGGAGTCAAGCTCACGGAGCATTTCCGCCGGCAAGGACAGCGGGGGCTCGCTTGAAGTCACGCAACATCCCTCGACAGATCCAAGGTGGCGATCCGTCGATACAAGGTGGCGCGCCCAATCCCCAGAAGCTTGGCCGCTTTGCCCACGCTTCCGTGCGTGAAGCGTAACGCGCGCTGAATCGCGCGCCGCTCGAGCTCTCGTAGGGGCAAGATGTCACCCTCGCCGTTCGCTCGTGCGTCTCCTTGCGGCGACGCGGACGGGAACCCAAGGGCAGGCAAGGCCAGCTCGCGGATGTCCGGCGGCAGATCGGCCAGAGTGACTTCGTCTCCTCGGCACGCAAGCAAGCTACGGTGCACCACATTTTGCAGCTCTCGCACGTTGCCCGGCCAGCGATGTCGAGCGAGCGCCTCGAGCGCCTCCGGCGAGATGCGATGCACCTGACGTCCGACATCCGACGTGAGATTGCGCAAGAAGTGCCCGACGAGCTGTGGAATGTCTTCGCTGCGGTCCCGCAACGGAGGCAGGTAGATCGGATATACGACCAAGCGGAAATAGAGGTCCTCGCGAAAGCGCCCTGCCTCGACCTCAGCACGCAGATCACGGTGAGTCGCGCACACGATGCGCACGTCGATCGGTATTTCGCTCGAGCCGCCCACCCTGCGAATGGTCTTTTCTTGAATGGTCCGGAGCAAGCTAGCTTGCGTCGACAGGCTCATCTCGCCGAGCTCGTCGAGCAGCAGAGTGCCTCCGTTGGCAAGCTCGAAACAGCCTCGACGCATCTGCGTCGCACCGCTGAACGCACCGCGCTCGTGGCCGAACAGCTCGGACTCCTGGAGCGATTCCGGGATCCCCGCACAGTTGATGGCCACGAATGGCCCACGCCGACGCTGCCCTCCAGCGTGAATTGCCCGCGCGACGAGCTCTTTGCCTGTCCCACTTTCGCCAAAGACACAGACCGCGACGTCGCTCTCGAGCACGCGCTTCACCTGCTGCGCGAGCTCGCGCATCGCCGGACTCTTCCCAACGATTGCTCCGAGCACGGAGCGCTCGGTCAGCGCCGTCTCGAGACGGCGCACGTTGATCACGAGCTCACGACGCTCGCGTGCACGATGAACGGCGAGCAGAAGCCGATCTCGGTCGAGCGGTTTCGTGACGTAATCGTATGCGCCGGCTCGCATGGCCGCGACGGCTGTCTCGAGCTCACGTTGCGCCGTGACGACGATGATCGGAAGCTCGGCGTCTCTCGCACGAAGGTGTTGGATCACTTTGAGTCCAGTCACCTCACCCAATCCGAGGTCGACGCAGGCAACCGTCGGGACCTCGTCTTCCGCCTCGAGCACGCTCCGTGCCGACTCGTGTTCGACGACGCGGTAGCCGCTGCGCTCGAGCCAGAAGCGCATGAGATGTCTCGCTGTTGGGTCGTCGTCGACCACAGCTACTAAGTCGGGACTCGGGGGAGCTACGGAGTTCGGCGTTTCGGGATCGCTGATCATTCCCCGTCTGAAACGCACGATTTGGTCCCAGGTTTAGACATCCCAATCTCACTTTGAGCAAATGAGACAAAATCGATTGAGCACCGACCGGCTTCCTCGGCGGCAGAAGGGTCTTAAGCTCCTGTTTTCATTGTATCTATCCATGCACACACCCAGCTGAGCCGCCAGCACCCCGACCTGGAACGTTACTCGCAATGTCCGGGCGCATAGTGGCTTCTACGAGAAAAAAGCAGCGTCCTCGGAAGTTGCCCATGCACCACGGCATGCTTCGGGTCAGCGGGGAAACTCTAGAAGGGCCCCGGCCTTCTGACCTGTTCGAGGTAGTCGTCGATAGCCAAGGGGACCTGACCCTCGTCTTGCTCGACGTGCACGCCCCCGGCGACTCATCGGAGCGCGCCTTGTGCCAGGCCATGGACAGAGTGCGCGAGGCGCTTGAAGCGCGCGAGCCGTTGCACTCCGCGGTCACCAACCTGGAACTCAGCTTCGCAGAGTGGCCGGGGCGAGAGGCCGGCATTGGTCTGCTCAGATTTTCTCAGGCAAGCTCGCGCGTCGAGATTCTCAACGCGGGGATGCCTCCGATCATGCATGTGGTGCCCGGTGGTCACGTCACGATGCATCACGCACTGTCCACTCCGGTTGGGCGACGGGTGGGCGAAGTGCACGCGTACGAACTCGTGCCGTTGATCTGGAGCGGTGTCTGGTTGATCGCGTCGGATGGTTTCACCAATGGTTCATTGGATGCGGATCCCATGCGCGAGCTTTCCGCAAAGCTCGCGATCGTCGAGTGCGGCCTCGAACTCAGCGCGCACACGTCCGCAGAGTTCTACGATCGCTTGCTCCAGGTTCCGCGTGCGCGTTTCCTGCGCGACGACGCGACCGCGATCGTCGTATTTGCCGATCCCAAATCGCGCTTCGAATCCGGCTTTCACCCGCGCTGATTCGCCAGCCTCTGCGGCGCTCGTTGGCCTCGCTGATCTGGATTCCGCGCCGGCAAACGAGTAGCGTCGTTTCGCCATGAAGATCGAAACCACCACAATTGCCCGTTTGCGCGACGCGCTCCTACAAAGCGGGAGGCGCCCGAGCATGGTCGCGTCTTCTGCATATGAAACGCTTACGCGCGAAGGCTTGCTGAGCCCGGAGGAAGTCGGGGCGTTGAGCCGGGTCGAACCGTTGGCGGAAACGATGTTCTTGATGATGGCGGCCGACGGCAAGATCACGGATACCGAGCGCGACGCGGTACGCGGCGCGATCCGCGGCTTGACCGACAACCTGCTGCGTACTGGTACCATCAACGTGATGCTCGAGAACTACCAACAGCGTCTCGACGAAAGTTCGCGCGACCAGCGACTGCACGAAATCGCAGAGGCGCTCGCGGAGGATCCCAACGAGGCGGAGGGCGCGTTCGCACTCGCAGCCGCAATCGCCCTGGCCGACGACGAGGTGAGTGAGGACGAGAACAAGTTCATCAACCAGCTCGCAGACTGGTTCGGCATCGCCTCGGAGCGTGCCTCGGAAATCCTGGACCAGCTCGAACAGGATCGTGAACTAGGCTGAGCCTCGGCGGGCGGAGCCGCCGGCGGTTCGCGCAAAAACCGGCCGGTAAATGGGGGCCGCCCCTGCCGCCGATACTTTTTCCTTCAAAATGTGACTCGACAAGCGAGCCTGGCGCAGTTACGAAAAGCCCGTGAAAATAGCAGTCGTTGGATCGGGCTACGTTGGGCTGGTCGCTGGCGCGTGCTTCGCGGACTCCGGCACCAACGTGATGTGTATCGACGTCGACGAGGCCAAGCTTGCCAAGTTGCGCGCTGGCGAGGTGCCCTTCTTCGAGCCGCGGTTGGCGGATCTGGTCAAGCGCAACTGGCCGGCGCGTTTGGACTTCACCTCGAACCTTGCTGAAGGCATCCGCGGGCGTGAGGTCGTATTCGTGGCCGTTGGGACGCCGCCACAAGAGGATGGCTCGGCCGATCTGTCGCACGTGCTCACCGTGGCGGAACAAGTTGCACGTGCCGCGGAGCACCCCATCGTGCTCGTGCTCAAGAGCACCGTGCCGGTCGGAACCAACGCGCGAGTGCGTAAGGTCGTCGAGCAACACGCCAAACACAAGATTAGCGTCGTCAGCAATCCCGAGTTTCTCAAGGAAGGCGACGCGGTCAACGACTTCTTCAAGCCCGATCGCATCGTCGTCGGCGCGGAGGACGACCGCGCGTTCGAGCTGATCGAACGGCTCTACGCTCCGTACAATCGCCAACGGAACCGCGTGCAGCGCATGAGCCCGAAGAGCGCCGAGATCGTGAAATACGCATCGAACGCGCTGCTCGCGACCAAGATCTCCTTCATGAACGAAATAGCCCTGCTCTGCGACGCAGCGGGCGCCGACGTCGAACACGTGCGCTTGGCGGTCGGCTCCGACGAGCGCATTGGCATGCAGTTCCTGTACCCCGGGCTTGGCTTCGGTGGCAGTTGCTTCCCAAAGGATCTGCGCGCGCTGGTGCGCACCGGTGAAGAGCACAATCTGCGACTCGAGGTGTCAAGCGCGGCGGTGCGCGCCAACGAAGGCCCCGTGAAAGCCTTGCTCGCACACATGGAGAAGGATCTAGGCGGCTTGCGGGACAAGGTGATTGCCGTGTGGGGTCTCGCCTTCAAGCCGCGAACCGACGACGTACGCGAAGCGCCGGGTATCAAGCTGATTGCCGAGCTCGTGTCACGCGGCGCCAAGGTGCGCGCGACGGATCCGCAAGCACGCGAGACGGCTCGCGACCGCATGAAACCGATGGGCATTTTGGACCGCGTCGAAATCCTCGACAACGAGTACGAGGTTTGCCGCGGCACGGACGCGCTCGTGCTCGCCACGGAATGGAATGAGTATCGAAATCCCGATTTTGCCCGTATCCGCGAGCTCATGCGCGGCCGTCACGTCTTCGACGGTCGCAACATGGTGGCGCCGGGGTCCGTCGCGGACGCGGGGCTCGCCTATCGCGGCATGGGTCGTCCCACCCTCGGCTACTGAGGCTCCGAGCTCTCAGCTCAAGCGAGCGATGCGCGCGAGCACATCGCGGCGAAGCCGCTCCACAAGTTCGCCGGCCAGCTCGCTCGGCGCTCCCTCGGCAATCAGCGGCGTGAGATCCATGGCCCAGCTGAGCGCGGTGGCATCGTCGGACACGTGGCTCTCTGCGAAGGTGGCGTGCGCCCGTTGCCTGCCGAGCGTTCCGAGATCATAGCGCTTGCCCGTCGCTAGCTGGGACTCGTGCGCGCCAAGCAGATCGGACAAAAAGTCGCCGTGGCCGTCGACGCGCAGTCTGACTTTGTCGGCGTCGCACAACCAATCGAGATCGCGCCAAACCTCGCAGCCAAGCACGCGCAACGGACGTTGCTCCTCGGGCAATGAACGACAAGCTTCGAGTACGCGCAAGGCGACGGCGACGTGCGTATCGTGTTTGTCGGCGAGATTGTGCGTGTAGACGAGCTCCGGCCGCGCTGCGAGCAGAATGCTCCGCAGATCGTCGACGACAGCGACGTGACCGGCACGTTTGATGAGATTGCTCGGGTAACCGAGCATTGCCAGCGCCGAGTATTGACCGAGCCCGGCAGCCTTGAGCTGTTCGCGAGCTCGCACCGCGGCCATCTCGCGCTCGCCGAGCTCGGCATACGCCGGCGCACGCGGGCCTCCCGCACCGTCTGCGACGACTACGCCGCTGAACCAGCGATCAGAGCGATTCAGACATTCCAGGATACCGTGCGCGGCCATGATCTCGAGGTCGTCGGCGTGAGCACCGATGCCCAAGTGCGTCGTTCGTGCCCACGCGGACTCGAGTGGCATCTCACACAACGCAACGACGCGGGCGCTCTCTCGGCCGAGCTTCATCGAGCACGAGCGTACGCTCGCCCGACGCTAGGCGAAAGCCACACTAGTCGGAGCAGCAGCGAAAGCCGATCGTTTGGGAGGTCAGGTTTCTCTCCGTCGCGATCACGGTCGTGCACGTGAGCTGGTCGCTGGTCGATTGCACTGAGCCTCCGCGTAGCCGGCAGTGATCCTGCTCCCCGTTCTTGCTGGAGCAGGAGTCGACCCATTCAGCGACATTTCCGCTCATATCGGTCAGGCCGGGATAGCCGCCTTCGCAAGTCGACGCGCTGGAAATAACGAGCGCTCCAGAGTGGCCGGCATCCGCACCGACACATGCTTTTGGATCGTAGGTATCGCCATAAGGGTACGCGCTCCCGCTCGTGCCCGAGCAGGCGGAGTACCACTGGTTGCTCGCATCGTTGCCGGCCTCACCATAGGGGCTCGCCCCGCCCGCGATGGCTCCGCACAAGCGCTTACCGACGCTGTGACAGTACTCGTACGCGTCGCACCAATCCACGCAGCGCACGACCTGGCCAGCAACGCCCGTTGCGAACGCACAAGCGGGCTTGTAGCTCGCATTCCAGCTACACTCCGGCAACGTCGGCGTCGCGGGCGGGCTCGCGAGGAACGCCTGATAGTTGTCGACGGTGACTTCGTTGGCGTCGATGCAGAAGGTGCCCGCGCGCACCATCGGCTCACCGGACAGGGATGGGCAGGGGCCGAGCCCCGAGTCGCCTGCGAGTGGCGCATTGCCCGCAATTCCTTGCGCGCCGCTCGCGCTGAGCCCACCCGCCGCCGAACCACTCGTCGCGCCCGAGCCGGCCGTGCCGCTCGCGGACCCATTCGAGCCAACTCCGCCCGCGGCGGGACCGCTAGCGCCGCCGATGAGCCCTCCACTGCTCGCGGAGCCACCTTCGGCGGCCTGACTTGGCTCAGCGCCGGTAAACGGCGGAGAGCTGCACGCCGCTAGCGATGCCCAACCTAGTAGTCCGGGCAAAACGAAACGGCTGTTCCATATCATGGCACCCACAACGGACGCTCCTCCAGCTAGCTGAAGGGCTATTCACTTGGGCTTTACGAGGTCGCCGAGCTCTTTGGACGTTTGGTCGCCGGTCTCGAGCACTTTCAAGCTCGCCACGAACGCATATTTCTGCAGTCGAAGATCACCAAGCGCACCTTCGAGGCCAGGGGTCGTCACCGCATCGAGTGTTCCACCGGCGGCGCGCGCTTCCGCCGATATATTGACGCTGTCTGCGGTTTCAGCCGCTGACGGCGCGCCCGCCAAGCGCGTCACTCGCGCGGCAGAGCGGTCGAAGCGGTTCGACGCGGCAGTAATGCCGGAAAGAGCCGAATCGAAGATCGGTTTGACCATCCACTCTCGCTGAACGACGGCTGGCTTGCACCCTTGAACGAGAAATGAGCGAAATCGTCCCGGCTTCCAACGCTGTTTCAAGCTCCAGACGAAAGATCGAACTGCCATGCCCTTGCTTGACATGCCACTGTCCCAGCTCGAAAAATATCAGGGCATCAACCCGAGACCCGAAGATCACGATGTCTATTGGGAGCGGGCTCTTGCCGAGATGCGCGCGACCAAGCCGGATGTGGAACTCGTGCGCGCCGAGTTTCAAACTCCGTTCGCAGAATGCTTTCATCTGTATTTCACGGGTGTGCGCGGCGCACGCGTGCACGCAAAATATCTGAGGCCGCGCGGAGCGCGGGCCAAGCACCCTGCCTTGCTGGAGTTTCACGGCTATTCGATGTCGAGCGGTGACTGGGTAGGCAAGCTGCCGTGGGTGGCGGTCGGTCATTGCATCGCGGCGCTCGATTGTCGTGGTCAAGGTGGCTTGAGCGAGGATACCGGGGGCGTGAAGGGCACGACACTGAACGGTCATTTCGTGCGCGGGCTCTTGGACACGGCTGACAACCTACTTTTTCGGCAGATCTTTCTGGACACCGCGCAGCTCGCGCAAATCGTGATGGGCTTCGACGAAGTCGACGAAGCACGCGTGGGCGCCCTCGGCGGCTCACAAGGTGGCGCGTTGACCCTCGCTTGCGCGGCGCTCGAACCACGCATCAAGCGCGCCGCTCCGACCTACCCATTTTTGAGCGACTACCAGCGCGTGTGGGAAATGGACCTGGCGGTCAATGCGTACCACGAACTCAAGGAGCTCTTTCGCAGGCATGATCCGACGCACCTGCGCGAAAAGGAGTGGTTCACGCGCCTCGGCTACATCGACGTGCAGCACCTGGCTCCACGCATCCGCGCCGAGGTACTGATGGGCGTTGGTCTGATGGACGCGATTTGCCCGCCGTCCTCGCAATACGCCGCGTACAACAAGATCACGTCGCAGAAACGCGCGGTGGTTTACCCTGATTTCGGCCATGAGCACTTGCCCGGATTCGCCGACGAGGTGTGGCAATTCCTCAGTACGCTGTGAGCCGCTTCAGGGCCGTCGCGAAACGACGTCGACTCGCGCTTGCGCGGTTGGCATCAAGAGCAGCGTCTGCAACGACACGTGCGCCGGCCGCGTCAACGCGAAGACAATGCACTCTGCGACGTCATCCGCGCTGAGCGGCATCATGCCTTCGTACACTTTCTTGGCCCGCTCGCGATCGCCGTGAAAGCGCACCTCGCTGAATTCGGTCTCGGCCATGCCGGGCTCGATCACGAGTTGCCGGATACCCGTACCAGCGAGCTCGAGCCGCAGGGCTTGCGCGAAGGCCTCGACCGCCGCTTTGGAGGCGCAATACGCCGCTCCATTGGCATAGGGCTGCACGCCCGCGACCGAGCCGACATGGACGATGTCACCGAGCCCGCGCGCGAGCAGACAGGGCAAAAAGGCACGAGTGACCCGCATCAATCCCATGACGTTCGCCTCGATCATCTCGCGCCAGTCCTGTTCGTCATTGTCCACGAACCTGGAAAAACCGCGGGCCAAACCAGCATTGTTGATCAGAACGTCGATGCCGCCGAAGTCAGCGAGCGCGCTCTCCACGAACTTTGCCGTGCTCGCTGCGTCCGCAACGTCCACCGGGTAGACGCGCAGATCACTCTCCGGGCGCCCGAGCTCCGTACGCAGCGCCTCGAGGCGATCCATGCGCCGCGCAGCCAACACGAGTCGGGCGCCGAGTGCCGACAGCCGCCTCGCTAGCGCGGCACCAAACCCACTCGACGCGCCGGTCACCACCACGACACGTCCCGACAGATCGGTAGCCATAGCCATGGTTCGCACTCTACCAGAGCCTTGGCGCGCCGAGCCTTCTCGTCGGTACGCTACACGCCGCAACTCCTCACGACCCGTGCGCAGCGACACCGTGCAGCAAAACGTCGACTAGCTCCAGCGACAGGGCGGCGCCCGCCAGCGCGTCCCGAAACGGCAAACGCGCGCCAGCGAAGCGTCTAATAACCTGTGGCAAACCGCCTAGACCCATCAGCGCCATCAAGACCAAAAGCGGGTGCCTATTTCGATCGAACGTCCCATCCGCAAGTCCGTCGGCAACGACGCGCGCCATCAGGCCGAGGTGCCCGCGTTGAAAGCGGTCTAGCAGTTGATCGAGTCGCTCGGTGCCTTTGAGGATTTCACATATAACGAGCCGCAGCACCTGGATCTCCTGATCGGAGAGCGAGGCAATCCGCTGGTAGGCGCGCTCTACACGCATCGCCACCGGGAGCTCGGGCTTCAGCGCGTCCGCAAGGTCCGCAGATACTTTGCCGTACACGTCTTCGACGACGGCAAAGAACAGATCATCTTTGCTCGGGTAATAGTAGTAGAGCATGCCGATGTTCGTCCGCGCGTCGCTGGCGATCGCTCGAAGCGAGGCGCCATCGACGCCCTCCTTCAGAAAACGAACCGATGCGGCAGCACGCAGACGCTCCGGAATATTGCTTCGCGGCCGCGCCATCAACCAAGCTTCTTTCTGAAGCGAAGCGAGGCCACCAGGATCAGTCCGCTCAAGATCGCGGTGAGCCAGACGACCTCGACTTCGACGTCCGCGAAGCCACCCCCCTTTAGCGTGATGGCGCGCACGATGCGGAGAAAATGCGTGAGTGGCAGGCCTTGCGAGAGGAGCTGCGCGGGACGAGGCATCGCCTCCCACGGAAACATGAAGCCGCTCAATAGAATGTTTGGCAGCAAGAAAAAGAACGACATCTGCATCGCTTGCTGCTGCGTCTTGGCTAGCGTCGAGAAGAACAAGCCGAGCGCCAGGTTCGCAGCGATAAACAAGAACGCGAGCAGGTAGAGCAACGTCAGCGAGCCGCGAATGGGCACGTCGAATGCCCATTTGCCGACCAAGAAGATCAGCGTCATTTGCACGTAACCGATCACGATGAAGGGCAGGATCTTGCCAATCACGAGCTCCACGCTTTTTACCGGGGACACAATCAACTGTTCCAGCGTGCCCCGCTCGCGTTCACGCGCGATCGCCATGGACGTGAGCATGACCATGGTCATGGTCAGAATCACACCCACGAGCCCCGGTACGATGTAGACCGCCGTCCGCAATTCAGGATTGTACCAAGTGTTCGGCTCGAGCGTCATCGGCTCCGCGAACGCGCCGTTCACCAGAGACAACTTCGAGAGTAGCAAGCGACTCGACCGCGCTTGTATCAGTGCGGCGGCGGTGTTCGTCGCGCTCGCGACGGTCTGCGGATCGGAACCATCGACCACCAATTGCGCGCGCGCCGTGCGCCCTGCTGCCAAATCCGAGGAATACTTGGGCGGCACCACTAGCGCGACCTTCGCGCGACCGGAGCGCAGGGCTCGCTCGATCTCGGCATAGTCACTGACCTGGCCCGCGTTGTCGTAGAACCCGGTGGCGCACAAGCTCTGCATCAAATCACGCGACTCGGCGCTGTGGTCCTGGTCGAAGAGGACGCTCGGAATGTGGCGCACATCCGTGTTGATGGCGTAGCCAAAGAGCAACAGCTGCACGAGAGGAAGCACCGCCATCATCGCCAGGGTCAGGCGATCGCGTCGCAGCTGACGCAGCTCCTTGAGCGCGATCACCAACGGTCGCAAATTCACGCGGCGCCTGCTTGGTTCGCGCGCTGCTCAGCGCGCACCATCGAAACGAAGGCGTCTTCCACGCCCACCCGAACTTTGCGACTGCTCGTGACATTGAAGTTGCCAAGCGTGAGCGCAGCGCGAGCGACTTGTTCAGCGTCATGACCGTCGCGCGTCGCCACCCGCAGCAAATGGCCGAAATGCGCGACTTCCTCGACCTCTGGGCAGGCCCGCAAGCGCGCCGCGGCCTCGGTCGCGCGATCGACTTCGAGCTCGGCAGCGCGCAAATTCCTGCGCTGTACGATCTCGTCCGGCGTGCCAATGTCGAGTAGTTCGCCGCCGAAGATGAATGATAGGCGATGACAGCGCTCGGCCTCGTCCATGTAGTGCGTGGTGAGCATCACCGTCGTGCC
>DASXKQ010000002.1:0-18699 GCA_036496745.1 Polyangiaceae bacterium
ACCGTGGTGTTGGTACCACCAGACGAATAGGTTGTCGCCGCCGCCGGACGTGTACCCCGGCTGAGCCGCGGTCGCGGTGGTGAGCTTGGTCGCCCATTGCTCGTTGCCGCCGCAGTCGTAGCGAACCATGTACGTGTCGTAGCAGCCGGGACGATCGCTCGGCAGCGAGCAGAGGTTGTTGACGTCGCCGCAGTGCTGGGCGTCGGGTCCTCCCGCTCCGTCGCGCGTGACCATGATCACGCCGCCGTTGTCGTCCGCAGCGATGTCCTGGAAGTCGTGTCCTTCCAAAGTGAATGGCGTGCCGATCAATGCGTCGTTGCAGTCGAGCTCCGAAACGTGGACTTGGCTCGTAGTGCTGCTGCCGTAGTGCGCGTAGCCCGTCATCCAGGCGAGGCGCGCGCCGCCGCTCGGCTTGGCGGCGAGGGCGAGCGGAATGTCGTAGGTCTCGTCCTTCGAATAGTTGATGGCGGTGCCCAGATTGACCGAGCTGATGCGAACTTGCGGCGCGGTGCACGCCCCAACGGGTGCATTCGAGCAGCTGGTTCCGCAACTCGTAGCTCCGCCCGTGTTCGCGCCGGCGAATCCGCCGTTGTTCGCGCCTGCGGCGCCACCCGCGCTGGCTCCGCCCGTGCCTGCGCTGCTCGCGCCTGCAGAGCCACTCGTGCCCGCGCCCGCGGAGCCGGCAGTGTTCGCGCCGCTCGCGCCGGCCGCTCCACTGCTCGCGCCAGCGGCGCCACTGCTCGCGCCGGCCGCTCCGCTTGCTGCACCGCCGGTGCCGGGTGCGCCCCCGCTGGTCGGACCGGAGCCGCCTTGTCCCGGGCTCCCGCCGCCGGGCGCCTTGCTCGAGCTCGACGCCGAACAGCTGGCAACACCAGCGCCGGCGAGCGCCGCACCGGCAAAAACGGCCAGCGCAGCGGTCAATTTCTTACGCGGAATCGTCGGTCGAACAGTCATTCTTTTTCGTGCTCCATTGAGGAAACGTGGCGCTTTGGCTTTTCACGAGCGGCTTTCGCGTCATTTCCCGCAAAAAACCCGCAGCGATGATCCGGCTCGAGCGGCTCATTCGCCGTGTCGGACGGCGAGCCGGAGGCCCTGCGATGCATAAGTCATCTGGACATCAGTCGAACGAGTGGGCCCGGCCAACGCAGAAAAGTGAGCTACCCCAGCGCGCAGGGGTCGGCCTTTGGGGTCTGCGCGTGGCGCTTCGACAGACCCGAGGCGGGCTTCCCACCTCGCCAAACGCCGTGCGTCGCAGATTGCTTCAGTGCGCCGCAAGAGGCCGCAAGAGTTGAACACGCTCCCTGAATCGGATCACAAATTGCAGGGTCGAGTGCGTGGACTCGCGGCTGTTTCATGGGTTCGACAAGCTGGCCTTGGGCGCGCTCCTCAGTGTGGCGTGCGTCGATGTGCCGGACGCTCCGGCGCGCCAAGCAGAGTTGTCCGCCGACTATGCGGCGTTCGATCATCCGACGGCGACGCTTTCGCCAGCGAACGTGGCCGTGATCGTGAGCGCGTTTGCCGCCAGCGCCGCTGTTCCACAAGGAGGCGGCGCGTTCGCGCTCCTTCACAAGTTGGTGTCCGACAGCAATCAAGCCTTGGCGAACGAAGCCGGGCTGCTCGATGACTTCACGGTCGCTGGCAGCGCCGAAGCACGACTGCCGTGTAGCGCAGCTGCCGGCGCGCCGCCGACCGTCGCGGTGACGAGCGCTTTGTCCCCGAGCCGAGCGAGCTCGCCGGGGCTCGCCGCAGTCAGCGTACCGAGCGTCGCCGCCGCGGGCGAAATCATGCTGACGCTCGGCGTGGAGAATTCGAAGATTCAGCGCGCACTGCGTGGCTCCGTGGAACATTGCGAGCTGCTGTTGATCGGTTCGACCGCGCTGCCCGCCATGACGATGGGCACGGCGGATTTGACGCTGGATCTGGGCGGGGATCTCGAAATAGGCGCTGAGCTCACGCTGCCGATCCTGGTTCGGGTGACGAGCGTGCGTGCGGACAGCCCGTCAACCGTCGCCGTGACGGCGCTCCCGCCGAGCGGATACGAGTTCCGCCTGACCAATGATGGAGCGGTTCAGCTCCTGATTCAGGCGGCGATGTTCAGCGCTCCCGTCGGTACCGTCGTGGTCACGTTGTCCGCGGACGGTGGCCTCGGCGTGCGGGACAAGCGAGGCGCTTGGACCTGTCCAGGGAATCACGCGCCGTGCACGCTCGGAGCCTAGACGCGGCGGCGCTCGTAGTGCTCGCGCTGCTCGCTTGCGCGCGCGCCGCGCGTGCCGACGACGCAGCCGCTGCGACCGCGTCCGTGCCAGCGAGCGAAACGGCTCCACGCGCGCCATCGCTCGAGCGCGTGCGGCGCATCGACAGAACGGCGTACACGCTCGACCCACTGCAAGTCGGGGTCGGCGTCGAGAGCGTCGAGTTCGCGCCGCTCGCCGAGCTCACGCTCGGAACCTACGTACCCACTTGGGTGTTGTCTCCGGTTTTGGGTACGCCGGTTCCAACCGCGTTCGTCAAGGCGCGGACACCCTTCAGCGGACCAGTGCTTGCTTCCGTGCGAGTCAATCTCGTTTACCTGAACGCGACCTCATTGCACTCCGAGCTGGCTCAAGCCACGACCGTCAATGGCTCACTCTGGATCGTCCCGATCGAACTCGCGTTGTCAGCGGACATCTCGCAGCGCCTGAGCGAGAGCCTGGAGCTCATGTATCTCGCCATCCGCGGCAGCGCCAACGCCGACGGAACCGCGACCATCCGAGGCTCGGCCGCCGCGGACGGCGTCACCCTGTCTTCATTTTCCGAGCTCCGTATGAGCCGGAGCTTCTCGCTCACGTTGCTCGCGCGCGTGCTCGTACACGCGGACGCCGCGCGCGTGCAGGGCAGCTCGAGTAGCAATGGCACCAACCTCGACTTCAACCTCGGCGTGCGTCGACGAAACGCGTTCGTCGCGTGCGTCGTGCCCGGCGTGGAGCTCGACCTCGGTCGCGCTCATTTGGATCTCGGACTCGGCTATGGCTCCTGGTGGCTGCCCATCGTCGAGCTCCCGCTCGCGTCCTACGGCCTCGTCCCCGAGGCGAATGCCTTCGTGCGGTTTTGATGGCGAAGCCGGGGGGCCGCGCGGGTTCGGGCATCCTTCGCCACGGTTGCCATAGTGTACATCTGTATGTACACTTATGCCATGGCCAAGGAGTACTCAATCGCGGACGCCCGACGAAACCTGCCCGGCGTGGTCAACGCAGTGGAAGCCGGCGGGGAAGTGCGTCTGACCCGGCGTGGGAAACCTGTCGCGGTAATGGTCTCGGTGGATGAGTACGAGCGACTCAGGCAAAAGCGGGCGAGCTTTGCAGAGGCTTTCAAGGAGTTCAGAAAGCGATTTCCGGAGGGCTCGGGAGGACTAGAGCGTGGCTACTGGGCTTCACTCCGCGCCGGTGGTGCGGGGCGCAAGGTCGTTCTTTGACGTTGAAGTACCTCCTGGACACGGGGACTCTATCGGCGGCGATCGCAGCAAAACCAAGTCATGCCGCGATCAGGATGCTCGCCAGACGGCAAGAGCAATGCGCGATCGCGGCGATCGTGTGGGACGAGCTGACCTACGGCTGCGCGCGCCTTCCCGCTGGGAAGCGGAAACAGGAACTGCAAGCGTACCTGCAAGACGTGGTTCGCCGGTCCTTTCCGATCTTGCCGTATGATGCGGAGGCCGCGGACTGGCACGGTGTCGAGCGAGCTCGCCAAGAGAGCCTCGGCAAGCCCAAGCCCTACGTTGACGGACAAATCGCCGCGATCGCGCGCGTCCACGACTTGATCCTCGTGACAACGAACGTTAGACACTTCAACGGTTTCAGAGACCTCGTCGTCGAAGACTGGACGAAGGCCAAGACAACGGCTGGCTGAAGTCTCGGTGGCCGACGTGTCGGCGTTCAGCTCCGGGAGCTGGAGGAGCCCCAATGTTCCGGCGATCTGTTGAGCGGTCGTTGCCGTCTGCTTAACGCAACGGCGTTCAGTTGTCGGCAGAGCGTAGGCGAGCCCGACCGACGGCTGCAACGCCTTTACGGGCGGCGCGCGCTGCGGTCGGGCCAAGGACATTGCGCGGGGATCTGCTGCGACGACTCCTTGGTGACGATCGAGATTGGCGTGCCTCGGAGATCAGGATCTCGGCAGGAATGTCGAGGGCGCGATGGAGCCTACGGATCATGGGCAGCGTCAGCGGCCGCCGCCCAGCAAGGACTTCCGAGACGCGCGCTCGCGATCCGATCAAGGGCTCGAGCTCCTTCCTCGACCAGCCGAGCGCCTCACAGCGCGAGGTGATCGCTTCGATTGGGGTGAGCGTGTGAATCGGAAACGCACGACGCTCGTACGCATCGACGAGCGTCGCGAGGGCGTCGAGCTCGCGCTCTTCGCGCGACCGGCGCTTGGCGTCCCAAAGCTTCTCGATCCGTCGAAGAGCCTTCTCGTGAGTGGCGCGATCTACTACAGGTTCGATCATGTCAGTCATACTTTATTGGCGTCGACGCGGTCGTATTCCGCGTGAGTTCCGACGAAGCGAACGAAAACGAGAAAGAGCGGGGCATACTTGAGCTGCGCAACCAACCGATAAGCGTTGCCCTTGATGCCGAAAACAACACGGTTGTTCGCCAAGAAGTCCGCAGAGCCAAAGATTGCACGAACTTGCGTGGGCCCCGCGGCACGTTCGACCATCGAGAACCAGAGGCGGAGGGGCTGCTCAGCATCAGGATGCTTCTTCCAGAATTCGACGAGCGTGTTCCGGCTAAAGATGCGCAACTAAAGGATAACGTGCTCCCAGGGTGGGAGCAAGGTCCCGCCAACGTAACGGCGTTCAGCTGCGGGCGCCAGAGGGAGTGCGTAGCGCGACCGACAAGCCCGATAGCTGCAACGCCCGGTTGGCCCCGCAAAGTAGCAGTTCCGCGGTTCAACTGGCGTGCAACTGCCATGACTAGAATTGAGCGGACTGAAGGCGGACAAGCACAAGAGCGAGGCGGATGCCTCCGCGGCAGACGACCGGTACAACGCTCGTGTTGAGCGGCGCAGTGCGCCACGTCGACACGTGATCGTCCGCGTGCGACGGATGCAATTGAGACATAGTCTTATCGCCGAGCAGCATCTTCAGTTCAGCGCCCCTTCCTGCGCGCGAAACTCTGCCTTGAACTCGGTCCAGCATTCCGGCATCAAAAAGGCCGCAGAACAAATCGCACTCACCCTCAGCTACTAGGTCAACGTCGGCTGCGACCTTCGTTGAGTTGGAGTTTCCTTCGGATGCGCTACCGGTAAATCCGCATTTGAGCTCGGCTTTGAAGTATGCGCCGGACGGAGAGAACATCCGGATGTCTGGCTTCGACTTGGGTGAGATGTCAACTGTCGACTGGGAAGCCGTGACCTGACCATGTTCCCACTTCAGCAGGTAGACCGCTGTCTTGCCCTCTGGAATTGTCGACTTGCTTGCTTGTCTGGGCTCCGCGATGGTCCAGCTGGATTCGAGCGCCATGCCCACAAAAAGGCCACGGAAAGAGTCCTCCTTGTAGTGCGGAAGAAATGCACCCTTGAGCCGGTCCGGGAGCTGCGCGAATAGGTTCTTCATTGGTACCGTCCGCCCAACGTAACGGTGTTCAGCTGCGAATTCCAGAGGGAGGCGAAGCCGACCGACAAGTTCGTCAGCTGCAATGCCAGGTTGGGCAGCTCGGGCTACGTGGATCTCTCCTGCCGGACGGCATCGAGCTTTAGATACTCAGCGCCTTGCGCGCCTAGCCTGCGGGCATCCTCAACGTGGTCGTACGGCGCGTTGAGTCGCACGGCTGACATTGCAGTCCGTGCAGTTTCAAAGAAGGTCAGCATCTCATCGCGTTTGGCGCGCGCCGATCGATCCAGTTCGAGGCCGCGTTGCTCGAACATCGTTCTGGGATCCGTGCCGGTGAAGATTCCGTGAGCCCAATGATTGAGGAACAATCCGCCTTGAAACCAGATCAGTGTCTCCGAGCACTCCGCGTTGCCCGATAGCACTGCCTCGGGCGTTCCATGAGTCCAGCAGTCCCAGCACTCCCCGATGGGTTCACGAGCTAGTCTCGCGTGGACGCTGCGCATGGCACAGGGCGTGACATCCACCCCGACGCTTCTATACGGCCGCTGCTTGTCAGACCACAGGAATGCATCAGCGATCGCCGGCCCTACAAAACGCAGTGTCCGGCTACTACACACGGAGTTGCCAACGGAGATCGAGCCTCGAAGCGGAACACCACGATCTAACGCGACCGCAACGATCATCTTTACAGACGTGCACATCGTCGCAAAGCTTGGCCATGAGTCGTCAGGGGACCAGACGAGGAGTGTGTCCGAGAAATGAGTCGTGCCCAGCAACGGACCGTATGTCTTGCCATGGACGGAACCGCTGCAGGCCTGGTCACAAGCCACCAGTGCCTGGTCGAGCTGCTCGGCGATGCCCTGTGGCGTCTCAACTTGGAGCCAAGATTTCATGCCAAGCACGTCGAGAACAGCGACGTAGCGGTCATGGCCCGGGTGAGGCACTGGCGTGCGCCCCTGTATGTTGCCGTGAAGAAATGCCATCGCGGGTTTCGGTCTGCCCAACGTAAATTGGATCGCTCTCTCGGTCCAGGCGCTAGCGGTCCAAGCGATGCCTATCCCGCGAGGGATCTTTTCTCCCGGTCTGCCTAACGCGCGAAGCGCCGAGCCCCGACCTCTCCGGCGTTTCGCTCCGACGCACACCCGTCCGAGCGTCCGATGGGCGCGCTGAACTGGTGCATGCGCGGCAAGTTGGAGGCAGCCCCAATCCGATCTGATTGGAAAAGGGGGGGCGCTTGTTTTGGCCGAGCAACCGATGCGGGCGGCTGCTATACCGCGCGCCGTGAACGGAGGGTCCCTCGAGGTCATCAGCGTTTCCGAGCTCGACCGGCGTTTGCGTCGTGCGGTGGAGGAGGTGTCGGCTGCGCTCTGGGTGGAGGGTGAGGTGACGTCGTTGAAGCGCGCGCCGAGCGGGCACGTCTATTTCACGCTCAAGGACGAGCGCGAGGACGCGATCGTCGAGTGTGTGATGTATCGCTTCAACGCGATGCGGGCTCGACGGCATTTGCAGGACGGCGCGCGCGTGCAGTTGCAGGGGCAAGCGACGGTGTGGCCGCCGCGCGGGCGGCTGCAATTCGTGGCGAGCGAGCTCAGGCCGGTCGGCAAGGGTTCGCTGCTCGAGGCGCTTGAGCAATTGAAGCAAAAGTTGCACGCGGAGGGCTTGTTCGCGGCGGAGCGCAAACGCGCGCTGCCCGTCGAGCCGCGCGTGGTCGGCGTGGTCACGAGCGCCCGCGGCGCGGCCTTTCACGACATCGTGAGCGTCGCGTTTCGGCGGAGCGCCCTCAAGATCGTGCTCTCGCCGGCGCTCGTGCAGGGCCAGGACGCGCCGGAGAGCATCGTGCGCGCGCTGGATCGGCTCGAGCGTTACCCAGGGCTCGACGTGGTGATCGTCGGCCGCGGTGGCGGCTCGGGCGAGGATCTGATGGCGTTCAACGACGAGCGCGTGGTGCGGCGCGTGGCGTCGCTCGCCGTGCCGGTCGTCAGCGCGGTCGGCCACGAGATCGACACGTCGCTCACGGATCTCGCGGCGGACGTGCGCGCGGCCACGCCGTCGCAAGCGGCGGAGCTCGTGGTGCCGGTGCGCGCGTCGCGCGCGGTCGAGATTAAGCGGGCGCACACCGCGCTGACGCGCGCGCTCGACATGCGGCTCGCGCGTTACCGCGCGGTGATCGAGCGGGCGCGGGCGAGCCTCGCCGATCCGCGCTTTACGATCGCGGAACGACAACAAGAGCTCGACGAGCTCAAGGGGCGTCTCGCGCGGCGTTGGCGCAAGCAGCGCGCGGCGCGCGGTTCGTCGCTCGAGCAGAGCGTGCGCCGGTTGTACGCGCGACATCCGCGGGTGGTGCTCTCGCAAGCGCGGGCCACGCTCGAGCCGCTCGCTGTCCGTCTGCGCGGGGCGCTCGAGCTCCGACTCTTGCGCGAGCGCGCCAAGCTCTCCGGTGCCTCGTCGCGCCTCGACGGTTTGTCGCCGCTCGCGGTGCTCGGTCGCGGCTACGCGATCGCGACGCGCAGCGACGGCCGCGCCGTGCGCGACGCGAACGAAGTGACGGTCGGCGCGGAGCTCGGAATTCGACTCGGCCGCGGCAGCTTGACGGCGAACGTGAGCCGAGTGCTGCCAGCCGTGGCTGAGTCAACGGCCGCAGAAAATGGCTCAAAAAAGGTCCCGCGATGAGTCAGGTTTTTGCGCTGCTCGGCCATCCCGTCGGTCACTCGCTGTCGCCCGCCATTCAGCAGGCGGCCTATCGGGCGCTCGGTGTCGATTGTCGCTACGAGCTGATCGACTGTCCGGATGAAGACGCGGTGCGCGCGGCGCTCGAGCGGCTGCGTCGCGCGGAGCTTTCCGGTGTCAACGTCACAGTGCCGTGGAAGCGCGTGGCGCTCGCGGCCGCCGATACGCGCCACCCGATGGCGGCGCGTGTGGGCGCGGCGAACGTGATCGCGCGCGACCAGCGAGGTAGCATCATTGCCCACAACACGGACGTTCCGGCGCTGGTCGAAGAGTTCCGCGTTCACGCCCAGAGTCTGCGGCGATTCATCGTGCTCGGTAACGGCGGCGCCGCGCTCGGCGCAGTGGCCGCGGCGTTCGAAGCCGGCGCCGAGCGTGTGCTGGTGACCGCGCGTCGCTTCGACGCCGCCACGCCCGAGACCAGCTGGCCACACGCCGCCGAGTTCAGCGCGCTCGGCGCTCGCTTGCTCGCCTGGCCGGACGGCAGCGCGCAAGCACGCCTGCTGTTCAAGAACACGCTCTCGCAAAGCGACGTAGTAGTGCAATGTACGAGCGCCGGCATGCGCGGTGCTGACTCGGGCGACGCGCTCGCGAGCCTTTTGCCGTGGGAGCACGTTCCTCGCCATACGCTTGCCTATGATCTCGTGTATTCTCCGGCAATGACCCCGTTTCTGTCTGGGGCTCGCGCTCACGGCCTGCGCGCAGAGAACGGTCTTGGAATGCTCGTCGCGCAAGCGGCGCTGTCGATCGAAATCTGGCTGTCGCGTGCGGTCCCGCGTGAACCGCTCCGGCAGGCCGCGTTCGACGCGCTCGCGGCGCGAGGCGGCGCGTGAAGCGCGCCTGGTGCGCTCGCCGTGACGGCCCGTGGCCGTTCGTCGACACCGGAGGCGAGCTCGACCCGGCCGAGCACGAGTGGCTGCACACCAACGGCGCGGGCGCGTACGCGATGAGCACGATCGCGATGATGCACACGCGCCGCCACCACGGCGCGTTCGTCGCCGCGCTCGCTCCGCCGCTCGGTCGCCACGTGATCGTGAGTCACGCGGAGACCAACGTCACCGTCGACGACGACAAGCGCACCTACCGGCTCGCGACGCACCAGTTCCCGAACGTGGCGCCCACGCCGGGCTACCGGCTCTTGCAGAGCTTTGCGCAGGATCCGCTGCCGCGCTGGGTGTTCAAGATCGGTAAAGACTTGCTCGAGCGCACGATGTGCCTCGTGCGCGGTCAAAACGCGATGATTATCGGCTACACCTGGCGCGGTCGCGCCTCGGCGCGGCTCAGCTTGCGGCCGCTGATGCCGCTACGGCCCGTGGACAAGCTGATGGTCGAACACGGCGCGATGAATCAAGTGGTCGCGCTGCGCGGCGGAGCGGTGGAGGTGCAGCCGGTGAGCGAGCTGCCGCCGGTGCTGTTCGGGCACGAGGGCGTGTTCATGGGCTCGCCGGATTGGTGGCGTCGCTTCGAGTATCTGGCGGATCGCGCGCTCGGCGGCGACTTTCAAGAAGACATGTGGACGCCCGGGATCTTCGAGCTGCCACTCGAGCCGGGCAAGACGGCGTATCTCACGGCGGCCGTCGGCGCGCTGCCGAGCGGCTCACCCGCGGATCGCATGGCGGAGACGCGCGAGTTTTTGCTCGCCCAGGATCCGGGACCGAGCCGTTCGCCCGCGCTGCGCGTGCTGTTCACCGCCGCCGAGCAATTTTGCGTCGATGATTGCAAGGAGCCCGCGATTTTGGCGGGCTATCCATGGCACGCGATTTATTCGCGCGATCTATTGCTGGCCATCATCGGCCTGCACATCAGGCGCGACCGACTGGATCTCGCGAGCCGCGCGCTTCGCACGTTGCTCGCGCATCAGCGCGGCGGGCTCTTACCGGAGTACCTGGTCGAGCCGGGCGCGAAGCGCAAAAAGCCCGTGCCGGACGCGACGCTGCTTTTGTTCGAGGTCGCGCGCGTGCTGTTGGCCGAGCTGGATCCGAGCGATCCGCTCCTGCAAAAACGGCTCTATCCGGCGCTCGTGCGCGCGTTTTTGCGCATGCGCGCGCGGCGACGCCGTCACGTGTGGGCGTCCGCGGACGGGCTGATCGCGACCGGCGCGGCCGGTACGGCCCTGACCTGGATGGACGCGCACATTGGCCTCGAGCCGGTGACGCCGCGCCGTGGGCTCGCGATCGAGCTGCAGGCGCTGTGGACCAAAGGCTGCGAGACCCTGGCCGCTCTCGCGCGCGCGTACGGACATACCAGCGTGGAACAAGCCGCGCTCCAGGCGATGGACACCGCGCGCGCCGCGTTCCGCGCGCGCTTTTGGTGCCACGACACCGACTACCCGTACGACGTGGTGAGCGAACCGCGCGACACCTCGGAAGCGTGGGCGGATACCAGCGTTCGCCCGAACGCCGTGATGGCGCTCGCTATCGACCCCGAGCTGTTCGACGCCTGGCAAGCGCGCGCGATTCTGCAGCGCGCTAAGAGCGAGCTCGTCACCGCGCGCGGCCTGCGCAGCCTGTCGAACAACGACGGCCGTTACGCCGGCCATTTCACCGGCTCGACCGACGAATGCGAGCTCGCCTACCACCAAGGCACCGCCTGGATGTTCTTGTTCGGCTTTTACGCGCGCGCGACCCTCGCGCTCTCGCCCGACGAACCGGAGATCCGCGCCGAGCTCCGCCAGCTACTCGAAGCCGCGCTCGACGGCTGCACCCTGCTCGGCCAACTGCCGCAGCTCGCCGACGGCGACGCGCCGCACCGCCCGCGCGGCAGTCCGGCGCAAGCGTCGAGCGTGGCGGAGGTGTTGCGCGCGCTCGTGGAGCTCGAGCAGTAGAGCTACCGTACTGAACTGGCGGCGCTCGGTTTGAAGCCCGAAGGGTAAGCTCGATTGCGCCCGCGCAGCGCGTCCGCGCGCCGCACGAGCTCGCCGTGCAGCGCGAACAGCGGCTGCGCGAGCTCCTCGCCCTCGAGCCGGGCGAGCGCGCTGGCGACGGCTTCGAGCGTGGACATGCCGGCGGCGTGCGGTGGAGCGCGCAGGCGCGCCGGGGGTTCGCGGGCCGCTGGGAGCGAAAGCACGGGCAGGGCGCGCAGGGCGTCGATACGCTTGTACATGCGGGACGCTTGCCGAAAGCTCGCGTCGAGCACGATCAAGCGGCGCGGCATGACGCTGAGCGCGGGCGTGCCCGTGTGAAACAGCACAGCGCTTCCCGCGAGCTCGATTTCGCTCTCGTTGAACGGCTCGCCGCCGCCGTACTCGAGCACGCGCGCGTTCGGAAGCGCGAGCGCCGCAAATCGCCCCGAGTTACTGGTGAGCCAGCGTTCCGCCACGTGACGAATCAGCACGATTTCCGTGCGCGCCATCACGGTCGGCAGCGCCGCGCATACGCAAATGCTCTGATTTAGCAGGCAGCGCGTGCAGTGGCCGCTCAGATCCCGCGGTGTCGTCGAGCGCATTCTAGCCAGCTCCTAGCATGGTCCGCGCTTTTCGACGTCCCGTTTGGGCCCCTTGCGCAATGCACGCGACTGCCCGACAAATCCAAAACCATGACACACGCGATTCGTTTCTCCGAGTTCGGCGGACCGGACGTACTGACGCTTTCCGACGTCACGCTCCCGGCGCCGCAGGCGCAAGAGGTGCTCGTCCGCCATACGGCGATCGGTGTCAATTATGTCGACACGTACCACCGCACGGGGCTCTACAAGGTGCCGCTGCCTTCGGGTATCGGCGTCGAGGCGGCGGGCGTCGTCGAGCGCGTGGGTTCCGAGGTGCACGCGTTCAAGCCGGGCGACCGCGTGGCGTACGCGACGGGCGCGCCGGGCTCGTATGCCGAGGCGCGTTTGATTGGCGCCGAGCATTTGCTGCGCTTGCCGGACAAGATCAGCGATGAAACGGCGGCCGCCGCGCTGCTCAAGGGCATGACGGCGGAGTATTTGATTCGGCGTACCTTCCGCGTCGAGGCCGGCCAAACCGTGCTGTTTCACGCAGCGGCGGGCGGCGTCGGATTGATCGCGTGCCAGTGGCTCGCCCAGCTCGGCGCGCGCGTGATCGGCACCGTGGGCTCGGAGCAGAAGGCGGAGCTCGCGCGGCGCCATGGCTGCGCGGAGACCATCGTGTACACGCGCGAGAATTTTGCGGAGCGCGTGCGCGCGTTGACGGAGGGCAGAGGCGTGCCCGTCGTGTACGACTCGGTCGGCAAATCGACGTTCACCGGCTCCCTCGATTGCCTGGCGCCGCGCGGGCTGCTCGTCAGTTTCGGTAACGCCTCGGGCAAGCCGGATCCCGTCGATCTCGCGCTACTCGGCCAAAAAGGCTCGCTGTACGTCACGCGCCCTTCGCTGGCTGCCTACGCGGGCACGCCGGAAGAGCGCGCGCAGAGCTCCAGCGCATTGTTCGAAGCCATCGACAAGGGCTGGATCAAGCTCGAGATCGCTCAGCGCTTCCCACTCGCCGACGCGGCGAGCGCGCATCGCGCTCTCGAGAGTCGAGGCACGGTCGGTTCGACGCTGCTCGTGCCGTAGTTGCGTCGCCGCTCGATCGCCTGGCGAAAAAAACGGGTCGGTCCCGGTCGCAGCTCATTCGGGAGACGATCGCGGGTCAGTATTTAGCTCGTGTAGATGCCGGAGGATTGGCCAAGCACCCGCCCCGCGCCTGCGCCAGGCTCGCCAAAGAACTGGTGCACGCGAGTTTTTGGGGGCAGCAAAACTCAAAACTTGGCGTCGAGCGATGCCAGGAACGTGCGGCCGTCTTGCTCGATCGTGTTTTGCGTGAACTCGCGACTGAGCGGCACGCGGTAACGCCAATCGAAGGCGTTGTACACGCCGAACGCGTAGCGCAGGCCGTGTCGCGTTTCTTCGCCCGATAGGACCAGATCCCAGATCGCGGCGCCCGCGGTGTGGCCTTGGGCGGGGTCGTTTTGATTTTCGTAACGGTCGTAGCGGGGGCCTTGCAGCGTGAGGCGCGTGCCGCACACGAGCGTGCGCGGCAAAATGCTGACGGCGGCCTTGAACGCGGCGAGCTGCACGGGCGCGTTCTCGACGTTGCGCTTGTCGCTCGCGCGGCTGAAGCCGAGCACGCTGGCCGCCGAGTCGTCGCGTAGAAAGCGCGCCACGGACAGGCCGTAGCTCGCGGACAGCATCAAACCCTGACGAAAGTCGCGGCGCAGGCCGATTTCTCCGCCCAGGATCTCGATCGGGTCTGGCTCGTTTTGGTAGTGGAGCGGGTCGCCCATGGTGCTGCTGCCCTGCGCGGCGATCATGTGCGTCGCGTGATCGGCGTAGACGGCGACGGTGCCGACGAGCGCGGGGCTGAAGTGATGCGCGTGCTCGAGCTCGAGCGTTATCATCGATTCGGGTGAGAGGCCGTGGCTCGCGACCTGCGTGAAGCCGCCGTCGTTGTAGTAGAGCTCGTAGATGCTGGGCGCGCGGAAGGCTTTGCCTCCGACGAGCTTGGTGTTGCCGCCGTCGTACGGCTTGTAAATCACGGCCGCGCGTGGATTGACCGAGGAACCGAAGGTCGAATACGAGTCGAGCCGCGCGCCGAGTGAGACGTGCGCGCGCGAGCTCAGATCCGCGTCGCCGAGGGCGTAGAGCGCGCCCACTTTGAAGGGCTGACTGTCGTGCAGGAACGAGCCCGTATCGTCGGCGCCCGTTTGCAGCACCTGATAGTGGACCTGCAGCTCGCCGCCGAGCGTCAGACGCAGCGCCTTGATCGGGGTGAGCTGCACGCGCTGCTCGACGCCGAACCAGCCGCCGTGGAACGTGTCGAGCTCGACGCCGTCGTCGACCGCGTCGCGCGCGTAAGTACCGCGAAAGCGATACAGGTTCCAGTGCGCGCGGGAGAGCAGGGTCACCTGCTCGCTGAGCTTCGGCTCCGCCTTGAGCTCGACGAACGCGCGCGTGTCGGTCTGCGCCGTGCGCGGATCGCCGAACAGCGTGTCGTACTCGGCGGTCGGCAGATGTTTTTTGGTCGAATGCAGCGACCAAGACGCGGTCCAGAATTTCCACGAAGCGCGGCCGCGCAGCGTGCCGGACTGAAAGCCGTCGGCGTGCTGCGCGACGTCCGAGCCGTCCGGCGCGACCAGGCCCGGAAACGAAAAATCACGGCCCTCGCCGCGCGCGCCGGAGACCGACAGCCAGAGATGACCGTCCTTGCCGAGCTCGAGGTCGCCGCGCACGCGAGCGCGCGCCACGCCGTCGAGGTTCGTCGATACACCGCCGGTGACGCCGGTCGGCGCGTCGTCACGGCTGACCACGTTGATCACGCCGGAAAATGCGTTCGTGCCGTACAGCACGGAGCCCGCGCCGCGCACGACCTCGATGCGCTCGACGTCGCCGAGGTCCGACAGCGCGTCGTAGCCGACGTAGGACGAGCCGAGCCAGTCGTCGTTGACCGGCTGTCCGTCGTAGGTCACGAGCATGCGATTGCCGTAGTCGCCGAGTCGGCCGAGCCCGCGCACGCCGAGCGTCACGTACGAGCGATCGTCGGTGATGTACACGCCCGGTACGCCTCGCACCGCCTCGGCGATCGTCGGCGCGGCGAACAGCCGCAGCTCGTGCTCCGGCACGAGGCTCACCGAGCTCGGCGCGTCGTCGACATTTTCGGCCACGCGCGAGGCCGCGACGACCTCCGCCGCTTCGGTCAAGACCAGATTGAGATCCGTGTTCTCGCCTTCGCGAATGGCGAGGGGTTGCTCGACAGTGCGGAAGCCGCGCGCGTGGACGCGCAGCGTGTGCGTCCCGACCGGCAGCGTGAGCACGACCGGCGTGTAGCCGCGCGGTTTGCCGTCGATCTCGACCAGCGCACCCGGCTCGTCCGTGCTGAGCTGCGCGCTGCCGGTGAGCGGTTCGAGCGCGCTCGGCACGTTCACCGTCTGATGCGCGCTGACGGTGAACGTGAAGTCTGCCGCATGAAACCCCGAGCGCTCCACGCGCGCCGTGTGCGCGCCCGGTGCCAGCTCCAGCCGGCAGGGCAGGGCGCAGCTCGGCGCCGGCGCACCGTCGATGCGGGCGCGCGCCGCGGGATCGCCCGAGATCACGGCGCTTCCGAGGATCTGCTTCAAGCTGATCTGGACCGCGCGCTCTTCGCCCGCGTTGGCGTCCGGTTGATCTTGTTCGACGGGTTCGTAGCCGGCAAGCTCGAGGATCAGCTTGTGACGCCCGGGGCGCAAACCGAGTAGCTCAGGGCTCTTGCCGCGCGGTCCGAGATCGCGGCGATCGACGTAGAGCGTTGCGCCGGCCGGCTCGGTCGTCACGTGAAATACGACGATTTGTGATTTGAGCTGAGCGAGGGCAGCCTCGATCTTCGCGCGCACGCTTTCGTCGCGCTCCCTTTCGAGCGCGAGCGAGTAGTAGCGGAACGCTTCGGGGTATTGCTGCAACTGCTCGTGACAGCGCGCGATGTTGAACACCACGTTGTCGTTCGGGACCAAGCGGTTCGAAGCGAGAAAGTGCGCGAGCGCCTGCTTGAAATCCGCGTGCTGATAGGCGTCCGTGCCGAGCGAAAACTCGAGCTCGGCCTCGTCGGCCAGATCATCGGCGTGCGCGACGCTTGGAACGAGCCAAAGGGCGCCGAGCAGCGCGAGCCAAGGGAAGCGCACGAGGGCACCCTACACCAAGGCCGGCACTCGCGAGCAGCGGTTCCGTCGCGCTCGCGAACGAGCTAGGCTGGTGTTGGGTGACGGCTTTTTCTCTCGAGCGAAACGCCTGCAGGCTCGCTATTTGTGCGCTGAGCGCGCTCGGTGCTTTGGCCTGCCTGAATCCACGCGGCGCGGAGCACCCTGTACGGCCCGCGTCGGCCGAGCTCGATTTTGCAGCGAAGCTCGAAGAGGCGAACCTCACGGCGGCCAGTTTGGCCATCCTCGAGCCGCTCGCGACGAACCAAGCCTACCCCGCGCACGCTGCGGCGTTGACGCAGCTGCTCGAGCTCGCAGGGAAGGTGCCCGCGGCTTCCTACGTGCAAGACACGCTCGCGGTCGTGCCTGCGGCCGAGCTTGCACGCGGGCTCGCTGAGATTGCGGAGCCTGAACTCTCTCACGTCCACTATTTGTTGGGCATTCATGCCTACGAGGCGCGCGATCTAACTCGAGCGCTGAGCGAGTTCGAGCGCGTGCGCGGTCCTGACGAGGCGCGCGCCGATCTGTGGACGGCGGCGTGTTACGCGCACTTTAAGAGGTCGGTGCCGATCGCGAAGGCACTCACTCAGGCGCTGAAGCTGGTGAACGCCTTCGACGACCCTGAGTCACGGAGGGTCGCCGACCAGGCAAATCTATTGTTGGCCGAGCTCCTTTACTCGGCGGCGTGGCATCTAACCCCTTCGCGTTCGGTACACATCGACCAAACCATGATCACGCGCGCGTTGGGCTATTGGTGGAGAGTCCGAGACGATGGACCGTTCGGATCGGAAGTTCCTGGACAGCGCGCGTGGGCCAACTACCTGCGGGGCGAGTTCGCGACAGCGCTCGCGGACTTGGACGCTTCGCGCGCGCGTGACGCCTATGCTCCCGAAGCCGGCATCCTGCGGGGCATGATCTACTGGGCGAAAGGGGAGCTCGCGCAGGCTCACTCGTCGTTCGAGAGTACCGCTCGCGAACTGGCACCCGTGGTGCAGGCGCTCGACGAGCTCGATGATGAGCTCGTGCGAGATACCACAGGGGCTCCCATCACACAAAAGCTGCTCGCGGACGTCGCGGCGAACCGCACTCGACCGGAGCTGCGTGTGCCCCTCCGAGCCGAGCTCGCGACGCGTGACGTGGAAGCAGCTCTCGCTTACCTGCGCGAAATCGAGCGGGAAACAGACGCGCTCGCCCAGCTAGGACTCGACTCGGCGCGCAGCGACCAGGCTCGCGGCGCGCTCGTCGCTGCGCACACCGCGGCGGTGTCGAGACTCGCGCGCTTGGTCGAGGGACACGTTCGGCGCGAAATGCACTTTGCAAGAGAAGTCATGGGGGATGCTCGCTGTGGGTTGCGCGATGTTTCCGCGCGTGAGTCACTCGGCGTCGAAGTGCCGCCGCAATAGCGCCCGCTCAGCGCTGCAATCGAATATCCGGCGAGCTCGGCAGCGCACTCGGGCTGACTGCGGCCGGGCGGCGCGCGGGCGGGGTGGGGCGATGGGCCGGTGGAGACGGTGCGGCGCTTGCCGGGTGCTCCGCGCTCGCAGCGGGCTTGCTTGCCGCCGGCGCGGGCACCGAGGCAAGCGCGGCGACGACGCGCACGCTCTCGTCAGAGGCGCCTTGAACGAGGGTATACGGCACATGGCCCGCCATGCGCAGCGTGAACGTGCGCGGTCCGCGGCTGACACTGGCCGCGTCGATCGCAATCTGGATCGGCGTCGCGCCGAGTTGCGATGGCCCCTCGAATACGTCGGCTCCAGTGGGGTTCGAGTCGATCGAGAGCGTGAACGGACGGGCCGCCGCCGGCGCCGACGCAGTGGTGGGCTTCAGAGGATCGCGCGTCGTCCACAATGTAGCGACGAGCCCGAGGCCGAGCACGCCGGCGAGCGCGAGCGGCCAGCGGGCGCGTTTCGCGCCGGCCTGCGCAACCGGCGAAGCCTCGGCGATCGGTGATGGCTCGATCAGCACCACGGGGCCTTGCATGCGTCCGGGCAGGTTCTGCGCGCCCGACTGACGCAAGACGGCGCTCGGCAAGGTGTTCCCGCCTTCCGGGAGCAGGTGCACCGTGGGTGCTCCGGCGACATCCGACGGATTCAGCGTGTCGGCGGGAGTCGTCGGCAGCGCTCGCCGCTTTTCCGACTTGGGCGTGATGAACGCCTCGAGGGCCGCGCGCAGCTCGAGCGTGCTCTGAAAGCGCCGCGCGGGGTCCTTTTCGAGGCACTTGAGCACGACCGCTTCGAGCGCGGGTGGCACCTCGGGGCGCTTCAAGCGCAGCGCGGCCGGCGGATCCGTCACGATCGCGGCGCACACGCCGGACATGGACTCGCCGTCGAAGGCCGGTGTGCCGCTCAGGAGCTCGTGCAAAATGGCGCCGAGCGCCCAGACGTCACCGCGAAAGTCGACGGCCTTTGGATCGCGCACTTGCTCGGGCGACATGTAAAACGGCGAGCCGAGCGTGCTGCGCGTCCCGGTGAGTCGCCCCTCGACCGTCTCGGAGCCGAGCACCTTGGAGATGCCGAAGTCGAGCACCTTGACGGATAGACCGGTGTCGCGCTGGCAGAGGAACAAATTGGAGGGCTTCAAATCGCGGTGCACGATGCCGCGCGCGTGAGCCGCGCCCACGCCGGCGCAGGCTTGCATCACGTAGTCCACCGATTCTTCGATCGACAGCGAGCCCGCGCGCATCAAGAGATCCGCGAGATCCATGCCGCGCAAGAGCTCCATCACCAGGTACGGAGCGCCGGTGGGCAACGTGCCGACGTCGTGCACGCGCACGACGTGCTCTGAATCGAG
>DASXKQ010000003.1:0-20817 GCA_036496745.1 Polyangiaceae bacterium
CTCTTGCCGCAGTTCGCCGTGCACTTGTTCGAGTCGATCGTGCCGGAACCGGGGCGCGGCGCGGGCTTCAAGCGCGTGGCCGGCATCCTGGCCGTGCCGATGCTCTTGCTTGCGCTCACCGTGCACGATCACGACTGGGTGCGCGGCGCGGTCGTGCTGTACGTGTTCGGGCTGCTCGCGGCGTCGCTCTACACGCTCGCGCGCCGCGGCGAGCGCAGCGGGTCGCGTGCCGTGCAGCGGCGCGTCCGCTTTCTGGTCTTCATCGGCGCGCTCGCGGCGGCCTTCAGCATGGCCGACTTTTTGTGGTTCATCGGCGTGCGTTTGCCGCCGGTGAGCATGGTGCTCAGCATCGTGTTCTTGTTCGTGCTCTCCGAGTCGCTCACGCGCGATCGCCTGGTCGATCTGTACGACATCCTGGGTCAGCTCCTGGTCTCCACGGCGCTGGCCTTCGCGCTCGCCGGTATCTTTTACGTGTTCGTGGTGCTGCTCGGCGGTTTCGAGACCATGTACCTCGGCGCTATTTTGGCGGCGATCGTGATCTTGGTGCTGTTCGAACCGTTGCGCAGCAAGGCCGAGAGCTACGCGCACATCGTGTTCTTCCGGGAGCGCGCGGATCTCGAGCGCGCGGTGGCGCGCGCACGCAGCGAGCTCGTCCACGTGCTGCAAGTCTCCGAGATGCAGAGCGTGGTCGTCTCGGCGATCGAAGGCTCGCGCCGCGCCACCGGCGCCGCGCTCTATTTGCGCGACCCGAGCGGCTCGGACTTCGCGCTCGGCTCGTCGTTTGGGCCGGCCGCGCCGGCGCGCATCGACGCCGCGATGGCGCGACCGTTCGTGGATCGGCTGATCGCAGGCTCTTCGTTGGTCCTGGAGGAGCTCGCTCACGAGCTCAGCGAGCGCCGACGCATGGGCGACAAGCGCGAGGAAGCCGACGAGCGCCTGCTCGCCGCCGCCGAGCTGCTCGGTCCGTTCAAGCAGGCGTTGTGTCTAGGCATTCACGGCGAGCGGCAGGAGCTGCTCGGTATTCTGCTGGTGGCCGACGATCGCGTGCGCGACGCGTTCGCGCCGGACGAGGTCGTGCTGCTCGAATCGCTGGCGGTGCAGATCGGCGTCGTGATCGAAAACTCCTGGCAGTATCGGCAGATGCAGGAGCGCGATCGCCTGGCCGCGCTCGGACAAATGGCGGCCGGCCTCGCGCACGAGGTCAAGAACCCACTCGGCGCGATCAAGGGGGCCGCGCAGCTGCTCGGCGATCCAGGGCACGAGACCAAACTCGGCTCGAGCGAGCTCGAGTTCGTGGGCATCATTTTGGAAGAGGTCGAGCGGCTCGATCGCGTGGTGGGCTCCGTGCTCGACTACGCGCGGCCGTCCAAGGGCGACGCCGGGGCGGTGGACGTCAACGCCGTCGTGCGCCGCACGCTCACGGTGCTCGCCTCCGATCGCACGGAAGAGTGCGAGATCGTCCCGAGCCTGGCCGACGAGCTCCCCGCGGTGCGTTGCGACGCCGAGCAGCTTCGCCAGGTGCTGATCAACCTGATCCGCAACGCGGTGCAGGCCATGGGCGGTCAGGGCAAGATCAACCTGACCACCAAGCTGCGCCATGATTTTTCGCGCAGCTCGGACGGCGTGGTTCCGGCCGGGGCGGATTGGGTGGAGATCGCCGTACGCGACGAAGGGCCCGGCATCGCGCCCCAAGTTCAGAAAAATTTGTTCGTGCCCTTCTTCACCACCAAAGATCGCGGCACGGGGCTCGGTCTGGCCATCAGCCAACGCATGGTCGCGGAAATGGGCGGCCGGATCGAAGTGGCGTCCCGGACCGGCGTCGGCTCTACATTTGCCGTCGTATTGCCCGTAGTGACAGAAACGCACACTTCGCAGCGTCCAGGTCCGCTGAGCACCCGCGAGCCCGCGCGTGACGAAACGGCGACTTCCGCCCTGCGGGGCGCCGGGCCGGCGCTGCGGGCGGCGCCTGGATCGAGCCGCGCTTGACCCGTTGTTCCGGGGGACCCTATGATTTTTTCCCCCGAAGTTCGGGTAGTTCCGAGCTCCGGGCGCAGCGTCTCCGACTATGACCAAGCGATTCTCGCCGAAGGCGTCGAGCGAGGGCACGAGCCCCACGGTGCCCCAGTTCGCGCTCCGGTTCATTTCGGGGAAATACCAAGGCGGCGAATTTCCGCTCGGTGAGGGTCAAGAGATCGTGATCGGGCGCTCGAGCGAGCTCGACATGGTGCTCGTCGAGGAGATGGTCTCGCGCAAGCACGCGCGCATCGCGCTCGAAAAGGGCGTGCTCAGCATCGAGGACATGGGCTCGACCAACGGGACATTCGTCAACGGTGAGAAGGTCGAGCGCGGCACGCTGCGCGAGGGCGATCGCGTGTTGATCGGGACTAACATCCTGAAGGTCGTGGTCTTGGCGCAAGAGGGCCAGAAGCTCGACGCCAAGGCGGTCGCCGCAGGGCGCGCCACGGTGCGCCAGCGCATGAGCCGAGCCACCGAGGAAGCGCCGCGCATGTCCGGCAACCTGGAAGAAATCCCGCTGCCGGATCTGCTGCAGCTATTCGGCACGTCTCGCAAGGACGGCGTGCTCGTGCTCAGCACGGATGCGCGCGAGGGGCGCATCTATTTGAAGGAGGGCAAGGTGCGCTTCGCGGCCATCGAGGGCGTCACGCTCTTGCCTTTGAAAGCCGTGTACCGCATGCTCGGTTGGGCCAAGGGAGTGTTTGCGCTCGATCCACCGGAGGTTCGCGAGTTCGAGAACGCCGTCGACGCGAGCGCGCACGAGATCCTGATGGAGGGCTTTCGCCAGCAGGACGAGCTCAATCAGCTTCGCACGCGGCTACCGCCACTCGAGCTGAAAATCGGCCTAAAAATGCCGCTCGAGCCCAAACTGAGCTCGCTCAGCCAGAGCGAGATGGATTTGCTGCAAATGGTGATCAACGCGCCGTGCTTGGAGGCCGTGTTCGACATGCTGCCCGGTACGGATCTCGAGACCGGCCAAGCCGTGATGACGCTCGTGCAGCGGGGTTACTTGGAGCCGGTGGGCTGAGGCTCCGCGCGCGGCGCGTGACGCGGGCCGCTGACGCGCGTGACGAGCTCCTCCAGCGCCGCTTTGCGCGCGGGATCGCTCTCGAGCACGCTGGCTTCCTGGAGCTCGCGGGCGAGCGCAGGAAACTTGGGGTGCGCGTCGGCCAAGCGCCGACACTCCGCGAGCGCGACGTCGCGGGCCTCGGGTTTGCCGTACTCGAGGTAGGCGCCGAGCGTGCGGAGCGCTTGCCGTTCGAGCAAGCTCAGGCTCTGGGCTTCGAGCAAGAGCGGGCTTTGCTCGAGCGTCAGCGCGCGCTCGCGCGTCGGCGCCGTGGCGCTCGAAGCGCCGGAGGCCTGAGGTGAGCTGGGCGGGGCAGCGCTCGGTCGCGCCGCACTCGGCGGAGCCGCGCTCGGTCGCGCCGCACTCGGCGGAGCCGCGCTCGCTAGCGCGCCGTCGTGCGCGCGCTCTACCCGGCGTCGCATCACGTCGCCGAAGCCGAGGAAGCGTACGCGTTCGAGCACGCGGTCGAGTGTCAGGGCCGCCTCGGCGACCTCGTGGGTCGCCTCGGCCGTGGGAGTCGCGTCGGCGAGGGTGCTGGCTTGCGCGACGGCCGCGGTCGCCGCGCTGCACAGCGCGAGATCGGCCGGTTCGCTGAGGACGCTCTGACAGCCGAGCTCCTTTTTGGAGGCGAAACGCTCGCGCGCGCGCTGCAGCTCCTTCTGCAAGGAGTCCGCGTTGGCCGCCAGCATGGCACGGCTGGGTGGCGCGGGCTCTTGCCCGTTGCCGTCGTGGTGGCCGCGATGGCAACCGACGAGCAGCGCGCACGAGCCCAAGAAGAGCAGCGCCTTCAATAGACCCCGCGCTGCGTTGGCCCGAAGAAGCCCGCGTTCGCAGCGGTGATGCGCATGAAGTCGATCAGGCCCTTGTAGGCGGTCACGCGCGCGGCAAACGTCGGATCTTTTTGAACGGGCTGGCCGATGCAAGTCGAAACCCCGGCGGGGCAATTCGTGTTGTCCTGGTAGTGGATGGCGTGCGGCGTCGAACCCGCGGCGTCGCCCGGATCGAGGCCCATCTGATAGGCGCTCGCAGTCAGCACGTTCATCCACTCGAGCACGCGCGCTCCAGGGCTCCGCTGCACGATTTTGCCGTCGATTACTTCCGTGCCGAAGCTCTGCGCTTCGTACGTCTCACCGCTCAACGGATCGATCCATTCGATCGCGCTCGGCAGATTCGGGTTGGTGTCGGCGCCCAAATCGTAGATGCGCATCATGTCCACCCAGTTGAGCTTCCAGCTCTCGGGCAGGTTGTACATCGGGAAAAAAGCGACGAACTTCTGCACTTCGAAGCCGATTTCCGGGTCGAGCGCGATCGAGCTCGAAGGCGCGCCTTGGCTCACGTCGGTGTCGTTCGGGAACTCGACGCAGTTGAGGCGCCCTTGAAACTGCCAGCACGTGCTCGGTTGATCCTTGGGCCACCACACGCGATAGCCGAACGGGCGCGTCGGCAGCGCGCCCGGTTTCGTCACGTCAGGGCCGCCGCTCTCGGCGGAGACGCGCCAGCCCGTGATGTCGTGATCATCGGTCAGCGCGTTGGCGATCAGGCGGCGTAGCCCGTCCGGAAAGAGCGTGGCGAAGCTACAGTTGCGGTAGCGGCCGTCGCTGAAATCGTCGCGGCTCTCGCTGACGAAGCGATCCACCGAGTCCGTCATCAGGTCCATCGCGATCGTTTTGTCGTAGTAGGAGCCGGCGTTCAGCGTGTAGTTCACCGCGTAGTAGCCTTTGCTCAGATCGAGCGCGTTGTTCAAAGGTCGGCCGCCGTAGACGAGATCGACACCGATGCCCGTCGAACCGTCGGGTACGTTGAGCACTACGGTTTGGCTCGCAGACGTGAGCAGCTGATCCTTGGAACGTAAGATATTTTCGCCGATCGGGCTCTGCGCGTCGTCCTCGAAGTGCGCGCCGGATTGCGGGCGCGTCAAGATGCGCGCGAAGTGGTCGAAGATCAGCGAAGCCGCCAGCGCGCTCGGCTTGAAATTGCCGTCGTCCTGCGCGAGCTGCGCGAAAACGCCGGTGCCCTGGTACACCTCGTTCAAGAGCGCGACGCCCTTGGTAATTTCCATCAACTTGGAGTTGTCGCGATTGAGCCCGGTCATGAACGCGTTGCGTATGCTGAAGTCGCTGCGGTTCCGTCGGTAGTCGTCGAACAGATGGCGATCCTCGTAGTCCGTGATCAAAAAGCTCGCGACCTCGTAGGCGTCGGCGCCGTTGTCGTGGCGCTGCACCGGCAAGTTGCCGATGTCCGCGAACTCGTCGGAGCCGAACATGTACGGGTGCCGCACGCGGTGCAAATCGTCGTACACGCGCACGACGCCGTCGTCGAGCGGCGGCTCTTGCGTGTACGCGCCGCCGTTCGCGTCCGGCACGAGGTCGCGGTACGCGACGTAGTCGATGGGCAGCGGATCGCAGGCCGTGCCGTTGACGATGTGGCCGTCGAACTCCGGGCTGTAGTTACCGTTCTGTGTGGCGTCCCAATCGGCAGGCGGATCCGTGCTCACCGGCTGGCAGTTGCGAATCAGCCCGAGCGTGGCGTTGAGCTGCGAGTAGTGGATGTCGGTGTTCGGCCCGGTTTGATACGACGGTCCGATCAAGCCACCGAAACCGTCCAGCAGGTTGCGATAGACGGCACCCTTGGTCGTGCAGCTGCTGGTCGGGGTGGCGGAGCTGCTCGGCGTGCAGCGGGCTCCCGGGTCGTCGACCACGTCCGCCACGTCGGCGTAGGCCATACGCAGCGCGGCCTTGTCGTACGCGCCGAGACCGAGCGTGTCCTGCGTGAGATCACCCGGGTAGTCCATGACGGAGGTGTGTTGCCAGCGCCAGATCAAACCGTCGCGCTCGGCGGGCGTGACCGGATCGAACCAGCGCGGCCCGACGCAGCTCGCGCCGTCGCTCGCGGGCGCGGTGCAGTAGGCCGTCTGCGTGCCGTCCTGCGTGCGCAGCTGCCAATATTGCGGGTGGTAGTTGAGCGCGTCGAACGACGACGTGAATTGGTGGCGGAGGCCCATCGAGTGCCCGATTTCGTGGATTAACACGCCGGCGTTCAGGCGCCTGCGGATGAACTGTCGCCATTGGTCGTTGCGCGCGTCGACTGACGCGGGATCGCTGCCCGCCAGAGGGAACTTCTTGTTCATCAGCGTGGCCCAGGCGCCGATGCTCGAGGGCTCGGGCGCTTCGATCGCGCACGAGCCCTTTTCGGCGAGCAAGTGCTGGCGCTCGCGCTCGGCGTCCACCAGATACTGCGCAAAATTGCCGCGCAACGGCGAAGCGCGATTGATCGACGTCGCGTCGAGCGCCACGCTCGGATCGAGGCCCGCCAGGCGCACGTAGGGGCCGGTGATCAGCGCGGTCTCCGCGGGCGAGCCGCGCAGCGCGTTCAGCCGCGTGTCGACGCCGGTGTTGCCGGCGCCGAGCACGCCGTTGCCCCATTTCTGGCGGGTCTCGGCTTCCGCCCAGTCGGCCAGGCTTCCGCCCGCGGAGTTGGCCGGTGGGGTGAGCGGCGGGCTGCCGTCGTTGAGTCGCGAGTCCATCGCGGACAGGCGCGCGGAGATGCTGTCGGTAGAGAGCAGCGGCGTGCTCAGCCCGGGATCGCCGACCCCGCGCTGATCCTGCGTGACGGCGGCCTTGACGTAGTTGGAGCTGCTGATGTCGTCGTTCGAGAGCTCGCCGAGATACCAGCGCATGGTGTCGATCGCCTTCTGCGTGGCGATGTCGGTGACGGCGTTCCACACGTTCACGCTGGCCGCGACGACCTCACCCGTGATCGGATCGGAAGCGTCGCCCATCACCCCCCACGGTGACGGCGCTTGCGGCTTCTGGATCACGTTCAGCACGTTGTAGCGAAGGTCCCCGACACGAGCCGAAAGGCCCGGCTGTCCACACGCGGGGTCGTCGCCGACGACGACCGGGCTATGGCACAGCACGAAAATGCTCGGGACGGCCGCGACTGCGGCGTCTTCGGTCGTCGGGTAACTGGCCTGGCACTGGGCGATCGCGCCGTCGTACGCGACGCCGCCGCCCGTGCGGATACACTCCGCGTAGCGCGACACCTGCACCGTATGGCGCATGGCCTTGTCCCATTCCGCCAGCGCCTGCGCGGAAGAATCGAACAGCGTCGGATCACCCTCGGGCGCGTAATAAAACGGAATGGTGACCGTCGCGCGCTGCCGGAAAGGCAGCGTGCATTGGTGCCGGAAGCGATCGCAGCGCGAGCCCACGCCGGCGGTTTCGCACTCGTCGTCGGTGCCGTCGATGCCGGGTACCAGCTTGCCGCTACTGTCATATTGCTCTTGGTCGCGCGTCGGCTCGAGCCCGTCGGGTGTCAGATCGCTCGTGTAGCAGGGGTAGGGGTTGCCGTTTCCGTCGTAGGCGTGGCTTTGCGCCCAGATGTTGTGGCGCGAGACCAGGCGGTACCATTTGTCGTCGACCACGCCGTAGTTGCGATCGTAGCCGAGCCGGTCGGGGTTCAGCGTACCCGTCGTGAACAAGCCGAACATGTTCATGCGGTCGCCGTCCCAGTTGACCGGCTCGTAGTCGTCGTCGACCACGCGCCGGAACGACAAACGCACCTTGAGCTCGGTCGGATCGCAGTTGCCGTCCGGCCCGGTGCCGCCGAAAAAGTCGGGTGACAGGTAGCACGCGGGCAGCGTCCCGAAGGGCGTGTCCACGGTCTGCGGCGTGGCGAACACCTTGTTCGTGACGTCGAAATAGCCGCTTTGACCGTCGAACACGGGCGAGTCCGGATCGTTCGGATCGCTTACGGTGTAAGCGACCGGCTCGTAGGTGAGCGCGCCGTCGGAGAACGCTTGCAGCTGCGCGAGCGTATCCAGATCGTACGCGTTCGTGACCAGGTTCTGGGACCAGTCCACGTGCATGTACTGGCGCTCGTACCAGGGGCGATCGGTCGTGTTCTCGACGACGATGTTCTGATCCTCGCCCGTCTGAGGGTTGTAGCTGCGCTTGATGTCGAAGTGGCTTTCGATCTTGAAGGACGCCGCGATCTGCCCGCTGTTCACGTCGGGCGAGGTCGGCGTGCCGTTGCCGGTCGAGTCCAAGATGTGCTCGTAGGTGAGCCGCGCGTTCAACGTGTTTTCGGTGATCTCCCATTTGATGCGCGCGATGGTCTGGGAGCTCGCCGTAAAGAGCGAGGCTTGCCCCGCGCCGTAGTCGACGTCGACGATCGTCGGTCGATAGTAAAACTCCGGGTTGTCGCTTTGATCGTCGAGGTTCGGTCCGACGAAGAACGACTTGTCGAGCGCATTGGCCTGCACCTGATTGATCGGTGGGCGTTCTTCGGCGCAGCTCACTGCGAAGCAGAGCGAGACAAGCGCGGTGACCGCGGTCTTCAACCGTAAGCTCGATGTCATGGGCGCTCCTTGCGCGAAAGAGGAACGAAGCTCGCTACGATACCGCGCCCTTTACGGGTTGCGCTCGGGGCGATTCGGGTCGCGTGTCACCGGGCGCTGGCCAGGGCGTGCCGTCGATCTGTCGAAATTACTCAATGCTAACAGTAGCTTATCAGCTCTTCTTCGCCTGGCGTCGCTCCACGGCCAGCGCGTGGCCCTCGAGCCCCTCGGCTCGCGCGAAGGCCGTGATCAGGGCGGCCTGCGCGCTCAGCGCTCCGGGCTGATAGCTGATGAGCGAGCTGCGCGAGACGAAATCGTAGACGCCGAGCGGTGCGCTGAAGCGCGCGGCGCCGCCGGTCGGTAGTACGTGTGAAGGCCCAGCCAAGTAGTCGCCGGCCGCCTCGGGTGTGTCCGCTCCGACGAACAGCGCGCCGGCGCGCACGATCTGGTCGGCGAGTTCGCGCGGGTTATCGGCGTGAATGGCGACGTGCTCGGACGCCAGCTCGTTGGCGACGTGCGCGAGCATCTTGCGAGCCTTGACCACCAGCGCGAAGCCGTTGGCCTTCAGCGCCGCCTCCGCGATGGCACGGCGCGGCAAGCCCTCGAGTTGTCGAGTGAGCTCGGCGCACACGGCGTCGACCAGCTCGGCGCTGGTGGTGACGAGCAGCGGATAGGCCGCCTCGTCGTGCTCGGCTTGCGAAATCAGATCGGCCGCGACCAAGTCCGCCCGCGCGGTTTCGTCGGCGACCACCAAGATCTCGCTCGGCCCCGCGATGCTGTCGATCGCCACTTCCCCGAAAACCAAGCGCTTGGCGGCGGCCACGTAAATGTTGCCGGGGCCGACGATCTTGTCGACGCGCGGCACGGTCTCGGTGCCGTGCGCGAGCGCCGCCACGGCCTGCGCGCCGCCCGCGTCCAGAATCGCGCTCACGCCCGCCAGATGACAGGCCGCGCGCACCTCCGGGCTCGCGTCCGGAGTGGCCACCACGATCTCGGTTACGCCCGCGACTTGCGCGGGCACCGCGCACATCAAGACGCTCGACGGATAGCGCGCCTTGCCGCCCGGCGCGTAGACACCGACGCGCGCGAGCGGCGTGCAGCGGCTGCCGAGCGTCACGCCGTCCTCCGTGTACTCGAAGCTCTTGAGCTGTTCGGCCTGGCGCTCGTGAAAGCGACGAATGCGCGCGGCAGCCTCGACCAGCGCGGCGCGTACGGGCTCTTGGAGGCTCGCGAGCGCGGCCGGGCCGCCGTAGTCCCGCAACAGGAACGGCTCTGGGCTGCGCTGTTCGTAGCGCTCCACGTAGCGGCGTAGTTCGCGGTCGCCGCCGCTGCGCACGGCGTTGATGATGTCGCGCACTGCGGACTCGACGCGCTCGAGATCGCTCTCGCCGCGCCGCGAGAGCCGCGCCAGCAAGGCATCGTAATCCGCGCTGCCTTCATGCGCGCTCAGCAGTAACGAGTGGGTCATGTCCAGAACGCTCGCGTCATGTCCAGTGTCCGGCTTTGAGCGCCGCGGGATCGTATTCACGGATCTTGGGGCCGAGCGCCTCGCGAAACACGTCTTCGTCGTCGATGTCCGCGGCGGTGTCCGGGAAATTCTTGGCGACCGTCATCGCCACGGCCAGGATGCGCAAGAACGTCGCGAAGCTCGACGCGCACAGGCGCGGCTTCCACACGTCCGTGCCGCTCATCGCGGTGTACACGGGGCAGTCGCCTTCGGCGTCCGGCTGCGATACGTCGAGAAAGTAAGGATCCCCGAGCACCGCGCTGTGCCCGATGATTACCCAGCTCGGACGCCAGCCCGTTTCCGAGGCGCCGGTGCGCAGCGTGCCCGTTTCGAGCATGGCAAAACCGGCCTGTTCCTCTTCGATTCGCGTGGCGGGGATCAAGCGCACACGCTCGGCCGGCGTGCGCGTCTCGAGGTCGAGTGGGTCCGCGTTCAGCAAGAACTCGCGAAAGCGCCGCGGGATCTTGAGCCTCTGGCGCAGCCGCTCGACCGCGGGCGAGTCGGCCTTGCCGAACTTCACTCGCAGGTGGCGCAGGTCGAACGCTTCACGCAGCGCTGAAATTGAGTCGGCCAGATCGCTATCCAAGTCTTCTCGCGAACCTTCCGTCTTCGATGCGGACGGCGTGGGCGCCGACCGGCTCAAAGGACAAGGAGAAGCTTTTTTACTAGCCCGCCGGATGAAGGCAAGACACTACCCGAAAAGCACGTGTGATATCCAGTGGTTACAGATGATGCTCCCAGGCGCGTTCCGGCCCAGCGCGGCCGGCGCGCGGGCCTAGGGTGCGCTCAAGTCGCTCAGTTGTCCCGTCATCATCTGCAGCGAGAGCGCCGTCCACGACTCCTGATAGTACGTGCTGCCCGCGAGCTCGCCCAAGCCGGCAACGCCGACGTAGGCATCGTCGCGTAAGCCGAGGAAGCTAGTGCCCGTCGCCATCGCCGCTACCCCGGCGGGTCCGACGAAGGACGCCGCGCGCGGACCACCGCTGGTCACGAATTGTGGGTGCGGCGTGCCGTCGAGATCGTAGCCGTCGACCAACGCCGCGACGCCGATGCTCGCGTAGAAGCCGGCGATCTTTTGCAGATACGCGAGCGCGCGCGGTTCGGCGTTCCAACAATAGTCCTCACCGAGCCGGAACGGCGTGCGGCACGAATCGAGCTGGTGGAAGGTCTGCGTCTGCCCCGCGGGCGCGCTCGGCACGCCTGCCGGAGTGGACCAAGCCGGCACGAGGCCGTTTTGTGCGTTGCCGTTGGCCGTGTTGAGCGTTTGCGCGAGCACGGCATAAGAGGTGTTCATCACGCTGTCCCACTGCGTCGTGTTGCCGTTGATGCGCCCGAACGCGCGATAGTAGGCGGGCGCGAAATACGAGATGTTGATGATCGAGCCATCCGCGAACTGGTCGCCCGGCATGAGCACGTCGTTTCTGCCGTGGTCGACCTCGTACTGCCAGACGAGGTCAATCTGGGTCTTGGCCAGGCTCAGGTAGCTGGTGCTCAAGCTGCCAGAGCCGCCCCAGCGCGCATCGGCCATGAGCAAGGCAAAGGCCATGTCTTCGTCGGCGTCCGTCGCGCCGCCGCTGCCGAGCGCCTGCGTGCCCGCCGCGTTGATGTACCAATTCATCAAGCCGTGGCTGTCGGGCCAGAGCTTCGAATATTGCCAGAGCTTGTCGAACGTCGGCTGATCGCTCGCGTACACTGCGAGCAGCATGCCGTAGGCGATGCCTTCGGACACGGTCGAGTTCACCTCCGCGCCGTTCGAGTTCGGCCGACGCACGCGCAGAAAGCCGCCCGCGCCGTCGCTCGTCAAGAGATCCGTTTTCCATTTCTCGTACCCGGCGCTCGCGTCGGCCGCGTTCGCGCCGCCCGGTGCGCTGCACTTGCCGGCGCCGGGGATCGTGATGCTCGTCATTCCCGCGCCGCCGCCGGTGTTCGCGCCCGCGGCGCCCGCTCCGCCCGTCCCTGCTCCACCCGCGCCGCTCGCTCCACTTGCTCCGCCACCCCCGAGCCCGGCGCCCGCTGCGCCGACGCCGCCGGTGCCCGCGCTACCAGCGACTCCGCCCCCGCTTGCGCCTGCGCCGGCCGCGCCCGCGATCGAGTTCGTCCCCGCCGCGCCCGCCGTTCCGCCGCTGGTCCCGGCGTGCGAGCCTCCGCTGCCGCCGGCATCCCTGCCGCCCGCGGCGCTGCCGCCTGCGGCGCTCCCTCCGCTGCTCGGAGTTCCCCCGGCGTCCAAAGTGGCGAATGGGCTCGCGCTGGTCGAGCTGCAACTCAACGCGAACGCCGCCGCGCACAGCGCGAGCCAGGGCGACTGACGGTCAGCCATCTAGCCATGCTCACACGCCGGCGAGCGACGCGCCACGTCCCGCTGAAAAACTCAGAACGTATACCTGAGCGCCACGCCGGAAACCCACGCGAGAGGCTCTTGGTTGCTGCGCACGCGCAAGAAGTTCGTCGGGTAGTCGCGGATGCCGCCGTGCACGGCGAGCGCGAGGTGAGGGTTCACTTGGTACCACTCGACTCCGAGCTCGGCGCCGTAATAAAAGGCGAGCTGGTTGGCGTTTTGATAGCCGTAGGTCGAGAGCACGTCTTCCGTGATCGATGCGCCGCCACCGCTGGCCTGGGCATATAGACCGACGCGATCGAGGACCTTGAGCGTGCCGCGTAGTCCGCCGCCGAAGCCGTACAGCGCGTAGGTGCGCGGAGGGGGTGGCGGGCGCCCGTACGAGGTATTGGCGAGTACGAGATCCGCTTCGCCGAACAGCATCAGGAATCGAAACGGCTCGAAGCCGAGTTGCACCCGAAACCAGGGCGCCGTCGGTGAAATGTAGCGCATGGATCCCAAGTGTCCGAATGCGCCGATCGTCGACTCGATCACGACGCCCTTGTGCCGTGGCGGCGGGGGCGGTGTTTCGTCTTCCGCTTTGGCGCCCTTGTCGGCGCCCGGGGCGGTGCCGTCACCTTCCAGCCACGAGCTGATCTCGTCGGTGGTGATCGCGCGCTCGCGCACCTCGTCCGCGGCGCGTGCCGGATGCGCCACGCACAGCAGCCCGAGCAGCAACGCACCCTGAAAAGCCCGTGCGACCAACGTCGAGCAATTCAGGCCGGGCCGCATTCCTTTTACGTTAGCCCAGAATCCGGCGCGTCAGCTCATGAAATCGGCGCGCGTGGTGAGCGCAATCAGCGGCAAATTTGCGGCCTTTATCGCGTCCGCGCCGCCTTCCAGACGATCGACGAGGGCGATGATGCCCACCACGTTCGCGCCGGCCGCGCGCAGAGTCTCGACCGCTTTGAGGCTCGAGCCACCGGTCGTGATCACGTCCTCCAAGAGCACGATGCGCATGCCGGGCTTGAGAGACTTGTCGCCTTCGACCAGCTTTTGCGTGCCGTGATCCTTTTTGGCCTTGCGCACGTAGAAGCCGCACAGCGGGTAGCCGCGCAGCGTGCTCACCTGCGAGACGCCGCTCGCCAGCGGGCAGCCGCCGAGCTCCACGCCGGCTACAGCCTCACAGCCGGCGAAGGTCTTGCTGAGCACGTCGTAGATCAGCACGCTCGCCACGGCCAAGCCTTCACCCGTCAGGATGGTCTGCTTGCAATCGATGAAAAAGTCGCTCTCGCGCCCGGAGGCCAGCGTCACCTTGCGCCGTTCGAAGCTCAGTTTCGTGAGAAGTTCTACGAGGCGTTCGCGGGTTGGATTGTTCATGTAGGTTTGTTTTTCAGGAAATTCTGACCTGGGAATATTTGCGTGTTTTGTCTTTCGAAATTCTGAGTCTTTCGAAATTCTGACCGATGACTCCTGCGACCTTCGCAACTTGTTGGAATGCATGCGCCGGGTCCGCCGGGTCTCGTTGGGTTCAGGCCTCAGTTCCGAGCCGTGATCTGGTACTCCGAACCTGATGCGCGGTGTTGCGGGGCTTTGCCCCTGCGCCCCAGGAGGGCCGCTGGTTGAGGTTGCGATGTGGCTAGTGCTCAGTTTGCCCACCCTTTCGGGTATGTCGAAGCGCCACCCTGCACCCCGGGAGCGTGCTCGTTGGTATTGAGAAAATACCCACGCTCCTGCACCGCTATTCTTGTTCCCGGCTCTTTTTCTTCTTGGCTTTGGTGCCGCGGCTGAGCGCGGGTACGACGGGTGGCGGCGGTTTGCGCTCTTCTTTTGCGGGCGGCGGCTCGGAGTCGGGCTCGACGGCAGCGGGTTTGGGCGCTTCCGCGCGCGCGGGCGACTTCTGGAACGAACCGCCCGAGCGCAAGGCTTGACCCGCGACGGCGCCGCGGCGCCCGGCGGCGAGCGCGGGTTCACCGTCGGTGCGCACGAGGCCGCGCACGAGCGCGCCCGTAGCGATGCCGATTTTCGGCGCGGACAAATCGCCGGCCACCTTGGCGCCGCGCTCGACGAGCACGGCCTCGGTGCCGCGCAGATCGCCTTGTACCTGACCCAAGATGGTGAGGCTCTCGCCGCTCACGTTGCCGCGGATCGCGCCGGCCTCGCCGAGCAACACGTCGCCGGTGACGGTGACGTCGCCCTCGACGCGGCCTTGGATCTCGAGCGTGCCCGAACCGCGCACGTTGCCGCGCACCACCGTGCCGCGGGAGATCAGCGATGTTTCGGCCATGCCGCTCAGATCTCCATGTCGACGTTGCCCTTGAACGAGGCACCGTCCGCGATCGTGAAGCGAGAAGCCTTGATGTCACCGACGAGCTTGCCGCCTGGTTGCACGTCGATGCGCTCACTGGCGGTGACGTCGCCCGTCACTTGGCCGGCCACGCTCAGGCTCGAACCCGTGATGTCGGCGGTCACCACGCCCGTGCTGCCGACGGTGACGGCGTCGCTGGTCGTCAGCTTGCCGCGCAAGTTGCCGTGGATCACCACTTCTTCCTCGCTGGTGATGTCACCCTCGATCGTTAGCCCTTCACCGATCACCGTGCCTGCCATAGCTATCGCCTTTTCAATGGGGTCAGTCAGCGGCGCCGCGCGGGCCCGCCAAGATCCAGCTCGAACTCCGTCTCGAGTCGGACGGAAATGCGCGACCCGGGCTCGATCGAGACTTCCGAGCCGCGTAGCTCGCCGCGAACGACGGCGCCCGAGCGCACGGCGATCGGCCCTTGTACGTTCGCATCGCCGAGCAGGCTGCCGGACACCTCCAGCGCGGCCGCGTTCAGATTGCCTTCCACGCTGCCGCCCTCGGCGATGTCGGCCTCGCCGCTCACCGACAGATCTCCCTTGATGGAGCCTTCGACGCGGAGCGCGCCGTCACCGCTTACGCGGCCGGTCAGCCGGGTCGTGGGACCCAGCACGCTGCTCTCGAGGTTGTGCCGTGCCATGCGAATTGGCGACGGACGCTAGTACCGACCTCGGCAAATTGGAACAGGGGTTATCTAGAGCGGCGCGCGACCGGCCAGGATTTCCGCCGCGCGAGGCACCGAGCGGCAAAGGGCCCGCGCATAGGCACGAGCCTGCTCGTCGTCTGAAAGGTCGCCAGGGCGCTCGTTGGTCGCGGCGCGCAAGAGCACGGCCGCCGCTACGCTCACGTTGAGGCTCTCGACGAAGCCGCGCATCGGAATGCGCACGGCGCGCGGCGCAGCGCGGCGCAACTCCTCACGGATGCCGTCGTGCTCGTTGCCGAGCACCAGCGCGAGCCGCGGAATTTGGGCCAGGTCTTCCGGCACGAGTAACCCTTCGGGGTGAGTAGCGACCAGCTCGAAGCGCGCTTGCGCGAGCGCAGCAACCGCGTGTTCCACGGTCGCGTGTTCGTGGACCTCCACCCAGCGCTCGCTGCCCTTGGTCACCTTGCGCGCGACCAGGAACCGTTCTCCGCGACGGACCACGTGCACCAGCGGCAGCCCGAACGCGTCGCACGTGCGCAGGACGGCCGAGCCGTTGTGCGGATCGTGCGGTGCGTCCATCAACACGGTCACGCTGCCCACGCGCTTTCGCGTTACGGCGAGCAGACGCTCGCGCCGCTCGTCACCCGCCAGCGGCTCGAGCGTCGCGACGACACCGCGCGCCGTCCAGTCGCGCGGCCAGAGCTCGACGAGCTCTGCGCCTGCCATTACACCCTCACTTTCACGCTTCAGGGTGAAATCTCCCTGCGCGGCCCTTCCCTAGTAAGGTGAGCGGTATTATCTTCATTCGACGTTAGTCAGAGTCAGGAGCTCGCACATGGCATCCGAAAAGGTTCAAGTCTTCAACGATCTCAACTTCGAGCAGGAAGTGCTCAAATCCACCGTTCCGGTGCTCGTGGATTTTACGGCGACCTGGTGCGGACCCTGTAAAGCCCTGGCGCCCATCGTCGACCAGCTGGCTGAGGATTTGCACGGCCAGGTCAAGGTCGGCAAGCTCGATATCGATGATTCCCCGGTTACGGCCGGAAAGCTGGGCGTCCGCGGCGTGCCGACCGTGATGGTGTTCAAGAACGGCGAACGCGCCGCCCAGCACGTTGGTCTGACGACCAAGCAGAAGCTCGCAGAGCTCGTCAAAGTCTGACCGGCGCGGCTAGCAAAGCGCTGCGCCGCCGCAGGGACTCGCGCGCGGCGCTCGTGAAATCGCGTGCGACTGCGTGATCGCTCGGCGATCTATTGCAACCGTCTGCCGACTCGTGACTATAGGGTGGGCATGAAGGGTAGCGGTGTGCGTTGGGTGCTGGTGGCGGCGGTCGCAAGCTGGCTCATGGGCTGCGGGAGTGACAGTTCCTCGAGTCCTGCGCCGGCAGTCGGTTGCTCGCCGGGCGTGAGCGTCTGCGTCACGGACACGATCGGGACGGTGTGCCCCAAGGACGGCAGCGGGCAGCTGGCGTTCAGCTGCGGGTCCGGCCAAACCTGTCAGGGAGGTGCCTGCGTGGAGGCCACGTGTACGACCGGATCACAAGAGTGCGTCGGGGATTCCGTGCTGCGCGTGTGTGCGACGGACGGGAGCTGGGTGCCCGTCGCGTGCTCGGCGAGCGAGCTGTGCTACGACGGTAAGTGCGTTTCGACGAGCGACGCAGGTACGAGCGAGGCCGGCGCGCCCGAAGCGGGCACGGGTTGCACGCCGGGTAAGAAGGAGTGCGCCGACACCAGCAGCACGCGCGAATGCAGCGCCGATGGGTCGACCTGGACCGTGGTCGCGTGCGCTGCGAACGAGCAGTGCAGCGGAGGAGAGTGCAGCTTCGATCCGAACTCGCCGTGTGCTCAAGGCAGCACTCAATGCCAGGACGCGACGACGCTCTACCGCTGCAAGCCGGACAGGCAGGGTTACGAGTTGGTGAGCTGTCCGGCCACGGCACCGTGCACCGACGGCGCGTGCAAGGGTACCGTCTGCAACGCGGGCGAGACGAAATGCGAGCCGATTGGCAGCCAAATGTCGAACGCCTACGATCACGTGCTGAAGTGCACCGACGGCACGGCCTGGGACTCCGAGCCGTGCAACTCGAACCAGGAGTGCGCCTACGATCTGGATCGCTCGACGCTCGATCAGGACGTGGCGCTGCTCAACGCGGGTTCGCGGAACATCGAGCTCCCCGCGGGTATCTCCGCCTCCTGTCACGTTGAGACCTGCGCGTTTGCCCTGGGTTTCACCTCGCTTCCCTACGCGTTCTCGTGCGGCGATCCGGCGGACCTGAGCGTCGACACGGTACACAGCTACAGCTGGTGCTTGTCCGCTCCACCGATCATCGCGACGAGCTGGCTCACGTACCAATGTGGCACGGGCCAAACGTGCGACGACCAGACCTACGGTTGTACGGGGGGCTGCACGCCCGGTGACACTCAGTGCGGCGGACACGACTTGGCAGATGGAGATCAAGTAGAGAGCTGTGGAGCAGACGGCACGTGGGGCGATCCCGTGAGCTGTCCTGCTGAACAGGCCTGCGGTTTCTCTCAGGTCAACGTGGGGCCCGGCGGAGGTCATTGCATGGCCTCCGCATGTGCCTACTGGCGCGCATGGACCGGCCTGCCGTACACGCCGCCGCCGCTGCTGTACGGACAGTGCGACCCAAGCGGCAAGATTCTGCCGTGCCTATCGGATGGAACACTGGGAGCGCCCGAAGATTGTCCTCTGCCAAATACTTGCATCGAGGGATATGCGACCCCTGACGGCCAGAATACGGGCTCATGCGGACAGCCGCCAACCTGAGCGCTCCAGGCACGAGCGCATCCAAACCGAGGCCTGCTCAATCGGTAGGGGCGCTTCAACGCGTCACGAGCGTCCCCGGCGCCTGATACACCTCTTTCGGGATCTCCAGCGCGGGGTCATAGCGGCACTTCATCAGTCGGTATTCGCTGCGCGCGGCGTCACTGCTTGCGCCGACGGTCGTGCGAAAGAGCCAGCCGTGGTCGAGGTCGCCCGGATCGACGAGCAACCGCTCGGAGCGCGAGATCCCGGCGTCGCTCAGCACGGGTTCCGCGTCGAACATCGCCACGCACGGATGTTCGGGCGTGCCGTGCAGCACCGCGCGCGCGCTCAGGAATGTGCGCGGTGGATCGAGTGGGTCACTGACGACGATTGGGTGGCGGGTGCCTGGTAACTCACTGGCGACGACGCGGGGTGTGAGCGATCGCTCGTCGTTGCTGCAGGGATTCGGACGATCGGGGAGGTCGCTTTGCGTGGGAACCGCGACCGCCTCGTCGAGCACCGCGCCGCTCGCGCGAAACGGCAGAAAGCGGGCGTGGGCGTGGTGGCCGGGCTCGCTCACCTGCACGTAGACGCCCGCGGACTGCCCGCGATAGGCGATCGTCGTCTGCTGCTGGGCCAAAAATAGCTCGGGTTTCGGCAAAGAGACCGTTTCCGCGTCGAAGACGAACGCGCCGTGCTCGAGGCGCGCGCGCACGATCCCCGGGTGATCTTGAAAGAGCAGGATCGGCAGGTGCACGCCGTCTTGATGGACCACGTCCGGACCGGATCCCGACGAACTCGGGGCTACGGGCCAGGACACGGCTGGAAAATGCACGCTCGTCTTGCCGTCGAAGAACCAGGTTTCTTGGGCGTCGTCCGCGGCGTGGTGCAAACGCAGATAGAGGCCACCTTGCGCGATGCTGAGCAGCGCCGGAGCCGCGATTTCGGAGCGACCGGCGCGCTCGTAGTCCTGTGGCGCGTAGGCTCCGCCGTCCGCGAGCCGCGCGTGATAGCTCTTGCTCTCGAAGGCGTTGTCCCAGGCGACGTCGACCTCACGCAGGTGGGTGTCGTGCTCATTGCGGTCGACCGTAGCGTAGCGGAGCGCCGCGGGACCCTCGATCTGGTTCGAGTACGCGAAGGCATAGCCGTCGCCGCGTTCGAGTGGCTTGAGCAGGCTCACGAGCTCGGTGTGCGGGTGCGCACCGCCGAAGCCGTGCACGCTCGTGATCGATCGCCGCGCTTCGTCGATCGAAACGGCGAGCCAGGCGAGCTTGCCGCGCGCAGCGTCGTGTGCGTTCGGTACGTCACGCACGCCGGGTAGCGCTTGCCAACCCGTGTCGTCGAGCGAGCAGGCGATCGGCGCCAGCACGCGGCGCTCCGTGAATTCGGGCGACGCGCTGCGCGGCGGCGGCATCGGCTCGTTGCCGACTCCTCGTTGCCCGCCCCAGCCGACGCGCGACAACTCCTGCCCCACGACGCAGCCGACGCTCGCGCATTGAATGGCCGCGCATTCCGTTTCCCCGTTGCGACAGAGCTCGAGCGGAAAGCGCCCGAGCGACGTCCAACCGACGCCGCCGTCAAGCGACTCCCAGGCTTCGCGCGTACGCACGGCGATCGCGATCGCGCGCAGGCCTGCGGCGGCCATCAGCGCGCTCGATTCCGGGGATTTGCCGATGGAAAGCACGTGTCCCTGCTCATCGACCACGACTAGGCTGCGCTTGCGCTGTTCGTTGATCACGAGCGACACGCTGCCGTCCTCCGCGGGCGCGAAGGAGTCGATCTTCACGTCGCTGCCGCGGCCCCAAGCGTCGTCTTCTTCCTCGGCATCCGCGCGCACGAGATCGAGGTCGCGCACCTCGAAGGTGAGGCCCGCGTCGTGCGACACGAAAATGCCGAGCTGCGCCGTCTTGTTGCGTCGGGCGACCGCGTACACCGAGCGGCCGTCGACGGCGAACGTGAGCCGCAACGCGACGCCCTCCAGCGAGGGAGCAGCCGCGGGCACCAGCTCGAACGGAGCGACGCGCTGAGCGCCATTTACTCGCGGGGCGCCCATGCTCGTCATGCTGGCGAGCTTCTCGGCGGCGCGCGCCGGTGACACGGCTTTGCGCAAGTAGATGCCGCTCGCGTCGCAGCCGCTGCCGCCTCGCGCGCACAGTCCGGACAGCACGAGCGCACCACCCGCGCCCGCCACCATTTGGAACTTGTCGAGCTTGCCGTGGGCCACGAACGGCTCGGCCTGGAAATCACCGTCACCCTCGCGGCGATAGAAATCGATCGGCTGCGATTCGTTCGCGGCTTGGCTGCGAAAACAGGCTAGTTCGAGCGCTCGCCCAAAGCCCGCGACGCGCGCTTCCTGGCACAGGCTGAGCATGGGTACGGCGGTCTTTTCGAGCGGGCCAGTCCAGGGACCGCTGAGCAGTTGGAAGGTGGGCGGTCCGATTGGGATGCCGGCGCTCACGGCCTTCTGCATGATCGCTGCGTCGCGGGCGGGGGGCTTCAATATTTCCACGTAGCGCCCGCCGATCCACACGGCGCGTCCGTCGCGCAGCGCGCTCGCGTCCGGACCGATGGGTGGGATGCGCTCGCCAAGCACGCGCGCGATCCCACCGCCTGGGCTCGCGGCGTTCGCGGTGTTCACCAGCGAGAGCCGCGGTGGCGTCCCGCTCAAGTTCATCGTGCCGAGCAAGCTCTGGACGTAAACGCTGCCGTAGGCGTCGCGCCACAGCGCGTACGCGCCGATCGTGGCTTGGTCGAGCGGCGCGAAGGTTTGTCCCTCGTTCTGCGTGAACCAGAGTCGCTCGGGTACGGAGAGC
>DASXKQ010000004.1:0-23533 GCA_036496745.1 Polyangiaceae bacterium
CTTCCCGTGCTTTTTCACGACAGCTCACGCGGACGCGGATTTCTCTCACATCGCGCAGGCCTACAAAGACAGCGTGCTCGAAATGCAAGACTCGGATTTCTTGCCGGGGCGAAGGACCGCGGACCAGTCACCGACTTTCGACGTGAAAAATCCACCCGTCGCTGGCGCCCGGCTAGGCCGCGATCCCAACGGCAGCCCCGCCTGGTACACACCACACCCGTCACGCCCAGGCCAGTTCGTCAAGCTAGAGAGCTGAGCGTGACACCGCTAGCGCACCAAGCGCTTAATCCCGAGTAACGCGACAAGATGCAACCGATGCAGACGAACAACGCAGCAGCCAGCACCCACTCTGCCCGCGCCTCGGACCCCCGCGGAAAATATTTCTTGGCCGAGGAACAGGCCATCTTCAGGGATGGCTTCAATCGAAGCTCGTTCTCATTCAGCCATCGGCTGGCCGGGCATCCGCTGTTCGAGCTGCCGCGACTAGTCGAGCTCGCAAAACGGATCGAAAAGCTCCCGAGTCACCGCCCGGACGAAGTCTATTTCGACGCCGGTGACGTCGCCATCAATCAGCGCTGGAGCGACACCTCACGCAACGGTATGTCGGTCTCGGAAGCCCTCGAGCGCATTCACACTTCCGGCGCGTGGATGTTGATTCGGCGCGCGGAGCTGGTTGAAGACTACCGGATTGTTCTCGACGAATGCCTGGCGGAAATTCAAGAGCTGGCGGGTCGTAGCTTGGACGCCGAGATGGAGGTCAGGAACGCGATCGTGTTCATCACCTCGCCACGGCGGATCACGAGCTATCACATCGATCGTGAGTGCAATTTCCTGCTGCAGGTCAGCGGGGACAAGTCGATCAGTATCTTCGACCAGAACGATCGCACGGTGCTGCCCGAAGTCGAGCTCGAGAAATTCTGGGCGGTCGACAACAACGCCGCCGTCCACAAACCCGAGTATCAAGAGCGCGCGCGCGTGTACCAGCTCGGACCGGGCATGGGGGTGCACCTGCCAGTCAACGCGCCGCACTGGGTTCAGAACGGCGATCTTCCGTCGATATCCCTGAGCGTCAACTTCCAGTTTCGCGGCCGATCGCGTTCCGATGTGTACCGCGCCAACTACTATCTCCGCCGGCTCGGGCTCGAGCCCAATCCGCCCGGAAGCTCCGACATCAAGGACCGAGTCAAACGCACGCTCGTACTACCTGTGATCGCCAAGGCCAACGAACTGCGGGGCGCGCTCAAGCAACGCTTGAACAAGATCGCTCCGGACAAGTTTTCAACCGACAAGCCAAAGGCCGCCCGGCAGATGTGAGCGCGAGCCGTCGCGCGGGTTGACGTCCAGTTGAGCCAGCGCGACACCTTGAGGCGATGAGCAGCTCGAACGTTACGGTCAACGCCCAGGCGGCGCGGGGACGATTCCCGGATTCCCCGCCAGTTCAGGAGCGCTTCGAGGCGCAGGTTCGGAGCACGCCGGAGGCGATTGCGCTCGTATTCGAGGGCGAACGGCTCACGTACCGAGAGCTGAACGCACGCGCCAACCGCCTGGCTCACCGACTGCAACGCCTGGGTGTCGGTCCGGATTCGCTGGTCGCGTTGAGCGCCGAGCGCTCGGTGGAGCTCGTGGTCGGGATTCTCGGGATCGTGAAGGCGGGCGGCGCCTACTTGCCGCTCGATCCCGCCTACCCGCGTGACCGGCTCGAATTCATGCTCTCGGACTCGGAAGCGCGCGTACTCGTCACGCACCGCGCACTCGAGCAACCGCCGTCCGCTCCTGGGCTGGAGCTCGTCTTCGTCGAAGACACGTTGAACGAGCCGGACACCAATCCGCGCTCGGGCGCGCAAGCCTCACATCTGGCTTACGTCATCTACACCTCAGGCTCAACGGGGCGTCCGAAAGGCGTGCTCGTGACTCATGGCAACGTCGTGCGCCTATTCGAGGCAACCAACGCTTGGTTTGGCTTCGGTGCTCGCGACGTCTGGACCCTGTTTCATTCCTACGCATTCGATTTTTCCGTGTGGGAACTGTGGGGCGCACTGCTCTACGGCGGCAGGCTGGTCGTGGTTCCGTATTGGATCAGCCGCTCGCCCGACGCATTCCTCGAGCTACTCGCCGCGGAGGGCGTGACCGTCCTCAACCAAACTCCGTCCTCGTTCCGACAGCTCGCGCATGCCGTAGTGGCGGCGCCAGTCGCACGCAAGCTTGCTCTCCGCTACGTAGTCTTTGGCGGGGAGGCCCTGGAGCTCCAGGGTCTACGGCCATGGTTCGAGCGCTTCGGCGATCAGACCCCACGTTTGATCAATATGTACGGCATCACCGAAACGACGGTGCATGTCACGTATCGTCCGATCACTTGGCTCGAGGTTCGTGCAGGGCTCGGGAGCGTGATCGGAGTACCGATCCCCGATCTTGGGGTGCGCCTGCTCGACGAGCAACGCAATCAGGTCGCTCTCGGCGACGTTGGCGAGATCTACGTCGAAGGCGCCGGGCTCGCGCGCGGATATCTGAACAGACCCGAACTCACCAGCGAGCGCTTCATCGAGCTGCCGGTGAACGGCGGGGAATCCGTGCGCTTGTACCGAACCGGGGATCTGGCGCGGCAGCTCGAGGGAGGCGAGCTCGAGTATCTCGGCCGCATCGACAACCAGGTAAAAATCCGAGGATTTCGGATCGAGCTCGGCGAGATCGAATCGGCGCTCTCAGAGCATCCAGAGGTGCAGGACGCGGTGGTCATCGCGCGCGAAGACACTCCCGGAGACAAGCGCTTGGTCGCTTATCTGGCCTCAACGATGAGCAACGGCCTGCTGGAAGAGCTCCGTACTCGGCTGCGCGGTCGGCTCCCCGACTACATGATGCCGGCTGCGTTCGTGATCCTACCCAAGCTTCCGCTCACCGAGAACGGCAAGGTCGATCGGCGCGCGCTACCCGCGCCCGACACGTCGCGTCCCGCGCTCGAGGCCGAGTACGTGGAGCCCGAAGGCGCGCTCGAGGAGGCCATCGCCTCGGTCTGGCGTCAACTCTTACGCGTGGATCGCGTCGGCGCCAACGATGGCTTCTTCGACTTGGGAGGTTCGTCGCTGCTGGCGGTCGAGAGCTTGCAGGCGTTGCGGCGTGAGCTCGGTCGCACGGTGGCGGTCGTCACCCTGTTCCAACACCCCACGGTGCGCGGTCTTGCTCGAGCGCTCGAAGGCGGACGCTCGACCAGCGCCTCGCTCGACGCGGCGCGCTTGCGTGCCCAAAAGCAGCGCTCGAGCCATCGCGACGGGATTGCAATCGTGGGCTTGGCCGGCCGTTTTCCGGGCGCCGCCACCGCGTTCGAGCTGTGGCAGAACCTGTGCGCGGGGATCGAATCCGTCAAAACCTTCACTGACGCGGAGCTCGACCCGCGCGTGCCTGCGAGCGATCCGCGCTACGTGAAGACGCGCGGTGTGCTCGACGGAGCGGACCTCTTCGACGCGCCATTTTTCGGAGAAACACCCGCGCTCGCCGAGCTGATGGATCCACAGCAGCGTGTGCTGCTCGAGGTCGCCCACGCCGCACTGGAGGACGCTGGCATCGTACCCGAACGTCACGGCACGTCGATCGGTGTCTTCGCCGGCACCGGCCACAATACTTACCTCACGAAAAACGTAGTCAAGCGCCAGGACCGCATCGACGCTCTGGGCGAGCTCGCGATGACGCTCGCCAACGACAAGGACTTCGTAGCGACACGCATCGCCCACAAACTCAATTTGACCGGGCCGGCCATCAGCGTGCACACGGCGTGCTCCACCTCCCTGGTTGCAGTCAGTCAAGCTGTGGCGTCCTTGCTCGCGCACGAGTGCGACGCGGCTCTGGCCGGCGCGGCGTCCGTGACCGTGCCGCAGAACGCGGGACACCTATACACCGAAGGCGCGATGCTTTCGGCGGACGGGCACACGCGCACGTTCGATGCGTCAGCAACCGGCACCGTCTTTAGTGACGGCGCAGGCATGGTCGTACTCAAACGCCTAGCGGACGCCGAGCGCGACGGGGATCGGGTGTACGCGGTCATCCGCGGCACCGCCACGAACAACGATGGCGCGGCCAAGGCCAGCTACACGGCGCCGAGCGTCGCCGGGCAGGCAGCAGTAATCGCGCTTGCGCACGCCGTCGCCGACGTCGATCCCGCGACGATCTCTTATCTGGAAGCGCACGGAACCGCGACCCCGCTGGGAGATCCGGTGGAGGTCGAGGCGTTGACGCTGGCATTCCGCGCTCGTACCGAGCGACTGGGCTTCTGCGCCATCGGCTCGATCAAGAGCAATCTCGGGCATCTCACCGCCGCGTCCGGAGTGGCCGGCCTGATCAAGACTGCGCTCGCGCTGTATCATCGCAAGCTCCCGCCCAGCTTGTTTTTCGAACGACCGAACCCCAACATCGATTTTTCGGTGACGCCGTTCTTCGTGCAAACTCGGCTGGAAGATTGGGCCTCGCCGGAGGGCACGCCGCGTCGAGCCGGTGTGAGCTCATTCGGCGTGGGGGGAACGAATGCGCACGTCGTCCTCGAAGAGGCGCCGGCTAAGGTTCCGAGTGGTGCGCACCGCGGCGTCGAGGTGTTGCTGGTGTCCGCCAAGAGCGAGGCGGCGCTGGAGCGTGCGTCCACACGCCTCGCCGATTTTCTGCAAGCTGAACCGGAGATTTCACTCGCAGACGTCGCGTACACCCTGCAAGCTCGCCGGCCCCACTTCGCGCAGCGACGCTCGATCGTGAGCAGCAACACGGAAGATGCCATCGCTAGGCTACGAGCAGCGCCGGACGCGGCCAGCCGTCGGAAGCTCGAGCGCCGTGGCGCGCAAGTAGCCTTCATTTTTCCCGGCCAGGGCACGCAATACGTCGGCATGGGCAAGGCGATCTACGAGCTCGAGCCCGTGTTCAAGCGAGCCGTAGATACTTGCGCGGAAGTTTTGCGCCCGCTACTCGGTCGAGACCTGCGGGCGGTCATGTTTCCGTCGCCGTCGGATGCGGCGACCGCAGAGGCGTCGCTGCGGCAGACGATGTTCACTCAACCCGCCCTGTTCACGGTGGAGTACGCGCTCGCCTCGCTCTGGCAGAGCTGGGGGATCGAACCCTCGCTGCTGGTCGGACACAGCGTGGGAGAGTTCGTCGCTGCATGCTTGGCTGGTGTGTTCTCGCTCGAAGCTGCGGTAGAGCTCGTTGGCCAACGCGGTCGCTTGATGCAAGCTCTGCCCAGCGGCTCGATGTTGAGCGTGCGCGCCCCGGCTGCGGTCATCGAGGCGCGCTTGCACGGAACTCTGGCGCTCGCTGCCTCGAACGGCCCTTCGTTGTGCGTCGTGTCCGGGCCTACCCAGGAGATCGCGACCTTTCAAGCCCAACTCGAGCAGGAAGGATTGGCGGCCAAACTCCTCTTTACCTCGCACGCCTTTCACTCGTCGATGATGGATCCGGCCGTCGAACCATTCGCGGATCTGGTACGCAGCGCGAGCCCGCGAGCTCCGCGCATCCCGATCGTTTCCACGGCGACGGGCGCTCTGCTCACGGGCGAACAGGCCACCGATGCCATGTACTGGGCGCGCCATCTGCGAGTGCCGGTGCGCTTCATGGAAGCGCTGCGCACAGTCTGGGCCGATCCTTCACGCGTGTTGCTCGAGGTTGGGCCGCGGGGGACAAGCGCCACGTTGGCACGTCAGCTCGTCACCGATCGCGCGCGCCAGATCGCAATTTCGAGCTTCGAAGACCGCACGGAGCTGGAGTGGTCGTCGCTCGCTCGCGCGCTCGGTCAGCTATGGCTGGCCGGCGCTGAACCAGATTGGGAAGCGTTTCAAGCGATCGGCCGACGCCGGTTGGTGTCGTTGCCAGCGTATCCCTTCGCGCGCGACCGGCACTGGCTGGAGCCATGGGCCACTCCCGCTGCGCAGGACCATACGGTGGTCGCTGCCGGCCCGAGCGTCCAGCCGAAGAAGGGCGGCGAGCTCGCCGAATCGGACCCCTTGGCCGCTATCGTCGCGGCCCAGCTCGAGCTGATGGCGGCGCAGCTCGACGTGCTGCAAACCGTGACTGAATTTGACGCGGAACCCGACGCGGAGTGAGCCCGGTAGTCCACCCGTTCAGCGCCGCAGGAGCCCGCGAAACTTCTTGAACACGCGCCCGCCTAGACCCGCTGGCTCCTGCGCCGACGAGCGGTATTCGATTGCCGACGCTGCTGCGCCCTGACCGTCGATCTCGGCTGCAACTTGCTCTAAGGAGTTGAGCAGCAATACGCGCGGACTCAGGCGCTTGTGCAGCCGCTGTTCGATGCGTTCGAGTACGCGGAAGCAGAGTAGCGAATGCCCGCCCAGATCGAAGAAATTGTCGTGGATACCGACGTCCTGGAGATGCAACGCGTCTGCGAACAGCTCCACCAACACGCGTTCGGTATCGCTGCGGGGAGCGACGCGCTCGTGTTGACGCTCGGTGTCTGCCGGTGACCGCAGTTGGCTCACATTCACGGCGCCATTTTCGCTCGTCGGGAAGTTGTCGAGCTCGACGAACAACTGCGGCACGAGTGCCTCGGGCAGACTTGCGCGCACTTGACGCCGGAGCTCGGATTCCGTGTAGCTCTGCTCGCGATCCAGCACCAGAAATGCAGTTAAGCGCGCAGCGCCGCGCTCGCCAAGTTCGCTCCGAACGTAGGCGCGCTTCACGGCGCGATGTCCCTCCAGAGCGGCGCTCACCTCGCTGAGATCGAACCAGCTGCCACCCGCGGACAACTCGCGTTCCTCCGCTGCCGTCACTTCGATCGAACCGTCATTGTGCCAGCGGGCAGAGACGCCGGTCGCGGTCGGTGCTGCTGCGCCGTCTCTCCGGATAAATAATTCCGCGGCAACGCCAATTGGGAGCTCTTCTGCCACGGCAGCTTGCACGCTTACCTGAACGCGACCGAGCGGCTTGCCGAGCCGGTGCATGTGCGCGAACGATGCGATCTCATGCATGAAAGGTATCCCGACGTCGAAGGGAGCGTCGATCCGCAATACCCGCTTCACGCCCGCCAGCAACGATTCGAGCAGCGGCTCGCTCAGCGGGCCCAAGACCACGGCCGTCATCTCGCGCAGTCCACTCGGAGGATTGCCGAGAATCTCGCGCCAGGCCTCGGGCGTGCCGAAGGCGCAACCGACATTTCCGTCCCGGAGCAGCTCGTGCAGCGTTTCATCGTCACGTGCGGAAGCCTTCGCGAGCAGCGAGGGTGCACCGCAGAGCGGGCCGAGCAACAACTCAAGCGGCAACGCGTCGGCACTCGGCATTGCGGCAAGCGAAAGCGCCCGACTCGCATCGACGCCGGCGAGGCGCGCGAATGTCTCCGCTCTAGTAACGAGCTCAACGTGGCTTGCCGGGGCCAACCGGAGCTCGCCCCCAGTGAGACGGTAGCCCAGCCACGCCAGCTGATTCGGATCGATCTGGAGCGCATGCTCGGATCGCGTAACAGCTACGCCTTCTTGTTCGTCGACCAGCAGCACGCTCATGCCTGGCCGTGAAGCCACACGACTCTGGAGCGCAGACTGCGTGAGCAGCGCGACAGGCTTGGCGGCTGACAGAATTCTCTCCTGATACTCGTTCGGGACACTCGGGTCGATCGGAAGCACGGCGCAACCAGCGAGCCAGCAGCCGTACGCCGCCGCGGCCAGATCGAAGGAGCGAGGCAACACGATCGCGACTGTTCCCGTCGAAAGCCCACGTTCAGTCAGTCGAGCGGCGACGCAAGCTGCGCGCTCCCACAGTGCAGAAAAACTGAGCGTGGCTTGCCCCTGAACCAACGCGATCGCTTGTGGGCTTTCTTGTGCGCATTCAGCGAGCCAGCTGGGCGCGCTCGAGGTCGTAGCTGGCGCGAGCGTGCTCGTGAACGCGCGGACCTCACTAGCGTCCTGCGGCGCCAAAATCTCGAGCATGTTCAGCCTACGCTGTGGGTCGGCGATCACCGCGCGCAGCAAGGTCGCGAAGCTCCGCAGTAGCCGCTCGATCGTACTCGCCTCGAAAATCTCCGTGCTGTAGTTGCAGGCGGCCAGTAGCTCTCCTGGGCGCTCCATCATCCACAGCATCAGATCGTTGGCAGCAGCCGGCGGTTCGACGTCGATTTGCTTGACCATGCTCGAACCGAGCGCGAGCGGACGCGAGCGCGCGTCCTGATACGAGAAGAATGCGCGCACGAGCGGCGGGCGCGTGCCGAGCAGCTCGAGCGGCATGTCTTGGTTGCTGAACGCGTCGAGCGTGAGATCGCGTACGCGTTTCACGTACTCTACGAACGGCAGGCTCGGCTCGATCCGAGTGCGCAAGATGACCGCGTTGATAAACGGTCCGATCAGGTGCTCGACCTCGGGAAGGTTGCGCGCCCTCACAGGCGTTCCGACCAAGACCTCATTTTGACCACTATAGCGCCAGAGCAGCACGCTGAACGCCGCCAACAACACGGTAAAAGGCGAGGCCCCGGCGTGGTGCGCGAGCGCAGCGAGCGCGTCCCCTTCCGCTCGGCCGAGGTTCAACGCCGCGTTGGCGCCACCATATAGCGATTGCGCGGGACGCGGGTAGTCGTGCGGCAGAGCGAGGTCGACGTTCGGTTCGACCAGCGCTTTCTGCCAGAAATCGATCTGGCGCCGCAGCTCCGGCCCCTGCTGCCATTGACGCTGCCAGACCACGAAGTCCCCGTAGCCGATCGGTAGTTCAGGCAGTACCGGTGGCTCGCCCCGTTGAAGCGCGCTGTAGATAGCGCACAGCTCACTGAGAAAAACGTCGAATGACCAGCCATCCCAGATCACGTTGTGGCGCAAGGTGAAGTAGACGTGTTCTTCTTCGCTCAGACGAAACAACGTGGACCGGAACAGCGGACCACGCCCCAAATCGAACGGTTCGAGCGTGAGCCGCTTGATCTGCGCGTGCATCGCGGCTTGGCGCTGGTCGACAGGAAGCTCGCATAGGTCGACGAAGCCGATTGGCAGCGCGATCCGCTCGGCGACGCGCTGCACGGGATGGTTGCCCTCCACGCCAATCGTAATCCGCAGCATTTCCTGGCGTTCCGCGATACGATCCAAGCCTTGCTGCAAGAGCTCGCGATCGAGCGGCCCTTCGAAGCGCCACGCTGCCGGCAAGGTGTGCACTAGGCGCTGCGCCGGGTGCATCTCCTCTAGGAGCCACAGTCGTTCTTGGCCGAGCGAGAGCGGCGAGCTCGCGATCGAGGCGCGCCGCGTGACGCGCGCCGCCGGTGCAGACTCCGTGATCGGTTCTTTCCGCACCAGCTCGGCTAAGCGCGCAACCGTCGGCGCTTCGAAAAATTTGCGAAACGACAGCTCGATGCCGTGATCACGGCGCAGGCGTGCGAGGATCTGCGACGCCAGTAGCGAGTGACCGCCGAGCGCGAAAAAATCGTCATGGACGCTAACGCGGCCGACTCCCAGCGCTTTCGCCCAAAGCTCGGCCAGCAGGCGCTCCGTTTCGTCGCGCGGAGCCGTGAATTCCGCATCCGAAGGCACGCCCTGCGCGTCGGGAATCGGCAACGCGCGGCGGTCGATCTTACCGCTGGGCGTAAGCGGTAGCCTATCGAGCATGACGAATGTCGTCGGCACCATGTAGTCGGGCAACGTCTTTTTGAGATGCGCCCGAAGATCGGCAGCCTGCGCCGTTCCCTGTTTCGCAACGACGTACGCGACCAAGCGCGCGTCACCAGGACGATCTTCACGCAAGAGAACCGCGGCGCCACTCAAAGCCGAGTGCTGCACGAGCGCGTCGTCGATCTCGCCAAGCTCGATGCGGTACCCGCGCAGCTTGACTTGGTTGTCGTTGCGGCCAAGACACTCGATCTCACCGTTGCTGAGGTAGCGACCGAGGTCCCCAGTGCGGTACATGACGGCGGCGGACCCCGAAAGTACGTCGGGGACGAAGCGCTCCGCGGTGAGCTCGGGGCGATTCAGATAGCCGAGCGACACACCTTGACCAGCAATGTACAGCTCTCCGACCGCACCGAGCGGTACCGGATTGCGCGTGGCGTCCAGGATGTGGATGGCGGTGTTGTCGACGGGAGTACCGATCAAGATGCGCGAGAAATCGCCCGGCACGCGCCAAAACGTGGACCACACGGTGGTTTCGGTCGGGCCGTAGCCGTTCCACACCGTACGACCGAGGTTCACCAGCTCGAGCGCCAAGTCCTTGGGCATCGCTTCGCCGGTGCAAATCAGCGTGCGTGCGTCGCCGCCCTGCCAGCCAGCGGCCAAGAGCAAGCGATACGTCGCGGGCGTCGCGTCCACGAACGTGACCGAGCGGCCTTCGCAAACTGCGCGGAGCTGCGCGCCGTCAGACGCCACCTCGCGCGTGACGAGCACGATGCGCGCGCCGACGCTGAGCGGTAACCATGTTTCGGAAACCGCGATATCGAACGAAAGTGTAGTAATCGCGAGCACGACGTCGTCCGCGTTGAGTCCGGGGCGCCGCGCGACGCTACTCACGAGGTTGACCGCCGCGCGATGCGGCACGAGCACACCTTTTGGTCGGCCCGTCGAACCTGAGGTGTAGATGACGTACGCGACGCTGTCGGGCGTTGCACTCGCCTCGTCCTTGGGCAGCGCGGAAGCGTCCTCCGTATCCGCCCCCTGATCGATGCACAAGATCTGCGCCGCCGGAAGCGTCAGCTCTGCCTGCAAACGCGAGTCGGTGAGTAGCACGAGCATCTGCGAATCGTCGACCATGAACGCCAGGCGATCGCGCGGATAACCGGGATCGAGCGGCAGATAGCCCGCGCCAGCCTTCGAGATCCCCAAGAGCCCTACCAGCAACTCGAGGCTACGCTCGAGGCAAATCCCCACCAGCGCGCCGCGCTTGACGCCGAGCGCGCGCAAGCGGCGTGCCACACGGTTGGCCTGCATGTCTAGCTCTCGGAAAGTGAGCGACAGATCGCCGAATTCACAGGCGACTCGCTCTGGGTGCGCTTGTGCTTGACGCTCGCAGAGCTCGTGCAGACAAAGCGAGCTCGGGAATGCGGCCGTTGTCGCGTTCCAGGCTGCGAGCTGCGCGCGATCAGCGTCGCTGAGCACGGCCAAGCGATTGAGCGGCGTCGCTGGATCGCCTGCAACGTTTGTCAAGAGCAGGCGATAGGCGTCGAGCCAGCGACGAATGGTCGCTCTGTCGAACAGATCTCGGTTGAATTGGCACTCGAGTTTGATGGCTCCGCCAAGCTCGACCGCGTTCAAGAACAAGTCGAAGTTTTCGAATGCGCGCGGATTGGCCTCGAGCTCTGCCACGGCGCCCGAGAAACCCAATGCCTCGCTGGTCATGCCGCGATCGACGTTGAAAATCACCGAGACCAGCGGCAAGCGGCTGGGATCGCGCTCAATCGGCAACTTCGTGAGCAACGTGCCGAAGGTAAAATCCTGATGCTCCTGGGCGTCGAGCAGAGTCTTGCGCACGCTGCCGAGCAAATCGCCGAAGGGCGCGTCCGGTTCTAGGCGCGTGCGCAACGGCAACATATTGACGCAGTGCCCTACTAGTTCAGCGTGTCCCTCGGCAGCCTGCCCCGCTGAAGGAATCCCAACCACGAGATCGCGCTGCGCCGACAAGCGATGCACGAGCGCCTTGAAACCTGCGAGCAGTGTCGCGAAGAGACTCGCGCGCTGTTTGGCTCCAACTTTGCGCAACTCCGTCACTAGCTCCGTGGGGAGCTCGGCATCGACGCGCTCCGCGACGAAGGTTTTTCGCGGCGGCCGCGGGCGATCCGTCGGCAAATCCAGCACCGGTATTTCGCCCGTGAATTGCGCGACCCAGAAGGCTTCGTGACTGCTCCAGCTACGCAGATCCTGCTGAGCACGCGAGCGCGCGTATTCGGTGAACGACTCCGCAGCGCGGAGCTCTGCCGCCGCGCCGCGCAGCCGAGCCCCGTACAGCGCAGCCCAATCTCGCATCAAGACCGCTGTCGACCAGCCATCGCACACGATGTGGTGAGCGGTGAATACCAGCCAGGTCTCGCGTTCGGTCGCACAGATCAGATGGGCACGGAAGAGCGGGCCCGCGGTTAAGTCAAAGGGGGTGCGAACCTCCGTCGCACACAACTGTTCGAGCTCGGCCTCGCGCTGTCCGGGCGCGTGCGCCTGCCAATCGTGGATCTGCGGCGCTACCTGACTTGGCGCCGCGACGCACAAGGTAAGGCCGTCACCACTGAAGGTCATGCGCAGCGCCTCGTGACGAGCGCACAGATCCGTGAATGCAGCGCGCAGCGCGTCGCGTTTCATTTCGCCGCGTAAGCGAAGGGTAACCGACTCGTTGAAGGCCAGTGACGCGTCGTCGCCGAGCTGACACGCGATCCAGATCTCACGTTGCGCGGCGGTCGACTCCGCTGTGGCAACTAGCGTGGGCCCGGCGAACGGATCGTATGCGGAATCTTCCTGATTCGACACGGGATCAAGCGTTGCATGAGCCGCACCGGCTGCAAAGGCCCCAGCTAGGTAGCTGGGATGACCGCTACCGCGCTCACCCGCTTTTGCTCGAAAAGCGCGTTGACCTGCAGCAGAGAGTCGGCGTCGTTTGGCGGGCACACGACGACCAGGGCGTCCGACACGGCATTCAGCGGCCCAGAATCGACCTCGAGCGACGACGAAGGGCCATCTATCACGACAAAGTCGTAGTAACTCTTGAAATCGCGCACAGCTTCATCGAAAAATTGTGAACCAAGCAACCCCGGTGAGCGCATCATGCCCTCAGCCGCAACGTGGAGCGTGGGCGTGCAGCCCACGACCGCCCACGACGGCCGTTGACCGCTGTGAATCCTCGCGTGCAGCTGCTGGGAAAATCCGCTGCCCATCGGCATGTCGACGCGCAACGTGCGGTGCACGCGCGGACGATGAAAGTCCGCCTCGAGCAAGAGCACTCGCGGATGGCCTGATGCCGCGAGCGCCAAGGCCAACTCGGCAGCGACGCGAGACTTGAACTCAAGCGCTGCGGGCACGGCAACCACAACCGTGACCAGGCTGCGATCGACCGCAAAAGGATAGAGTTGCTCGCAGATCTGGCGCTGCGCGCCCGGTTTGAGCTCTGACGGTTGAACCCAGCCTGTCAGCTGCTCTACGCGCACGACCCCGCTGGTGGCCACCGGTGCAGCGTGCACGTAGCTATAGCTCGTCGCTGCCGATGGCGGTCCTTTCGCGGGTAGCGGCGAACGGGGTGGATAGTTCGATGCAGCAAGGGGGCGTGATCCAGCCGCTGGCGGTGGATAAGAGGGCTGTGGACCCTCCTGCGTCTCATAGGAATAGCTGGAGCCCTCAGTCAACGAATCGGGCAAGAACGACCCCAGCGGCTGTGTGACCTTGTGCACGCGGTGCGCGAGGCGTGCAGGGCCGTCCTCCCTCGGCAAGGGTCCACCCGCCGATGCCGGAGGCGGCGGATTGGACTCCGCAACGCGTCCGCCTGGCGAACCAACGACGGCAAAACCCGGTACGTTGTTAGTGCGGACCGCCTGATCCCACGCCTGCGCGGCTGCCGCGAGCACCGGATCGTGCTCGCCTGCGGGAGCCTCCGCGTGGGGATCGGCGCGTGCAAGCGGCGGCTCGGAAGGCAACACAGGCGCGGCCATGCCAACCAGCGTGTGCTTGAGCGGCGACCGCGCTGGAGCATTCCCCAACAGGGAAGTGCTCGGAGGCTGGCCCGGCGTCGGCGGGGGAGCCGCGCTCTCAAGTCCCGGCATGCCTACCGAAGGCTCTTTCCTCTCGATCGGCAACGTATTGGTTGGTAGAGCGGCACCCGCCAGCGGGGGAGCGCTAGTCATTGGCGTAGGTGGCGGTGCTGTTGCTGGCGGAGATTTGCCGCTCGCGGGAGGCGGGCTCGAGCTCGACGACTTGGGCAGCGGCATCGTGGCGCCGAGAACGTCGATTCCGAGTCCTTTCGGCAGCCCCGGGGCCTTCGGCACGGTGAACTTTTGCGTGTCATTGCTCGGGGGCGACGGACGACTCGACGCGCGTCGCCGCTGGCTGGCGCGCGCGACCAACGTATACGCCGAACCGAACCCGACTCCGAACACGACTCCAAAGAACAAAAGCAGCGGACGATTGGGCTCGACGGGCCAGCGCGACTTGGAGGCTCCGCTGACCAGCTTCGCCGTAAGGCGCGGCTGCGGCGTCTCCGCTTCACCGCCGTTCGCGACGGCCTCCACCAAGCGCCGATACTCTGCCGCGAGCTCCGGCGACAATTTTTGCGCCGCCGCTTGATTCTCGAGCGATTTCTTACGCACCACGATCGCTGCGTCGAGCTCGGCCAAGCGACGCTTGAGCAACGCGGGATTCGAATCTGCAGGATCGTCGTACGGATTGTCGCTCGGCTTTTCGTCGGCGAGACGACGCTCGACGGATGCCTTCTCCGCGCGCAGCGCCGACAGCGCGACATCCATCCGGTCTGGACGCGCCTCATTGGTCTGAACGCCGGCGAGTTCGGGATGCAGCGTCAAGAAAGCCGCAAGCTCTTGTGTTTGGTGCTGTCGTTTGAGCGCGGCTGAACGCTCGCGATCCGAAACGTCCAACGCGAGCGGTGCCTGTTCGACGCCATGCTCGGCTAGCTCGCCGCAAATGCGCTGCGCGCGCGCCGCGTCGCTATCGCTATAACTCACACCGAACGCGCGTGCATCGCTGGTGTCGATCGCCAGGGCATCGCGCACTTGACTTGCAGCGCGCGCCCGCAAATCCGCCGCCGCAGAGCCGGCACGCTCTTGCGCCAGACGATCGAGCGTACTCCGGTCGAGGATCGCGTCGCGCAGTCGGCGCGCCGCTTCGAGCGGCTCTGGGATCAGCGCCGGCGCGGCCGAGGCGATGGGCGCGACGGGCTCGACCGCGATCAGCGCGCTGCTGCGGTAGGTGGCCGGCGCGAAAAACGCGTAGACCACGAACGCCACCAGCACCAAAACGGCGATCAGTACACCCGGACGAATTTGTGACATCGCGGCAGGAGCCTGCGCGCTCGAAGATTCGCGCGCGGTCGGTATACCACCGCTGCCGGCACCCCTTTGCAAGTTTCCGGCCGCTCGCTCGTCTGTAGGAAAGCAGGCGCCGGTTCACCCCTCCGGGTGCCACGAAGACTAGTCGGGCCAGCCGGGCGTGCACTCGCCGACGCCCAGCGGATCGCGGTTAAAATGCACGCAAGTGCCCTCGCTTGCGCTGCACGCCGGGACTCCACACATTTCGGCTTGGCACAGCTTTCGACACACGGGGCTCGTCGCGCCCCCCGAATCGACCTCGACACAGATCAAGCCCTGAGCGCAAAAATTCGGAGCCGAGCACGCGTCACCCTCTTGGGCCTGGCTGGTGACCGCGCAAGCGACCGAACCTTGCGGATCCACGATCTTGCACTCATGGCCGGCGGGGCAGCCATCCGCTTTCAAGGGATCGCAGTTGTTGACTGGATAGCAAAGGCCGGAACCCGACTCTAGGTTTTGGCCGCCCACGCTCACTTGCAGATCGCGAATGCAGCTCTCACCAGCAGGGCACGCGGACCAGTCTCGACCGCAGCACAGCTTGTGACATTGGTTCTCGACGCAGTAATAGCCCTGCGCACAGTCCGCTTGCGCGCTGCACATCGTGTTGGACACGCCTGTCCCGGCCGTATCGCAAGCAGGTTTTGCGTCGGTGAAACTCGGACGACATGCCTGCGTCGCTGAACACCCGGTTTGAGACTGGTAGTTGCAGGTCCCCGCCGGGCATTCGCTCGCGCCGTCGGGCGGAGCAACCGGTGCGTCCCTGCCGTTCGCGACGACTCGCGCGCAGGCGCCACCGGTCGACGAGTCCGTCACCGTGCCGGTCGAGCCGCATCCAATCAGGGCGAGACCAAGCAACCAAAGCGCCCCGCGTGGGCCAACCCGCTTGGACCAGCTTTCACTAAAACCCGAGCTACGCAAAGGCTGCATTTCGCTTGAGGTGCGCATTGTGTCTGCTTCGTTCAGGCGAACGCCGCACGACCTAGGGTATCGCGGTTGCGGCCTGCGGGCGACCGCCCCGTGCCATAAGAAAGTTCGCGATCTCCGCTCGCTCGTGGTGCACGACACCGAATAGCTCGAAAACCGCCGAATCGAGCGCCGCGCGCAGCGGCTCATCCAAGCCGAAACGCGTCGCGCGCTCCGCTAGCTCGAGCAGCTGGCCCCGCGCAGAGGGCCCTTCAGGCGGAAGGGGCAAGGCGCGCAGATGCGCTACTTTCACCTGTGGAAAGGTCGCCTGGCGCGCGTCCCGCCGAAGCCCGAGATGGAGCGCGCGATAGAGCGAACTGTTGAGGAGAGCAACCACCAGCAACCCAGGTAGATCCGGCAACTCGAAGCCTGCCAAGAGCGAGTTTCGGAACGGGCTACCGTTGTGCAGCGCGGCGATTGGGTAGCGAGCGGTTTGGCGCACGACGAAGCGCACGCGTTGATACTCCACGGCTGGTCGCAAGCGACAGCGCGCGGCCGCCAAGACTTCACGATTGGGGTCGAGAAACAAGCGCGGGCGGCCCACGCGGTATTCGTGAACGTCTCGCCCCTCGAGCAGTGGATACGAGTAGCGCGCATCAGGGCCGGCAGCGCGCCGGAGCAACGTTTTGCTCACCTGCGCGGCCGTCTGGAAGCCCATCTCACCGAACAGTTCGCGCGGCATGCTGGGTCCCGCGGCGACGCGCGCCAGCACCGCCGGAGGGTGCACCTCCGCCGCGGCGCCAGCTGAGCGCTGCCGTTCCACGAGACGAAACGGCGCGTCGACGTCAACGGGCTGGTCGGCGCGCGCCGCGGCGTGGCGGGCGAGCAGCGCGAAACACGGCTGAGTCACTGATTCGAACGCGTCCTGCCCGAATTCGAGCATGGGTTCGAGCGGCTGATGGGTCGCGCGCAACGTGCGACGCACGGCGCGGTAGCCGTCGAGATCGGCGATTGGACTCGGCGCCAGCAGCGCGACGAGGCCTCGCGGGGCGAGCGCCGCCGCGCGCTCGATAAACAGCGCGTGCAAGGTCGGGTAGCCGCGCAAACCCCGATACTGCGCCGCGAAATACGCCTTGCGCGAAGGCGCGAGGGGCGCGGCGGCGCGGCCCGCGTACGCCACCCAAGGCGGATTGCCGATCACGAGGTCGAATCCACCGCGCCTGAACACTTCGGGAAACTCAGCTGGGAAGTCCAGGGCGCGTGTGCCCGGCGCAAGCGCGAGCTCGGCTTGATCGCGATCCAAACACGGCTCACCCGCCAGCGCGTCACCGACCCGCAGATTGCGCCCGACCGCATCGAACGGGACATTTGCGTCAGCGACGAACAACCACAGCGCTGCTTCGGCCACTGCAATTGCCAGCGAGTTCACGTCCACACCACACAGCGTGCGCAGGATTGCAAAGCGCCGTTCGGGAGTGCTCGCCCCAGCCGATCGGTTTTCGAGGGCGCGCGCGAGTTCGAGCAGGAAAGCGCCACCACCTACCGCTGGGTCACAGACGTACGGCGCGCCTGCGCTCGCGCTCGCGCTCGCCGCCGAGTCCTCTGGGAGAGCGCCCAGCGCGCTCGCCACGAGCGCGAAGGTCAATGCGCGCGGCGTGAAAAACGTACCGCTGTGCTTGCGCTGACGACCCGACGACAGTTCGCGGGGGGCATGCTCACTCGCACGCCCGACACGCTCGGCCAACAAAAGCTCGTACAAATTGCCGATCAGCTCCGGAGGCCACCGCGACAAATCCAAGCCGCTTGCGGCGAACTCTTCGTCCAGTGCGGCGGTCCAACTCGCGGCGGCGGGTGCGAGCTCCGTGGGCAGCGTGAGACCCGGTCGACCGCCGTTCAGCGGAGAGATTTCGAACGCCCCGAGCGGGGCAAACAGGCGTGCCGTTTTGAAAACCTGCGCAGCGTCGGCGAGACCGTGCAGGCGCGCCAACGCGAACACGACGTGACGGAGCACTCCCACGCGTAAAGCATGCGTCACTTGCTCGTCGCTGAGCTCCGGATACGCGGCCCGCCCCGTCTTTTGCTCGTGCGCCGCGAGCGCTGCGAGCGCCGCCACGATGGCCCTTCGCGCTTGCTTGTGGAGACGGCGTGCTAGCTCCCCGTCCGACGCCACGTTTCAACCGTCCGCGAGCCGACCGCCGAGCTCGAGCGCAGCGCGCATCCCGGCCGGATCCGCGCGCCCAGTCCAGGCGATGTCGTAGGCGGTCCCGTGGTCGACGCTCGTGCGCGCGATCGACAGGCCCATGGTGACGTTGACTGCGTCACCAAAACCGACGAGCTTCATCGGGATCGTCGCTTGATCGTGGTACATGGCGACCACGCCGTCGTACGCACCGGCGAGGGCCTTGCGGTAGGCGGTCTCGGCCCCGATAGGCCCCGTGATACGCGCGTTTCGGCCTAGCCGCCGCTGCGCGTCACGCAAACCGGGAACGATGGCGCGGCGTTCTTCATCGCCCAAGAGCTCACCCTCACCGGCGTGTGGATTCAGCGACGCCACCGCGAGTCGCGGCGAGCGCTTGCCAAGCGCCATGAGCAGCTCCGCCAAGCGCAACGTCGCTTCGGCCACACCGTGTCGGTCGAGTGCGCGCGGCACGTCTGCGATCCTCACGTGCGTCGTAACGAGGCTAGTCGTGAGCCTCGGCGAGGCGAAGCACATGACGCTCGCCTTGGCTCCATCTAGATCGCGTAGCCATTCCGTGTGACCCAGGAAGCGACGGGCACCGCGCGCACCGCTGGCGGCGATCACCGCTTTACTCACCGGCCCAGTGACGAGCGCTCGGTGGCGCCCCGCTTTCGTCAAACGATACGCCTCGTTGATGTAAGCAAGCTGCGCAACGCCCGCGAGCTTGCCTGGTTTACCGGGCTTGCGATCGCTTTTTTTCAGTGCCGGCCCTGCTTGTTGCACGTAGAGAAGACGCGCGTCCTTGGCCACGCCATCGAACGCCACCAAACGCGAACGGGCAACGGAGACCCGTTCGGCCGCCTCCTGCAGCGTGGCTAGATCCCCGACCAGCACTGTCCTGAGCGGCTCGTCGGCGGCCGCTCGCACGCTGACCTCGGGACCAATCCCGCACGGACAGCCCACTGAAATGACGAGCAGGCGTGACATGAAACGCATCGACTAACCCACGGAACCGGCGAACGCCAGCGCAGGCGCTCTTCGGGCGTGGCTTGAGCTCGCCCGATGGCTGGCATAGCCTCGTGCCATGTCGAGCTTGCCGCCGAGCGCCGCGCAGGACCCGAAGCTCGAATTCGAACTCGTCAAGCTGCTGCTGCAAGTCGCCTGGGCAGACGACGCCGTGCAACCCGCGGAAGCCGACGCTTTGCTCACCTATGCCAAGCGCAGCTCGCTGGCACCCGAAGAGATCGAGCTGCTCGGCCTGTGCCTCGCCGGCAAGGCGCCGCTGCCTCCGCCCAACCTCGGCTTTCTCAAGGAGCACCGCGTCGACGTGTTGCGCGCCGTCAAGGGGCTGCTGCTGAGCGATTTGCACATCGCCGAAGAAGAAGAGCAAATCCTCGGGCAAATCTCGCAGCTGTTGCGCTGAGTGCGCCCTTAGCCGGCTTCTTCTTCAGCGCGCTCGCGATCCGCAGCGCGACTCTTACTGCTGTCGTCCATCTCCGGAGCGCGCAATTTGTAGCCGGAGCCACGGAGGGTTTCGAGCGGCAACGCGTCGCCCAACTTGGCGCGCAGACGGCGCACGTGAATATCGACCGTGCGCGGGCCGCCTTCGTAACGGTTGCCCCAGACGCGAGCGAGCAAGTGCTCCCGTGAGAGCACCTTGCCACGCCGCTCGCACAGGTACGCCAAGAGCGCGAACTCCTTTGCCGTGAGCGCGACAGGCCGACCGTCCACGAACACCTCGTGACCGGCCTTGTCCACGACGATGCCCGCCACCTTGTGGCGCTCCTCCGTGGCGAATTCACTGCGACGCCACTCGAGCGCGCGAATGCGCCCGTACAGCTCTTCGGGAACGTAGGGGTGCAGGCAAAAGTCGTCGAAGCCGCTCGAGGGATCGATGCGCGCGATCTGGCCGACGGTCACGGCGATCAGCGCTCCCACATTGTCGAAATACGGCTCCTTACGCACGGCGCGCAGCGCCGCCACCGCGAGGTCAGGGCGATCGAGCGCCTCGAAGACCAGGGCGCGAGGTCGAATTTCGAGCTCGTCGTCGTCGTCTCCGATCAATTCGACTGGGTCGTCCCACAGATCCAGCGTGCGCACGGTCGCGCCCAGCTGCCTCAGAGTGGACGAAGCGCCTTCTTCTCGCTCCAGCATGGGCCCGTGCCCGACGACCGCTACGAAGCTTCGGGCCCGGTTAGGAACAAACTCAGGAGATTTCGGTGCCGCCAATGGTTATCCGCGCAATCTTGATGGTTGGGCAGCCCACTCCGACGGGAACGCTCTGGCCGTCTTTGCCGCACGTCCAGATGCCGTCCGAGATGGCCACGTCATTACCGAGCATGGATACATCGCGCAGTGTTTCGGGACCGTTACCAATCAAGTTCACACCTTTGAGCGGTGCCGTTAGTTTTCCGTCTTCGATCAGGTAGCTCTCGGTGAGCGAAAAGACGAAGTCGCCGTTCGAGATGTCGACCTGACCCCCGCCGAAGGATTTCGCAAATATTCCGCGTTTTACCGTACTTACGATCTCTTCGGGGTCATGCGGCCCGGCTAGGAGCACGGTGTTGGTCATGCGCGGCATGGGGGCGCAGGCGAAGCTCTCGCGGCGCCCATTGCCCGTGAAACCTACGCCGAAATGTTTGGCCGACAGACGGTCCTGCATGTAGCCGCGGAGCACGCCGTTTTCGATCAGAGTGCTGCGTTTTGGCTCGATTCCTTCATCGTCCACGTTGATCGAGCCGCGATTTTGCAAAAACGTCGGATCGTCGACGACTGTGCACAGCTCGCTCGCCACGGATTTGCCGACCTGGCCCGTATAATTGCTCGTGCCCTTGCGGTTGAAATCTGCCTCGAGCCCGTGACCGACGGCTTCGTGGAGCAAGATGCCGCTGTCACCCGGCGCGAGGATCACTTCCATCTGACCCGCTGGCGCCGGACGCGCATCGAGCAACACGAGCGCTTGCGCGGCCGCCTGTGCCGCGTGCCACTCCGGCGAATGGGCGTCGAAGTAGCCGAGCGTCATACGACCACCACCGCCGCTACGGCCCGATTCACGGCGGTCGCCCTGCTCGGCGATCGCGCGGATACCGAAGCGCATCAGCGGTTGGACGTCGTGAACGAGCCGGCCGTCGCTCGTGGCGATCAGGATTTCTCGGATCTCCTCGGCGAATGACGCCTCCGCCTTCACGATCCGTGAGTCGTGCGCCAGCGCAGCGCGGCTCGCACGCTCGAGCAGCGCGCGCTTGTCGAGACCCGAAACGTCGATCGAAGGACGGTCGAGCTCGTAGCGGCTCGGCAGTGAGACCGGCTCGACAGCCACCGGCGCTATCGTTTGGCCACCCTGGGCGATGCGCGCGGCGGTTTCAGCAGCGCGCTTCATGGCCTCCCAGCTCAGGTCTTCCACGTGAGCGTAGCCCGTAGCATCGCCCTTTTGCACACGCACGCCGAGGCCCATGCTCACTCCGCGCGACGCGCTACGCGTGATGCCCTCCTCGAAGCTGAGTCCGCCGCCGGCCCGGTACTCGAAGAACAGGTCCGCGTACTCACCGCCACGCGAGAGCGCGATGGTCAGGAGCTTGCGGCAAACTTCGGCGTCTACGGGTGCGACGCCACCCGGCGCAAACGGAGCCCGATAGGAGAGGCTGGTGCCCATCTGCCCATCATGCGACCGCGAACGACCGCTGGCAATGCTGGAGCCGCCCCAAGATCCTCGAGTAAACCTACAATTCCACCCGAGCGAGCGTGAACTTGTTGTTCTGCTCCTTGCTGATCAGCGTCTTGAACTCGCGCACGTTGCCGAGCTCACTTTTGAGCGTCGAGACGCGACCGTGCTCGGTAGTGAAGAACATCACCCGCACGCCCTTGGCTTTTTGCTCGGCGACCCAGGTCTTGAATTTTGCGCCGGATGACACGAACGCCGGCACGTGGTTGCCGGTGTAGAAGTTCTCGCCCTTCCAGTTCATCTGATAAGCCACGAACGGCTCATCCGGCCCTTTGCGCGCTGCGTAGTAGGCCAGCAGCGTCTCGCGCTGACCCCAGTGCGGCGCGGCTTTGAACAAATAGACGTCGAGGCCCCAAGCGCTCCAAACCAGCGCGAGCGCGCAGAACCAGATCAGCGCGTGCCGGCGGAGACTCGGGAGCACGCAGGTCGCGGTGACCAGCGCGGATGCGAGCGTAAAGCCCAACATGATGCCGTCGAAATTCAAGGATTCGGTCGGCCACGGCCGACGATAGTTGTAACTGAAGAGGTGGACGAGCCGCGCCGAGGCGTCGATGTCTCCGCTGAAGGTCGTCGACAGGTCGCGCCCGCACAGCAGCACCGGTGCAACAGCCGCGAGCAGGCCGACGCCGAGTAGGGCGCCTTCCGCGTTGGCGGCCTGCGACGGCCCCGTGCGAGCCGCAAAGCGCCGGTACGCCAGCACCGATAAGCCCAATCCACTCCCCAGCGCGAGCACCGCTTGCACCAGCGATCCCGGCGGCGGACTGGCCGCCACGAGGCGTCCGCTGAGCGAGCCCGGAAAGAGCCGCATGGCGCCGTACGCGAGCAAGCCCGCGCTAATGGTTAACAAGAGCAGGTAGGGAGCCAGTGATTGCCGAGCCCGCGTGGGCTCGCCCGCGCCGAACGCGCCGTCGAGCAGCACGCCCGTCATCGCGGCGATCGCAGGGACAGCCGGCAGCACGTAGTGGTGAAACTTGGTGAGCGAGATGGTGAACATCGCGAACGCGACCACGAACCAGAGCGCGAACAGCGCCATCTGCTCGGACTCGGCGTCCTCGGCTTCATCACGGAACTTGAGCCAGCCGAGCATGCCCAGCGCGGCGATGCCGGTCCACGGAAACAGCCCGTAGCCGAGCTGCCACACGTAGTAACGAAACGTCACGTCGTCGCCCGTGTTCGTATCGTGCACGTGTTCGAACGCGCGCTTGTACATGTCGTGGAAGAGCAGACGATCCGTGAACGGCGGGCCGTGACGCATGAACATCTGCACGTACCAGGGCAAGCAAACACAGCCGAACAGCAAGGCCAGACCCACCCATTCGGCGCGCGCGAAATCACGAAACCGGCGAGTGGCACCGAGCGTCGCCACCACGATCACGACCGGCAGCACGAGGCCGGGCGCGCCCTTGGCGAGGGCTGACAGCGCGGTACAGTACCAAGCCGCAAGAAACAGCAAGCGCTGCACGCGCCGTTCGCCGCGGTTTGCGTGCAAGAGCAGGCCGAGCACCACGCTCCAGAGCGCGGCCGCGATGCCCGGCTGAAAGGTACGATTGGCCGGCAGCGCACCGTGGCAGTCCTCGTTGCCGGGCAGGCCGCAATTTCCGCCGCCGGAGCCCGAAAAGAACTCGTCCAAGTGCCAGCGAAAACCGAAATGCTGCCAATTGAGCTGCAGCGTCACGTTGCGCGTCACGAGATACACGACCTGCGGCAGCACGCTCAGCAAAATGCAAGCAAAGAGCAGATGAAAGCCCGACAAGCGAAACGCGCGTGAACCCACGCGGATGAC
>DASXKQ010000005.1:0-12196 GCA_036496745.1 Polyangiaceae bacterium
GCTCGAGTTCGTCGTCGCCCCAGCGAACGAAGACTGATCGCCGATGTTGCCGGTCGTGCCTGCCGCGGTCTGCAACCAGGCGCGCGTCGTGGTCAACACCTGGTTCCAGAAGGTCGCGTTGGCCGTGTCGAAGCACGCCCAGGTTTGATAGAAGGCCGGCAGCATGTACGACGCATCGGTACCGTTCGAGTCCGTGCCCGAGAAGTAACGCACGAGATGTTGGCTCGAGCTGAAGTCGGTAGTCCGGACCAAGTCGAGCGTCTTCTGCGCCTCGCTCGCGTAGTTGTACTTGCCGGAGGTGTTTCCCCAACGCTTGGAGGCAAACACCAGGGCGGCCGCGAACCACTCATCGCCGTCCGGCGCGCCACCGGATCCCTTGATGGAACCATTGGTGTTCACTTGCCAGGAGATGGTGTTGGCGGTCTTCCACATATGGTTTTTCACGAAAGTCCACAGCTCGTCGAACTCCGTCTGGTGGTTGAGCTGCAGGGCGATCATCATGCCGTACGACATGCCTTCGCTGCGCACGTCCTGGTTGTTGACGTCCTCGACGTACGCTTCGCCCGTGCCCGGCCCGCTGTAGAAGATGGTGTTCGCGTTCGAGGGGTTGAAGAGTTGCCCCCACGCGGCCGTGAGTTTCGCGTCGCTCGTGGCTTGCGTCTGAGCCAAGAGACTGATGAAGAGATTGGCGTACGCCCCAGGCGGCGTGCAGCCGTTTCCAGGAATCGTGGTCGTGGCCGTGCTGGAGATGCTGCCGCCGCCACCCATGGAGCTGCCGCCGGCCGAAGTGCCGCCGGCCGAGGTGCCGCCGGCCGAGGTGCCGCCCGCCGAAGTGCCGCCGGCCGAAGTGCCGCCCGCCGAAGTGCCGCCGTTTGCAATGCCACCCGTCGCGCTTCCCCCATTCGAGGTGCCGCCGGCCGAGATGCCGCCGGCCGAGGTGCCGCCGTTTGCGGTTCCACCGGTTGCGCTGCCGCCATTGGCGTTGCCGCCGTTTGCCGTCCCACCCGTCGCGCTGCCGGCGTTCGCGTTGCCGCCGGTCGCGGTTCCACCGGTGGCGTTGCCGCCATTGGCGTTGCCGCCGTTTGCGCTGCCGGCGTTTGCGTTGCCGCCCGAAGACTGGCCGCCGCCAACCCCAGCCCCTGCCGTGTTGGAGCCACCGGTGGTCGTCGTGTTGCCAGCTACGCCCTGGTCACCCCCGTCACTGGGCGGGGGCGCGCTCGATTGCCCCGCACTACACCCAACCAGGCCAAGACCAACAGTAACAGCGAATGTTTGCAGTAACTTTGTACGCACCGATACCTCGTTTCCGACACTCTCAATTCCCGCGAGCCGGTGCTTTGATCTCGCGCTGGCCTCGCCTGAGGCTGCCTCGGCTACGGTGTGGTCGCCCCGGGACGTCGTCCAATTCGGCCAGGGACAAATAGCTGGCGACTACAACCCGACCAGCTACCGTGCCCGCGCATGCGTCGCCACTTTGCGCCTGGGGCCTGCTTGGGCCTGCTACTGGTTTCGGCTTGTGTCGATCAGAGCCCCGTCGACCAGAGCCCGGCCCAGCCGATCACGATCCGTGGCTGCGCGGAGGCTAGCCCGCCACCCGTGGCGCCTGGCGGCTATTACACGAATGGCTCGACCGTGTGCTCGGCAGACGGGACGCCGCATCTGTTTCACGGGGTCGATCGTCCGTCTATGGAATGGGGTGCTGGGGAGCACATCAGCGCGGCCGACTTTCAGACCATGGCTGCGTGGCACGCGAACGTGGTGCGCGTCGAGTTGAATCAGGACTTCTGGCTGGCGGGCGCCGCACTCTACATGAGCGACTACCAAGATCGCGTCGACCAAGTCGTGCACTTCGCGGAGGCGGTCGGCCTCGACGTCATCCTCGACCTGCACTGGTCCGATCGCGGCGACCTGAGCGTGACTCAGCTGCAAGGTTCCGGAGCGGGAAACAGCGGGCAGCAGCCGATGGCCGACGTGAACTCGCAGCAATTCTGGAGCCAAGTGGCCGCGAAATATCAGAGCGACGGCCACGTCCTCTTCGAGCTCTACAACGAGCCGCACGACATCAGCTGGCAGACGTGGCTGAACGGCGGTACGCCGAACGGCTACCCGATCGTGGGCATGCAGGCGCTCTACGACACCGTGCGTGCCACGGGCGCAAACAATGTGGTCATCGCAGGCGGGCTCAGCTACGCGTTCGACTTGAGCGGCGTCGGAGCAACGCCGATTCAGGGCTACAACGTCATGTACGCAACGCATCCGTACAATCCACAAGACTCCCGAGCACGCTTCGAAAGTGATTTCGGTTACCTCGCGACGAACGACATTGCGCCGGTCATGGCCACCGAATTCGGCGACTCGAGCAGCACCTGCACGGGCGACTGGGACCGGCAGTTGGTCGAGTTCGCCGATGCGCATCGCATGTCGTGGAGCGCGTGGGCTTGGTACGCCGGAGACTGCAAATTCCCCGCGCTGATCTCGGACTGGAGCTACACGCCGACCGTCCAAGGCGACGCCGTGAAGGCGGCCTTGCTCGCCTACGTGCCGGACGCCGGCGGCATGGGCGCGAGCGATGCCGGCATGATGGACGCGGGTGCGACCGATGCTGCCACGACGGATGCCGCTGACGCCGACGCGACCGACGCGGCCACGACGGATGCCGCTGGCGCCGACGCGAACGACGCTGCTACGACGGATGCCGGTGGCGCAGATGCCGGCTGACGGCGCGTGATTGTATTTTTGTCTGTTTGACGCGCCGTGCGACCACCGTGCGGGCGCAAGACTCCTGAGAGCTCGACTTGCTCTTTTACGCCTTCTTCGCCTTCTTCGAACGTTTCGCCTTGCTGGCAGTTTTGCTGGACGTATTGAGGGCGATCGCTTGGCGAACGAGCGCTTTGAAGGCGGTAGCGTCGACTTTTTCTCCTTCGTGGATGTCGATCGCGCGGCGCACGTTGCCGTCGAGACTCGAGTTGAAGAGACGCGCCGGATCCTTCAGAGAGGCGCCTTTGGCGAAGGTCAGCTTCACGATGCTTTTGTAGGATTCGCCCGTGCAGATGATGCCGTCGTGCGACCAGATCGGCGTGCCCATCCACTTCCATTCCTCGACGACGTCGGGGTCTACCGATTGGATGAGTTTGCGCATTCTACTGAGGGTTTCCCCGCGCCAGTCCCCGAGTTCGGCAATTCTCTGCGAGATGAGCTTGGATGCCGATTGTCCTGCGCTTGCGACCGACTTTTTCATGTTCTCACCCTAGAGTTCGAGATGCATTTCACTCGCAAGACGTCGCACGATAGTCAAGCACTCGCCGGCGCGGGCTGCCGGCGGCGCCAGAAGAAATAGGAGAGCCCCCACAGTGCGCCGGTGGCCACCGCCCAGCCCCACGCCTGCGGGCCGTCCCCCAGCGCGAGGTGAGCAATCAGCGCAGAGCCGAGGTCCATGGCGAAGCCGGCGTAGGCCCACTCCTTGAGCCGCGCCGGCACCGGCGCGAGGAGCAGCACCACGCCGACGAACTTGGCCCACGAAAGCTCCACCCGGAAGTAGCTTGGAAAGCCGAGGTGGGTAAACGCTTGCGCCACCTGCGGTAGGCAAAGTTGCGCGTACGCGGTGAAGCCAATCTGTAGGCAGAAGAGCAGAGTGGCGATCCAGAAACCGATGAGTATTCCTTTGGAGCGAGGCATGCTCAGGTCCCCTGGCGAGAGAGCCAAGCTGGGAGCTCGACGCCGAACTGCTTTGCATACTCGGCGAGCAAGCGCTGCCAGCTGCCGACCTTCATGGCATCCGGGCCAGCGAGGCGTCCAATTGGCTGACCCGCGAGGAACCGATCCATCACATCGAAGCAGATGTGCCAGCCCGCAGCGCCCATCGCGATGAAGCCACGGTCGATGTTGTGCCAGAGCGTGAGCCGAGTGCCGCCGCCCACCGGCTCCAATTCCCAGCGGATGTCCTGTTTCCCCCAGCTGAACTCGAGCAGCTTGGGCGCGTCGGCGCGCTTCACCTGACTCTCCGACACGTGCGGCGTTGATGCGCCCACGGTCGAGAGCTGCGCGGTGCCCACCGTACCGAGATTCCGGTCGGCGTCGAATGGAGCCCATTGTCGCAGGTGCTCCGGGTCCGTGAGCGCCTGCCAAACCTTTGCAGGCGGGTGACGGAGCTCGCGGATGAGAACGAGCGTCCACTGATCGCCGTCTTTTTGGATCTCCGCGCCAGCAGCGGGACCCGGCGCGTATTGCTCATGGCTGCTCATGTCTTTTCTTTCCTTTCACCGAGGGCACCTTATCCATCTTGTCCAAGTGTTGCTCCAGGGCATCGACGTGCTTTGACCAGAAGCGCCGGAAGGGACCGAGCCAAGCGTCGAGCTCCATGAGCGGCTCCGGTCTCAACCGATACAGGCGCCGCTGCGCCTCAATGCGCGACTCCACGAAGCCGGCGTCTCGCAGCACGCGCAGGTGCTTGGAGACCGACGGCTGCGACAGGCGGAGCTTGCGCTCGAGCTCGCCAACGGAGCGCTCCGACGCGAGCAATAGGCTTAAAATGGCCCGCCGATTGGGCTCCGCGACGATGGCAAACGATGATTCCACATCAGGCATATAGCCATAGGATTATATGCTTGTCAAGGTATGCAAAGCGCGCGAGCTTGCGGCGACCGCCGACTCGCGCCCGACGACGAGCGTCTCTCTCACTGTCCGAACGTGCCGAACAGATCGTCCGGATGCGCGTTGCCTGCGCCGACCGCGCCGATGTCGGTATTGCGCGCGCCTCCGGTGTCGTCGGCGGGATCACCCGTGTCGATCAGCGGGCTGCCGTTCGCCGGCGTGTACATGCCGCGGTAGTAGGCCAAGATCTGCGAGACCGTGATGGTTCTCGCCCAGATATCGCCGTCGCCGAAGGGGAAAGGCACGACGCGCGGCTGTGAAAACTTCGGATCCTTGGATACCGAGCCGTCGCCACAGTCGTGCGCGCCGAAGCCGACGAAATCCATGCCGGTGTTGGGATCCGTGAAGCGAGCGAGCAGCGTCGTGTCTGGATTGTAAAAGCAGTTGTAGTCCACCTCCGCCCACGCCCACGTGCCGGGATTTCCATCGTAGGAGCTGACCAGATCGAACAGCGACGTCTGGTTCTGGTACGCAAAACCGGTGAAGACGTTGTTGCGCGCGCTGCCCTGATCGCTCACGTGCACCGCGGAAGCGTCGAACCAGCCGAGCTTTTTGCCGCCGACGTCGACCGTGTTGTTGTAGATCTGGGTCCCTTTACCCAGGAAATAGAGCCCGCCCGAGGGCGAGTACTGCCGCTGATAGCCGACGTTGACCAGCACGTTGTGATGAATCTTGGTGTTGTCCGCGGTGTAGCGGAAGAACGCTTCATTGATGTTGTCGACGAGCAGGTTGTAACGAAACTCTCCGTCCATGCTCTGGATCATCCAGGACGAGCCGCGGAAAATATTGTGCTCCACGAGCTCGGCGCTCGTAGTGCCCTCGAAGTCAAGGTTGTGTCCCTGCGACCAGCCGTAGGGGTAGCGGTGATAGGAGAAATTGCCGCGCAGCGTGATGTCCTGGCTATTGTTGAATTCCATCCCGGCGCGCACGCCGAGAAAGATGTTGCCGTCGCCGTCGTGATCGCCGCCGACGAGCCAGTGGTTGGTGCTGAAGCGAACGAAGGAGACGCCCACGTTGTTGGCTTGGAATGATTTATTCGCCGACGAGTTGCCGCCGATCGTCAGGCTCGGGTGCGAGCCCGCGTAGTCCGCCTCACTGCTGACGGGCGTCAAGATGTTGGGTTGGAACGTGTCGCCCCGCAACACGATCGGCGATTGATCGTCCGCGTTCAGGGCCAGCGGTCCCGTGCGATCGAAGACCGAGCCGGAAATTTCCAGCGTGTTCGTGCCGCTCGTCGTCACGTCGATGCTCGCGACATCCATGCTGCCGAGCCCGATCACGTCCGCATTTTGGATGGTGAGGTGGCCGCTCCAACCATCTGCGCTGCGAATGCGCGAGCCGTTGCTGCTCGTGAGCAGCGCGCGCGCGTCCGGCGTGCCCAGCAGCTCGAAATTGTCGCTGCCGGAGAGCACGCGATCCGTCGTCAGATCGAGCGTTGGACCTTGGTGAGCCGGCACGTCGATCACGGTGATCGGGATGTGCAGGCTCTCGAGGCCGCCGTCGGCCTGCGCGGTGCGCGCGTAGACCTCGTAAGAACCCGCAGCGACGCCTGTCACGTCCAGCTGATAGTAGTCCGTCATACTGTCGTCGCGCGGAGCACTGCCGACCATCGTGCTCCCCAAATAGAAATCGACCTGAGACGCGTAGCCGTCTTGGGTCGGCGCGTGCGCCCAGATCCGGATCGTCGCCGGCGCAAAATAGCTGGCGCCCGGCATGGGCGTCATGACCTGCACGTAGGGCGTCGTGTAGAACGGATCGAGCACCTGCGAGCCGCCCGTGACGGTCACGAGCGCGACGGCGCTCGCGCGCGGATCGGCCACGCTCGTCGCACGCACCGCGTAGCCGCCCGCGGTCGCCGGCGCGGTGAGCAGACCCGCGCTGCTGATGGCGCCGCCTGTCGTGCTCCAAGTGACACTCGTGTCGGTTGCGCCGGTGACCGTGGCCGTGAAGGACTGCGTGCCACTGGCGGCAAGCGTCGCCGACGGCGGTGAAATCTCGACCTTGACCGTGACCGGCGTGTCGCCGCCCGTGCCCGCTTGCGCGCCACCTACTCCCATGCCGGCGCTCCCGCCCATGCCGGTGCCGCCCCCCGTATTGGCGCCGCCACTCGCGCCGGCGCCGCCAGTGCCGATTGTGCCTGCGCCGCCTGACGAGCCGCCGGTCGCAGCGGGTGTCTTGGAGCTGCAGGCGAGCGCGAAGATCAAGACCGCAGCGGCCGCGGGCAGTAGGGGACGGTTCAGACTCGTTTTCATCGCCTTGAGCGGCCCTCAGTGGGGGAGGGCCGCTCGGTAATGTGCACGGGTTTAGCGTTGGATCATGGAAAAGAGCTGGCTCGAGTTTAAAGCGTGCGGCACGCCCAAAGCCTATTCCAACTGCGACACGCAGATGAAGGGCTGGTTTTCGCAGAGACCCAGGACGCACGCTCCGCAATCGCAGTCCGTGTCTTTGGAGCAGCTCAGGCGGACGCATCCGTCGGGAGTGGCGCTGCTGGGATCGCAGCGGGAGTTGTGCGGGCAAGATCCACTAAGCGCATCGCAGCGCGGGACGTTGCAGCCGTGGGCGTCCATTCCGAACGCTGCCTTGCACGCTGATCCGGTCGGACACGAGAAGCCATCGCTCGCGCAAGACGCCGGCACGCAACCGTGTGGGTCCGCACCGGGTTGCGTCGGATGACAAGCCTGGTCGGCCGCACACGCGTAGCCGCTCGTGCAAGGAGCGGGCGCACACTTGCCGTCGGCACCGCACTGTTGATCTGCAGCGCACGAACTCGCCGTGCACGGGGGAACGCACTCCGCGATTGGGCAGGGACCTTCCGACAAAACGCAAAACCCACCATCTAAGCAACTGTCGTCAAACCGGCAATTTGCGTACGCCGTCCCAGCGCACCCGATGCTGATTGGACCGCTCGGATCCTCGCACTCTCCGTCACAGGTGTCGCCTCGGCAAGGAATGGAGCCATCGGGTAGCTCGATGGCTCCCGGGCAAAGCGGGACGAAGCTTTGAGCGGACGGTCCGGCGTTCGAGCTCTTGCCACCACAAGCAGCCAAGCCGAGCGCCAAGATTAACGCCATGTGCTGGTTCATCGTCCGACCTTGGAGGTCCCCGTTCGTAGCCTAGCCGCAGTCTACCTCCCATGCTCGGCGGCGTGGGTGATTCGCAGTGATTCAGGACCAGGATTCGCGGCGAATTTAGACTTGCTTGAGCATCGTGGCCACGTCACTCACCTCGAACTTGCCGGGTGCCTCGACGTTGACTTGCTTGACGACACCGTCGTCGACGAGCAGCGAAAAGCGCTTCGAACGCAGACCCATGCCGGATTTGGTGATGTCGTTCTCGAGCCCGAGCGCGCGCGTGAGCTCACCGTTGCCATCGCCCAACATGCGCACTTTGCCGTTCGCGCCGTGCTCCTTGCCCCAAGCCGCCATCACGTAGCCGTCATTGACGGACACGCACCACACTTCCGCTACGCCGTGCGCCTTGAGCTCGTCCAAGTGCTGCACGTAGCCGGGCAAGTGCTTGGCCGAGCACGTCGGCGTGTACGCTCCCGGCAAACCAAAAATCACGATCCGTTTGCCTTGACTCGCCTCTCTGACGGAGACCGGCTGCGGCGCAAGCGGGCACGCTTCGCCAAATTCAGTCGACTCCCACAACTTTGCTTCGGGCAACTTGTCACCAATGGCGATCATGGGGCGGAGTATCCTCGCGGGTCGGGATCTGCGCAAGCGCCGCGTCGGCTTGCGTTTTGGAGTCGGTGCTTGCTCCTCGCTACTGAGATCCCTTAAATTGCGGGCTAACATGCGGCGAAGGCGGGCCGCACAGGAGGAGTCGATGATTCGAGCTAAAGTGAGCGCGTTTGCGCTGTGTGTGTCGCTCGGCGTTTTGGCGTTGAGCGAAATGTCGTGCTCGTCCTCGTCGTCCAGCGGCTCGAGGCCAGCGGGCGCGTCCGGAGCGGCGCAAGCTGGCGGCACCGGAGCCCAAGCCGGTAGCTCGGGCCAGAGTAACAACGCAGGCGCGCCGAGCACAGGTGGCGCGGGCGGCACCACCAACGCGGGCGGCACCACTAATGCGGGCGGTAGCTCGGGCGGCGCGAGTGCCGGAGCGGCGGGTTACCCGATGACACCTGACGGCGCGTGCCGCGCGGCGATCGAGGCGCAGTGCGAGAACAAGGTGCACTGCGGCCTCTATCAGAACCTAGCGACGTGCGTCGAGCTCATGAACTTGTGTCCGGATTTTTACTTCTCGACCGGGTCCACGCGCACGGTGGCTGGGGTCTTCGCCTGTTTGGACGCGCTCAAGAACGCGACGTGCGAAGAGCAGGCCGCGGGCATTTACCCGAGTTGTTTGAGCCCGGGCACGGTCGCGGACAATCAACCGTGCGAGTACTCGTCGCAGTGCGTCTCGGGCGCCTGTGGGACTCCAACCGCGGGCAGTTGCTCGATCTGCGAGCACGCGGCGGGCCCAGGCGAGGCGTGCGATATGAACTTTTGCGCACCCGGTTACTACTGCACGCCAGACGGCTTGACCTGCGTGCCCAACCCGACGGCGCCGCCGGCCGCGGAAGGACAGCCTTGCAATATCACCGGTGCGGCATTCGTCTCGTGTCAGGGGGATCTGGGTTGTGGCACGACGACCGCCAGCAGCACGCCGGTCTGTCACACCCTCCCGGGTGACGGGCAGTCCTGCCCAGACGGTTTGTGCGTACCGCCGCTCATCTGCCACCTCCCTACCGAAAACAATCCGATCTGCTCGGACGGGAGAGGCTGCTTGCCGTCCTGCGACGCGATGAGCCATTGCGTTCAGTCCGACGGCGGCAGCAACTGCGTTTTATACAAGCAACGAGACGAGCCCTGCGATCAGATGGACGCGCTGTGCGCCCCCGGCTTCATCTGCAAGAACAGCGCGTGCGCCCCGCAACCCCAGCTCGGTGAAGCCTGCGACACGGGAGATTGCCCGAACGTGCTCACCTGCACGAACGGCGTGTGCAACTTGCGCGCGCCGCTGCCGTGCCAGTAGCCGCCACGGGCGACGGGTCCTAAATGGTAGTTGTCCTAGCTGATTTTTCGACGTTCTATGCACTCATCTCGACGTTGTCGCGGGGCGCAGCCACACGGCCGCGCAGAGTCCGCTGATCAGCGCGAGAGCGGCCGCGATCAGAGTCACCACGCGAAAGCCGCGTAAGAAGGCGAGCTTGATGGCGTGCTCGAGCGGAGCGCGCTCGGTCGGCGTCGCGCCGGAGGGTAGCTCGATGGCCGCGAGACGCATGCGCTGCTGGCCGATCGCTTCCCGCAGTGCGGACGGCGGATGTATGGCACTTAGCGCGTCGTCGAGGGAGTTCGCGAAAACGCGATAAAAGACGATACCGAGCGCCGCCACCGCGATCAGGCCCGCGGTGCGCGACACGGCGTTGTTGACGCCGGAGGCCAGGCCCGCGCGGCGCTCGTCGACGGCGTTCATCACGGTGGTCGTGAGCGGCGCGATCGTGACCGCCATGCCCAGGCCCAACACGGAGACGCCCGGGAAATAGGTCAGCCAGTACGAGCCGCCGAGACCCGGACAGGCGAGCGTCGCGAAGCCGCAGGCCGCGATGCTCGGACCGATCATCAATGGACGGCGAGCACCGTAGCGTTCGACGAGTCCACCTGCCCAACGCGAAAGCACGAACACAATCGCGACGAAGGGCAAGAACGCCGCGCCGGCCTCGGTCGCGCCGTAGCCCTGCAGCTGAATCAGGTTCATCGGTAGAAAAAACAGCGCGCCGCTGAGCGCGCCGTACAAGAGCAACGTGAGCAGATTTGTGCCCGCGAAGGCCCTGGAACGAAAGAGCGCAAGCGGCAGCATCGGAGCTTTGCGCCGCGCCTCGACGAGCACGAAGGCGAGCAACGTGAGGGCGCCGCCGACGAGCCCGAGCAGTACGCGCGGGGCAAGTAGCCCTAGGCGAGACGATTCGAGCAAGCCGAACACGAGCCCAAAAAGTCCGAGCGTGACGAGCGCGGCCCCCCACAGATCGAGTCGGCCTCGGCGCTCCTCATTCCGGCTTTCCGGTACACGCGCGAACAGGATCGCGAGCGCGATTACCGACAGGGGCAGGTTGATGAAGAAGGCCCAACGCCAAGAGAAGCGATCGATGAACCAGCCGCCCAGCACGGGGCCGATTGCAGCGGCCACGCCGCTCGCACCCGACCACGTGCCGATGGCGCGTCCACGTTCGTGCTCCGGAAAGGTCGCGCTGATCAACGCGAGGCTACCGGGCGTGAGCAGCGCTCCACCCACGCCCTGTACGGCTCGCGCGGCGACCAGCGTCGTGAGGTCGGGCGACAGCCCGCAGCACGCCGAGCCGCCCGCGAACAGCAGCATGCCCAAAGCGAAGACCTTCCGCCGCCCGTAAAAGTCGCCGAGCGCGCCGCCCACCAAGAGCAGCGCGGAGAGGAACAGCGCGTACGCTTCGACCACCCACGCCACGCCCACGACGGTGGCATGCAGATCCGTTTCCAGCGCGGACAACGCGACGTTCACCATCGTGCCGTCGATGAAAACGAGGCTCGACCCGAGAATGGCCGCCGCCAGCACCCACCGACCGCGCGGGACTTGGTCGCTCGCAGCTGCACGCGGGTGTGCCATGGGCAGGAAGAAGTCCTTCGGAAATTTCTGGCTGCCCAGCGTGATTGGGATTGAGGTCTAAAATCAGGGCAGCGGCTGATGAAAGTAGTAGCAGAGCCCGTCCGGCGCCACGACGAAGAACACTTGTAGCTTTTGACCGTCTCGTTCGTCGATTCGCCAATTGCCGATCGTGATCCCTCTATCCGTGAGCTCCGCCTTCGCCGCGTGGATGTCGCTTACCAGGATCGCAGCGCCCTCTTGCGAGCTGTCGCCGCCGTTGACGGCGAACCCGATGCGGACGCCTTCGCGCTCCATGACCACGGTGGGGTGCGGCAGCGTCTTGCGCTCGACCTCCGACATGCCGAAATGCTCTCCGTACCACTTGGCGGCAACGCTCACGTCTTTGATGGGCAGCGCCAAGAGATCGGCGCCGTACGGGAAGGCTTTTTCGAAGAGGGGTTTTTCTGTCATCGACTGGACCAAAGCGTTGCCTCAACCCAGGTATGCCGAATCCCGCTGTCCGCCGCAAGGCGTCCGCGGTCGCGCTCAGGGCGGCGACGGATAGTTGTGCTTCACGAAGCACAGGCCGTCCGAATTGAGGTGTCCCTGCGTGCTCTGGTTGTAGGTTGCGAAATCGTAGTAGTCGCGTAGCCCGTCGGCCGGGTTGTTGTCGGGCGAATGTGCCACTGTCTGCGGATCGAACGACATGGCGCCGTTGAATTGCGCATGCACGTCCGTCGGCGGATCCATGCAGTAGCGCCAATTCAGGGGGGTGCCGGCAGCGTCCGTGTACGCGGTGTAGTCCAGGCCTTGCGTCATCTCGAGCGTCGCCGTTGGAGTCCCGGTTTGATTCGACACGCGCGCAGCGAACTGATCGAAGTGCGCAGGAGAGTCGTGGAGCACGCTTTCCCAGATGGGATGATCGGTGTGGATCGTTACTTGACCGATC
>DASXKQ010000006.1:0-19587 GCA_036496745.1 Polyangiaceae bacterium
AATCACGTTCGATCTCAACTGCGGCGCGTCCGCAGACAACCAAGGGACGGCCGGCGCCGGCCTGACCGGCGTCACACGCATCGTCCTCACGACGGACTACGTGATCCAGGACCTGTACGACCCTTTCAGCGGGCCGCAGGCCAACGCACGCTGCGTGAAAACCGCGCAGGGATCGATGAACGTGTTCCAGATCCGTCTGAGCACGAGCCACGTCGAAGTGTGGGGGTCCGACGCAGGAACGACCGACCTCCGGCAGCTCGCCGAGGCGGACTTCAACCTCAGCTGGAGCCGCGGCTACGTGAACTTGAGCCACGTCCACTACAACGCCGAAAAGACTGGCCCGGGCGTTACTACCTTCCAATCCTACCAGTGGGCGAAGGTCGCGTTCGACGGCCCGGTGCTACCCACGCCACGAGCGTACGAGATTGCGGACCCGCTCTCGCTCGTCCACACCAGCATCGCGGACGCCTATCACATCGCCTACCAAGTCACCGACGGGTCCACTTTCGACATCGACGATGGCCCGACCTTGCCGAGGACACTGATCTTCAGCAGCGTCGATCCGTCGGGCGGCGTTTCGGCGCGCGTGAACTTCGATACCAGTTACGTCGCGGCTGGGGACGTGTTGCAGGTACGGCTCAACGGCAACGATTGGCACTCCCTGACGGTGCCGATGATCAACACGACTTGGGAGCGTCAGGGCTTCAGTATTCCGGTGCCCGTGGCGGATCTCGTCGCGGGAGACAACACCATAGAGTTCCAGACGACTTCGAACCCAGGTTTCAGCGTGCCCGCCAACTCGATGGACGTCGCGAACATCGACCTCGAGGTCGAAGTCCAATAGGCCATGTCCAGGCGAGCGCTCGGGACTCTCACGTTCTTGCTCGCTGCGTGCAGCGGCTCTCATCAAGCGAGCAGCGTGCCGCGTGCCGGAACCGCCGACCTGCGGGCGGCGGCCAGCGCTTTTGCGCCGGAGGTCTTCCCGCCTCCGGTGACCGACGTGAGCAACAAGTACGCCGATGACCCGAAGGCCGCGGCGCTCGGAGAGAAGCTCTTCGCCGAAAAGAGCTTCTCAGGCGCGCTACTCGATCTCGACGACGACGGTGGGCCGAACTCACTCGGTTTGCGGGGCGACGTGGGCAAGGTGTCGTGCGGCAGTTGCCACGAGACGGACAATTATTTTTTGGACACGCGCTCCGCGTTCAAGCAGCTCTCGCTCGGGACGGGATGGACCCATCGTCGGACGCCGTCTCTCCTCGACATCGGGCAGGCCAAGATCGTGATGTGGGGCGGCAGGCACTCTACGCTCTATGCTCAGGTCTTCGGCCCGCTCGAGAACCCCGTCGAGATGAACAGCTCGCGGCTCTTCGTGGCCGAGCAGATCGCCGCGCTCTACGGCGCCGAGTACGAAGACGTGTTCGGAGCAGGCGCGCTCGCCCCGCTTGCGGACGCGTCTCGGTTTCCACCCTTGACCCCGACGACGACGGGGTGTCGCCTGACACAACAGGTGGATCACCCGCGTGCGTCACCGCCCGACCCCTTATACGTGTGCCATGGCACGCCCGGTGACAGCGCCGAATACGATGGGATGGCCGCCGCAGACCAGGACCTAGTGACGCGTGTCGTCGTCAACGTGGGCAAGGCCATCGCGGCTTACGAGCGTACGCTCGAGTGCGGGCCGAGTCGCTTCGACGACTGGGCGCACGGTGACGACCAAGCGCTCACGGCGTCCGAGCTCCACGGCTTCGGGCTTTTCACCGGCAAAGGTCGGTGCGCGACCTGCCACTCGGGACCGTACTTTTCCGACCAGGCCTTCCACGCCCTCGGACTCGCAGAGGGACCGACCAAAGAGCATATCCTGAACGACAACGATCGCGGCGCGCTCCCAGATCTGCAGGCGGCGATCGCTGACCCAATCGGCATCACGGGCCCCTACAGTGACGGCGACGACGGCCGGCTGCCCACGACCCTAGGACCGAACCTCGATGGGGCATTTCGCACGCCCGTCCTCCGTTGTGTCAGCCGTCGCCCGAGTTTCATGCACTCCGCGCTCTTGCTCACCCTCGACGACGTCGTGGCATTCCACGATCGAGGCGGCGATCCTCCCGGGAACTACGTGGGCCAAAGCGAGCTCGTCCCGCTCGAGCTCACCGATACGGAGCAGAGCGATCTCGTCACCTTCCTTGGCGCCCTCGACGGCAAGGACTCGGCGTCCTCGCCGTAGGCTAACAGGGCCGCAACGTCGAAAGTCGAGACCTGTCGCTACAACAACCCATACACGTCGAGCTCCGTCTGGGTCCCGACGTACACGTGGCCGTTGACGACGGTTGGGACTGCGAACTTGACCGGTAGGCCCGCCGCGTCGCGGCCGCCCGATGCCTGGGTCGTGTCGTAAAGCTCGGTGGCTAGGTTCGTGGCGTCGAAGGCGTAGAGCACGCCGCCGCCTCCGTCGAGTACCCAAACGATGCCTGCGGTGGCTGCGTTGGACGAGACGCTCACGGTCGCCCCTGGAAACGGGAACTTCCCGGACGTCTGCGACGCAGGTGACGTCGACAGTTTCCCGGCGCTCAGCGTGAAAGTCTGGACGTTGCCCCCGATGCCGGTGACGTACAGGTGCCCGTTCCAGTACGCAGGTGAGGAGAAGATGCCGCCCGTGACGGCCGTATTGGGAAAAGCCGAGACCGACTGGACGATCTGAGTGTCGCTCCCGCTGTGGAAGTGGCCCATGTTGTCGCGATTGATGAGGTAGAGAACGCCGGGCTTGCCCGACGCGAGCAGCTCGTGCGGCACCGAACCCGATTGATCCGGGAGCACGATCGGATTGGCCGATCCGAAGTCGAGATCGGCGCTATTGAGTGTGGCTTGGTTGTGGGGAGTGAAATAGTCGACGACGTTGCCGCTCGCGTCGAGCTTGAGCGCGCTGTCGCCGTAGTCCTTACCGCCCGTGTCCACATCGAAGGTGCCATTGGCCGTCTCGGCGTAGACAGAGCCTGATGAATCGGACGAGAGGCCGCCGCCCGATTGCCACAATGAGACCCAGTTGGCATCCGGCGACGCGCAGAACGTCATCGCGGGCGACAAGTCGCTCGCCTTGTAGCCTACGATCCACCCGTGATTGTCCGAGTTGGATTCGGCGTTCGAGCCGATGCCGATATAGACGACGCCACCGACGAGCAGGAGCGCGCACCTCTGGTAGTGAGTCGAGGGGTCGAACATCACCGTGCCGTTCTGGCTGTTGGCCCCCGTGCCCGGCGCGGTCGGCGAGATTTCGAGCGGACCGCCGAGCTTTTCGGCTCCAGTCGTCAAATCGACGGCATGCAGGAGATGGTGAGACCCGGTCGAGCCTTTGACGAGACTGACGAGATACATGGTCTGCGTGGTGGGATCGATGACCGGAGTACCCGTGATGCCCGCGCCCGGAACGAGATCGCCGCAGTCGTTGAGGTCCCCACACGATAGAGCCGTACCGACGTTGGTGTGCCAGAGTGCGGGTCCAGCCGCGTTGGCGTCGAACGCGTAGACGCTGTTGCTCTCGGTAACGACGAACACCACATCGTGCGTATCGCCTCCGATTGTCAGCCCGGGCACGAACAGCGGCTGAGCGTACACGTAGCTATCGACGGGCTGAGAGAACTTCTTACCAAACGTACTCTGGCTCACGTTGGCGGGCGTCAGGATCGTCTCGTTCGGGTTCTGGCCGGACCTGGCGTTGTCGTTGTGATACGTGAAGACGCTGGCAGTCGTTGCTCCCCCGCCGGAGCCGCTCGTGCCGGATGAACCGGCCGCGCCGGAACCGCTCGTGCCAGATGAAGCCGCGGTGCCGGAACCGCCCGAGCCGGATGAAGCTCCGCCGGAACCGCTCGTGCCAGATGAAGCGGCTGTGCCCGCACCACCCGAGCCGGACGAAGCGGTGACACCGCCCGCGCCATGACTGCTCCGGGCCGGGCTGCCGCACGCGCCGCACGCGATTGCAACGAGCGCAACGACTTGCCCTCGCAAGAGTTGGGTCATGATTGGCATCATTCCATGATCGAGCGCCGCCGGAAATGCTCGAGGTCCGCCGGCCTGGGCACGCGAGCCGTTGCCACTCGGCAGCGTCCTGGTCCGCTAGTTGCAACGACGAGTTGCAGCGAGGTGCGAAGATGGCTCGACTCGCAAACAGCAGGCGCGGACGACGTCGCGCGCGGATGGCTCACGAGCTCGTTGATCGTGCACGCCTCAATCACTGGCATCGGGCCACCCGCTTTCTGGTAGGCGTCGCCGGATTCGGGCTCGTGAGCTACGGGATTGCGCGGGCACGCCGCGCACCGGCCATCGCCGGCGCGGCGCTGCTTTTGGGCGTGCTCGCAGACTTGTCGCTCGAGCGCACGGTGCGCACTATCGCGCCTCGCGCGGGCGAACCGAGTCAACTCTCGGCGCGGCTCGCCGAGGAAGCCCAAGAAATTCTGCGATTCGAGAATGAAGGCGGAGTCGTTCCAGATGCGACGCGCTGATCGCGCGCGATCGGGTTGGGAACGGGCTCGACATGCAAAGACGCCACACGCGACACGGTTGCTACAATTTCCGCCGACTGGCGCTCTATCGTAGGAGGCAAAATGAAAGCAAGAACCTACGCCTACTGGATAGCGACAATCATCATCGCACTCGAGCTCCTGTCTGGAGGCATCCTGGACCTGACGCAGCGACCGGACGTGACGCGCGTGATGACGCACCTCGGCTACCCGGCGTACTTCATTGTAGTTCTCGGCGTCTGGAAGATCCTCGGCGCATTTGCGTTGATACTGCCGCGTTTTCCGCGTCTGAAGGAATGGGCGTACGCAGGTGTGATCTTCGAGATGACCGGCGCAGCGGCTTCACACGCGGCGGTGCGCGACGGCGCCGGCAACTTGCTGGTCCCGCTCGTGTTCGCGCTGATCGCGCTCGTCTCTTGGGCGCTCCGCCCAACGAGCCGAGTCGTCGGATCCCTCGCGCTGCCCACACACGTCAAGCCAGACTCGCCGAGCGCCTGGCGCCCGAGCTCGGTCTGAAAGCCACAGAAACCAGAGAGGCAGCATGGCAAGTGTGCAAGTTCGCTATATCGTCGACGACGTCGACGCGGCCCTGCAATTTTATTGCGGCAAGCTCGGCTTTACCGAGCTCATGCATCCTGCGCCGGCGTTCGCGATGCTCGAGCGCGGCGCGTTGCGCCTCGTGCTGAGCGCATCGAACCCGAGCGCCGGCGGCGGCCAACCGATGCCGAACGGGCAACGACAGAAACCCGGTGGCTGGAATCGCTTCGCGATCGAAGTGGAGAACCTGGAAGAGTTCGTGGCAACACTGAAAAACTCCGGGGCGCGCTTCCGCAACGAAATCGTGACCGGTGTCGGCGGCAAACAAATCCTGCTCGAAGATCCCTCGGGAAATCCGATCGAGCTCTTTCAACCGACGCGCGCAGAGGCGCGCTTGAAACCGTGATGCGACGTTTCGACGAGGCAGTCGCGGCGGCCCGCGTCGCGACCGAACAATACCCCGACGCCGGTCGTCTTGCGTGGCGGCACGCAAATGAGCTGCCTGGCACGCGCTGTCCCGCGGCACTCTCACGCAATAGAGCCGACAGTGACCCCCATTTCGTTGCGGACGTCGACACTCTCCGACCAAGAGGAGCGCGCGCTCGTCAGTCGCTGGAAGCACTCTTGTGACCTCGACGCGCGCGACCACCTGGTGCGCGCGCACCTGAAATACGTGGCGCTGATCGCCCGACGGTACCGCGGCTATCGAGTCCCTCTCGACGAGTTGGTCGCCGAGGGAAGTTTCGGCATGGTTCACGCGCTATCGAAGTTCGACCCGACCCGCGGTGGGCGCTTTCTCACTTACGCGAAGCACTGGATCCGAAGCTATATCGTCGACTACATCTTGCGTTCACGGAGTCTAGTCCGCTCCTGCGGCGGCGTGTTCAGTTCGCGAATGTTTTTCAAGGTTCGGCGCGAGTCGTCCCGCGTGTCGAATCTGGTTGGACATAGCGATGACGCGACGGAACTACTCGCCGCGCGACTCGGCGTCTCACCCGAGCGAGCCGCGTGGATCGTGTCCAGAGCCGACTCGCCCGACGTTTCCCTGGACGCAAGCGTGCATCGCGGTACGGACCTGACGCTGCTCGACCTACTCCCTTGCGTGAAGGACAACGACGGCCCGCCGCATAGCGACGAGTCGCGAACTCGAGCCGTGCGCGCGGCCCTCTGCGGCTTGGATGTCCGCGAGCGATACATCGTCGAGAAGCGGCTGATGGCGGATGCGGAGGAAGCGCTGAGTCTCGCCGCAATTGGGAGATTTTTCGGCATCTCCCGTGAACGAACCCGCCAGCTCGAAGAGCGCGCCAAGCGCAAGCTGAGACACCGTGTGCTCGAGCTGTGCGGGCCGCCGGATTAGGGCGGGTTACGCACGTCGAGGCCGCTGATGCGTGCTCAGTGGCGAACCTCAACAGGTCGGACAGTTGCAATCGAGCTGCGTGCTGTCTGGCGCGTTGCATTGATACGAGCCTTGGCACACGCCCATGCAGGCGCACGTAGCGTTCGCCTTACAAGCTTGTGGCGTGGTGACGCAATGATAGTCCGGCCCGCCTGCAGCCGCGTCCGTCACGCAAGCCAGGCCGGCAGCCGTGCATGGATCGCAGGAGCCCACGGCGTCACACTGGTTCGCGTTCAGGCACTGCCCGCTGTAGCAAGTGCCATCCGAGTTCATGATTGGTACTTGCCCGACCGCACACGCCGGTGCGGGCGTCGTGCAGGCCAGATGCCTTGCGTCACAGCTGAGTTTCAGCACGCAGCGACCTGAGACGCACTCGACGTCACTCGCGCCGACGCCCAGCACGCTGCAGGGAGTCTTGGTGCAGGCCACGTTGCACGTGGCGCCGAGCATGGTCGTGGGCTCTGCCGCGCACGAGCAACAGTCGCTGTGCAGCATGCAATCCGTGCTGCTCTTGCACTCCGCGTGACTCGTATTGCCGGAGCCTGCAATGCCGCCGATACCACCGATGCCGCCGATGCCGCCGATGCCGCCCGCACCGCCTTTGCCAGAGGTCCCAGCACTGCCGCCATTCGCGCCCGCGCTGCCGCCGCTCGAGCCTGCGGTAGCACCGGCGCCCGATGCGTTGCCGCTTCCACCGAGCCCGCCCACGCCTGCGCCGGTGCCACCGACACCGCCGTTGCCCGACGTACCGGCGCTGCTACCCGACGCGCCGGCAAGGCCGGCGGTACCCGCGCCGGCGCCGCCCGCGCTGGGCGAGGCGCCCGAATTGAATGCCGAACCGCCGCACGCGAGCGGCAGGCAAGCTAGCGTACTCCCAACCACCAAAAAGCAAGTGAAGCGACGCAACATGGCACGAAATCTACCATGCTTTGCGCATCCGATCACGGCGCGGTGGGCAGACCCGCGAAGTCGCCGGCAAGCCTCGCGCGTGGCGCTACCGCGACCCTAAGCCGCCCCGCGCCGACGACGCCGACTCAGAGCCAGCGCGGCTGCGCCGATGCTCAACCAGAGCGAACCCGTGGGCGCGTGCTTGGAACTGCCAATCACTTTGCAACTGCAACCGGGTGAGTTCGCGGAGTTGGCGGCCGCGCGCGTGTCTGTGCCGGCGCTCGAGATACCCGTGTTGCCCGCGTTTGCGCCACCGCTCGACGGCCCGCCGCCGGCGCTGACGCTTCCGCCGGTGCCGACGTCGCCGCCAGTCGCTTGACCGCCGGTTGTAAAACCGCCGCTCGCGTCCGTGCCTGCCGCGGCGCCTGCGCCTGCCGCAGCGCCTGCTCCTACACCTGCCGCCGCACCTACGCCTGCGCCTGCGGTACCCGCAGCGCCCGCGGTGCCGCCCGTGCTGGTCGTCCCGCTCGCGCCCGCTGCGCCGCCGCTCGCCGCGCCTGCCGCGCCGCCCGCGCTGGTGGCTCCGTATTCATAAGCGCCCAGATCTGGGGCTGCACCCACATACGGAAGACCGACGTCCGTGCCCTTGTCGATCATCTTGCTCCCGGCGGCGAGCTTCATGAAATCGATGTTGGGTAGGCTTCCGTCCGCCTGACGCGGACCGATGGCGAAGGCCTCGTCCACGGTGGTGGCGGTGCTCACGAAATCCGCGTTGGCGGGCGTGAGGCCCAAGTCCCAACTGTTGAATTGAGTATCGACGCCGTCCATATTCTGGTTCTTGTTGGGGAACCCGATATTGTTCCGCATCTTGTGCACGAGCGTGCCCATCAAGATTACGGCGGTCGACGAAGTGGTTGGGTCAGTCGCGAGCATGTTGTACTGCGTGCCGTTCATGAACGACGTGTTGTTGAACCAATCGTTACCGCCTAGCGAGTGGTTCGCGTAAAAGCCGTTTTCGACGTTCTTCCAGGCCACGCTGTTCGTGACCGTGTGCCGAACACCCGTCGTGCTGCTGCCGACCTTGAAGCCGTTGCCATTGCCTGCGCCGGGCCGAGCCGTGCCGGACTTGATGTAGCCGTTGGCGAAAGCCCAGCAGTTCTCGATGACGCCGGGGTACTCCTGGTTGATGAAATCGAAGCCGTCGTCCGAGTTCCACCACGAACGACAGCCTCGGAACGTCGAGACCGCGCCAGTCGTTTGATAATGGAGCCCGAAGCCGTCGGCGTTCTGTCCATCGCCTTGATTCGACGTCGGATCGTAGTTGTCGTGCGCGTCGCAGTTGAGGATCAAGTGTCCCCCGCCACCCTTGCCGATGAAAATCCCGTTGCCGCTGTTGTGGTGCATGTTCAAAAGCTCGAAGATGTCGTTGCCCCCGCCATTCACGGCAACGCCGTTGTTCGAGAACATGTTCATGGGGACACCCATGATCTCGAGCCCCTTGAAATGCAGCCAGCTCCCCGTCACGACGAAGCCGTGCGTGTAGCCGGTGGTCGAGATGACCATCTGCGAGAAGTCGAAGATCGGCTGCTCGCCGTTATAGGCCCAATACTTGATGCGATTCGTGTCCGACGTCCCGCTCTTCGAGAACGTGATCCCCGAGCCGCTATTGGTCGGCGTGACGATGCTGTACGTCCCCCCGCGGATGTAGACGGTGTCGCCCGCCCCCGCCATGTTGACGCCCTTCTGCAGCGTGGCAAAGGGCTGGTCGATGGTGCCGGTGTTCGCGTCACTGCCCGTGGTTGCGACGTAGTAGTCCGTGGCGTGGGCATTTCGGGTGACCAGCAAGCCGAGACCGGCCAAGAGCCCCAGTAGGAAGTGGTGCGGTTTGTTCGATTTCAGCAGGCGGTGGGCAAATGTCATCTGAACCTCGCGCTGGGGGTGTCGCCCTGATCGAAGGGGTGCCCGAGCGCAATCCTTGCCTCAAACCCATCCGTGGCCGTTTTTGCGATACTTCGCGGATTTGCAGGCGCTTCAGCGATCCGCTTCGCCCAACGAGCTCGACGTCCCCTGGCGTAGGCGAACCACGCCTTTTTGCGACGCATCAAGCTCGTAGTCTGAAGTTGCGCACAATGTCATAATCCAGACCAAGATGTGGCGGCCCATGCGGAGTCGGGTGTGCTCGTTCGCGACGGCGGGACTCCTCAGCGCCGCCTGCGGTGGAGCCGTCTCCAGCAATCCGCAGCCAGTCCCGAGCGCCGGCAATGCAGGTAGCGCGGGCGCAAGCGCGGGCGGCGCCACCAGCGGCGGGGCGGCAACGGGCGGCGCGAACGCCGCGGCCGGCGCGAACGCCGCAGCCGGCGACGGTGGTAGCGGTGGCATCGTCATCGTCGAAGACGCAGGGCCGGCTTGTCCGCTCGACTGCGCGAACAACGACTATTGCTCGCCGTGCACCGTCTACACGCAGCCGGCGGACGGTTGCGCGTTGACCGTGCCTGGATCCGGCTCGCCCGTGCAGGGCGTGAGCTTCGACTGCAGCCCGCTCAGCAACGACGAAAGCGGCTACACGGTCGACGCCCAAGGGCAGGTCGTGCTGATGGGCGAGGCCTGCGACGCGCTGAAGACGAGCGCGCCACACCGCATCGATTTCGTGCTGGGCTGTTCGCTCGACAAGTAGCGCTCAGCTTGCACCGGCGAGTTCGCCGGCGTCGCTCGGTGGCTCGCTGCGCACGGCGAGGTTGAGCACCTTGTTGCCCTCGATGTAGACGATACCTTGCCGCGCGAGCTCCTCCAGCAGCGATCGTTCACAGCCCACGCGCTCGAGCAACCAAGGAACGTGCACGATGTCATGCGTGTTTGCAACGATCGCGTCGAGCGTGGGGCCGGGCAGAAAACGAAAGCCCTTGCCCGCGCTGTTGCGGATCAAGCCTTGCTGCGGGTGTAGGAACAAGCCGTCGCCCGCGTCATGCCGGCTCCGCCAACGTGACACCGCCGCCGTGAAGCGCTCGAGGTACTGCTCCGGCTCGACCGCGCCCACCCCCGTGAAGCGAAACGAGATCCGCGCGACGTCGTCCGCGGCGAGTTGCGGATGGAGCAGCGGATATTGGCGCAGCGGTTGAACCGCGCTCCAGCCGAACTCCTGATATTTGGCAAAATAGGGACTGTAGCGATCGAGCCGCACCGGGTTTGGGCCGTCGGGCGGATTGAAGTGCGGGATCTGTTCGATCAGGGCGATCTGCGCGTCGTAGTCATCGACGCTTTCACCGGGAATGCCGCACAGCTGATTCCAGGCGAGCGAGATGCCTTGCTCACGTGACCACTTGAGCAGCGCCAGATTCTGAATCGCCGTGGTGCCCTTTTGCATGAGTTGCAAGAGATGCGTGCTGAGACTCTCGATGCCCGGCTGCAACGTAGTGGCGTTCGCTCTCTTGAGCGAGACGACCTCGGCTTGCGTCATGTTGGCCTTCACTTCGTAGAACAAGCGAGGCCGCTCCGGAAATTCTGCGAGCTTTGAAATCACTTCCTTCAGGTGCGTGCGCGACAAGATCGTATCCGTGGCCATCAGCGGGTGGCGGTGCGCGTCCCAAAGGCCGCGGACCTCCGCCAGCACGCGCGCGCTCGACTTCTCGGAAAAGCGCATTTGCTTGCCATTTAGACCGCAAAACCGGCAGTGCATCTTCTCGCCCCACCAGCAACCACGCGAGCTCTCGAAGGTGAGCATGAAGCGTGGATCCGCCGAGAATTCCCCAGCTTGCTCGAGTAGCACGCTGAAATCCGGCGTGGGCAGCGCGTCCAGATCCACCGGCTGATAGCTCTCGATGAAGCGCTCCGCCGGCTCCTCTCCACGCGCGAGCTTCAAGAGCGGGAGCTCGCCGGCGCCGCTCACCACCAGGTCCACGTACGGGTACGCCGCGAGGATTTGCCGACCCATGGGATCGGTGCAGCTGGCGCCGCCGAGGACCACGCGTGCCTGCGGCACGTGCTGCTTCACGAGCTTGGCGAGCCACAGCGCCGCCATCAGCTGGTTCAACGAGGTGGTGAGACCGATGACGTCGGGTCGCGCCGCACTGAGTTGCTCCAGGCACGACGCGGCAAACCGGCTCAGCATGCGCGTGCGCTCGGCGAGCGGCCCGAAGTGAGCACTGAGTTCCTCACGAGCGCTCTCCGCCAAGAGTTCGCCGTGAAGTCCTTCGGCGAAGAGCAGCTCACCCGCGGTGCTGCCCTCGTCGCTGGCCACCGCGAGGTAGCGCTCGGTGCCGAGCAAGCGCGCGAGCTCGAAGTGCAGGTGGGCTTCACGGCACTCGAGCCCGTGCGTGCGCAGGAAGGTCGCCAAGAGTACGGTACTGAGCGGCGCCACGCGCGTATGCTGAAACGGCGGACAAATCAGTAAGGTGCGTCGCACCCCGCCCCGACCCGCGCGCCAGCCATCGGCTGAGCCTACGAGCGCGAGCGACTTCTGGGTCATCGGCACTCAGGGCATTCTAACACTGTCGTCACTCGCGCCAATCGCACGTGACCCGTCGGCATCAAAAAAGCTCTGACACCGAGCGTCCATCGTGAATATGAGCGATCGCGGTCGCGAGCAGCGGCGCGAGCGAAAGAATCTCGATTTGAGCGGAGCGGCTCGGGACTGGAATCGGGATGGTGTTGGTCACGAGCAAGCGCTTCAACGGACTCGCGCGCAGACGCTCGATGGCGCGCCCCGACAGCACCGCATGCACGACGGCCGCCGACACCGAGCGCGCGCCGTGCGCGAGCAAGAAATCCGCCGCCTTGAGCAGCGTGCCTCCGGTCGCGATCTCGTCGTCGACGAGCAAACAGTCTTTGCCGGAAATATCACCGATCACGTGCGCGGGCTGCGCGTCTTCGTCGTCGCCGTGACGCCGCTTGTCGATGAACGCCAGCGGCAAGTCGAGCTCTTTCGCGAAGCGGCCGGCGTCCTTCGCTTCTCCCACGTCCGCCGCCACCACCACGGTGTTCGACAGATCATCGGCGCGCAGCCGCTCACAAAGCGCCGGCACGCCCGTCAGTTGATCGGCGGGCACCGAAAAGAAGCCGTGGATCTGCGGGGAATGGAGGTCGACCGTGAGCACGCGATCCGCTCCCGCGGTCACCAGCAAATCGGCCATTAGCCGGGCGGTGATTGAAATGCGCGGTTCGTCCTTCTTGTCGCTGCGCGCGTAGGGAAAATACGGAATCACGGCCGTCACGCGCTGGGCGGAAGAATGGCGCAGCGCATCCAGCATGATCAAGAGCTCGACGATGTGCTCGGACAGCGGCGAGCACGAGGTTTGCACCACGAACACGTCTTGCTCGCGCACGTTTTCTTCGATTTTGACCTTCAAGTTCTCGTTCGAAAATCGCGTGGTGTGCGAACGCCCGAGCGGGATCCCGAGCTCTACGCAGATCTCGTGCGCCAGCTCCGGATGAGACGCGCCGGCAAAAACTTTGAGGTTGTTCGCGTGCTCGCGGGTCATGGCTCGTGAAGAGGGCAATTTTGACGCTCGGCGGAGTGCCGAGCGTACGCCGGGCCTCCGCGGCGGAGCAAGCTTCGGGAGGGCTCGATTCCTGAGCAATCGGCCGTCGACGCCATTTGCCTCGCGATTTATCGACGCGCCTCGTGCCAGCATCATGAGCCGTTCTATGCCCCCCGGTCCAGACCGACACGCTGTCGCCGCGCGCGTGGCAGGCGAACCCAAGCCTCGAGATCGAGTCGTCGAGTCCTGGGTGCCCAGCTGGCTCGCGAAAGTCTTGATTGCGCTCGCTGCCGGATTTTTCTGCGCGCTGTTCGGCGACGCGAGTGCAGCGCGCTGGGTCAACGACATACCGCGCCCGCTCCGATTCTTCACGCAGATCGCGGCGCTGTTTCCGTACGAGGACAAGGCCGTGCTCGAATATCGAGCGGAGGGCTATGACTGCCAGCAGCAGAAGTTCGTCGAACTCGAACTGCGACCGTACTTTCCGATTGATGATGGCGAGAAGGAAAATCGGTTTTTTCGAACACTGCAGTTCTACCACTCCGATCGCACGACGATGCGAGCTCTCGCCGGCTACCTGATCGTTCGCTACAACGAGGCGGCGCTCGCGGCTCGTAGCCACGGGCTCAGCGCGAGCCCGATCGGCGGCGTGCGTTTTTCGAGCGTCCACATACCGCTCGGTGAACCCGGCAGCCCCGTAGCGCGCTTTCGACATCTGCCGCTCGCGAGCTTTCCAGAGAGCTACGTCAAGCACGCTTACTACACGCCCGAATCGCAGCGCGAAGCCAGCTGCCGGGAGCTCGGGCAGTGATTTTCTGGTCGCTCTTCCGACGCTGGCTCGCGAGGCCGCAGCGACTCTCGCGGCTCGAGCTGGTGCGCTTCTTGTTTCCGCTCGCCGCGCTCGGTTTCTTGTCGGGGCGGCTACTTCACGCCGACGAGCTGCTCGGCGAAACGGGCTTTCACGTTCCAGATCTCGGCCACGACGACTGGCGCCAACCACTGTACTTGCCACCGCTACCCGATACCGCCGCGTGGCTGCTCGCGGCGCTCACCGTGCTCGCGGGCATTTGTCTGTCACTCGGCTACCGCACGCGCCTCGCCGCGCTCACGTTCGCGCTGCTCGTCGCCTGGATCGCGCTCAGCGACCGTTTGGCGGCGTTCACGGTCACGAAGCTGACACCGACGCTCGCCTTCGCTCTATTTTTCAGCTCGGCCGGCACGCGCTACAGCGTCGATGCGCTGCTCGCGCAGCGGCGCGAGCCGGAGGCGGACTCGCCCGAGTTCGTGCGCTCGGGCGCTCTTTGCTTCATCCAGCTTTTCCTACCGATATTTTATGGCTGCTCGGCCGTCTTCAAGGCGCGTGGCGACTGGCTGCGCGAACCCTACGTGCTCTGGACCCACGTCCACGACAGCTACCAAACCTACTTTGCCTGGCTGCTCGCGCTTATCACGCCGCTCGCGGTTTGGCATTTGCTACAGCTCACGATCGTAGCGCTGGAGGGGCTCGCGCCGCTCTGGCTCGGCTGGCGCCGCACCCGACCGTTCGCGCTCTGCGGCTTCTTGATGATGCACGTGATGATCGGCTTGATGTTCGGGCCGGTGAAATGGTTCTCGTTGCTGATGATCACCCTCCTGCTCGGCGGATACCTGCCTGACTCTCAGCTGCTTCGCGTCGAGGCCGCGCTCGGTCGACTCTCGAGCTTTGCGAGGCGCTGACGGTTCGCGCCGGTCAACAGAAAAAGCGAGCGGGGCAAAAACGGGCGACCCTGCACAACACTGCAAAACTATTGTGAAACCGAGCCCCCTCAACTAAGCACGACCTCCGCCTAAAAAAGTTCCCGGACCGGCCGTTCCCAATCCGCGATACTTCCGATCCGCGCCTTGGCACTAGAGGAGAAAGGGCGCCCGCGTCGAGGACGCAGGCTCGCGTGCGCTCGAGAGAAAATGAGTGACTGTTTCGAGCAATACGATGGTGATGCACCTCGATAAGGGTGGCGCGCCGGCAAGGAGGACGCACTGACTCGTCATTCGCCGTCCCTACCGGATTCGGTCGAACGCATGGCCAACCGCTTGCGGATGCTCGCGGACGCAGCGCGCGAGTTCGCCGCCGCATCGCAAGACTACCGCCAGCTACTCGACGTCGTAGCCCGGCGGCTCAGCGAGCTCGGCGGAGACCTGTGCACGATCCGAAGCCTCAGCGCAGACGCGGAGTGGTTCGAGCTCTCCGGGGCCGCTTACCACCCGAACCCGGAGCTGGCAGCCGGCGTGCGCCAGCTACTGTCGCAACCTCAACGAGTCGGTGAAGGCACCACCGGGCGCGCGGCGCTGACGGGACAGTCGATCCTGATCCCCCACGTCGATTCGATGGAGTTCGTCGCTGCGTCTCCAGCCATCTATCGAAGCTTCCTCGAGAAGCTCCGCGTCACCGGCGTGATGGTGGTACCGCTCAAATCGCGCGGCGAGGTGATCGGCGTGACCAGCCTGTTTCGGAGCGATCCCGAGCATCCCTTCGTGGACGACGATCTGAAGTTGCTCGAGGCAGTCGCCGAGCACGCGGCATTGGCGATCGCAAACGCGCGTTCCTATGAGGCGGAGCGCGCCGCCCAAGAACGCTATCGGATGATCTTCGAGAACAACCCGCAGCCGATGTTCGTATTCGACCCGCAAACGCTCGAGTTTTTGGAGCTGAATGACGCCGCTGTTCGCCAGTACGGCTATGAACGCGCTGAGCTCTCGAGCATGACGCTCACCGATCTCTGGCCGACCGAAGACATCGCGAGGAACCGTGACGCCGTGGCCCGCGCCCTGCCCGCGTCGAACCCCCTCGTGGTTCGACATCGCAAGAAGGACGGCACGATCTGCGATGTCGAGGTGCGGGCGCACTCGCTTCCGTTCAACGCTCGCGAGGGTCGCCTCGTGCTCATCAAGGACGTGACCGAGCAGTTGCACGCCGACAAGGGCCGCAAAGCTGCCGAAGCGCGCTTCGCCAGGCTCGCTGACTCGGGCATCCTTGGCATCGTCGTCGCGAATCTCGACGGAAAGGTGCTCGAGATCAACGACGCGCTCTTGGAGCTCACCGGTTACGAGCGTGAGGAAATCCTGTCCGGTGCCGTGCGCTGGATGGACCTGACCCCGCCCGAATGGCGGCCTGAGGACCAGCGCGCAGTCCAAGAACTCGCCGCAACAGGCGTGGCGCGCTTGCGAGAGAAGCAATACATCCGCAAAGACGGCACGCGAGTGCCCGTGCTCGTTGGCTCGGCCCTGCTGGAAGGCACGGAGCGCGAGTGCATCGCCTTCGTTCTCGACCTGCGCGGCAGCAAGCGTATGGCGAACGCGATCGAGCACCTTCGGGAAGCGCGTACGTCGGAGGCGACGTTCCGAAGCTTCGTAGAAGCCGCGCCGGACGCCGTGGTCATCACGAACCGCGAGGGGAAGATCGTGCTCGTCAACTCGCAAGCCGAGCGGCTATTCGACTATTCGCGCGACGCGCTCATTGGGCAATCCGTAGAACTCCTGGTTCCCGAGCGACTGCGCGACCAACACGAAAGTCATCGAACGCGATACTTCGACAGTCCGCGCGCACGCAGCATGGGCGCTGGCCTGGAACTCTATGGTATGCGCAAGGACGGGACGGAGTTCCCGATCGAGATCAGTTTGGGTCCGGTCGACACCGCGGAGGGCCTGCTGGTTTCCAGCGCAATCCGAGACATCAGCGAGCGCAAGAAAGCGGACGAACAGCGCTTCCGGCTCGCTGCGATCGTCGAGGCGTCCGACGACGCCATCATCGGTAAAACACTCGACGGCCAGATCACGAGCTGGAACGACGGAGCTCAGCAGCTATTCGGCTACACAGCGGACGAGATCGTGGGAAAATCCATGACGCTCCTGGTACCGACGGCGCGCAAGAGCGAAGAGAAAAGCATCTTGGCGCGGCTAGCACGCGGCGAATCCATTCAGCACCTGGATACCGTGCGACTCCGCAAGGACCAGAGCGAAGTGCAGGTCTCGGTGACGAGCTCACCGATGCGTGACCCGAAGGGTAAGGTGACGGGTGCCGCAAAAATCGTGCGCGACATTTCCGCTCGACTGCTCGCCGAGCGCGAGCTGGCGCATGCCAAGGAAGCAGCCGAAGCCGCCAATCGCGAACTCGAGGCGTTCAGCTACTCGGTCGCCCACGATTTGCGAGCGCCGCTGCGAGGCATGAACGCCTTCGCGCAGCTCTTGTGCGAGTCTTACGAGAGCAAGCTCGACGCCAAAGGCCAGGATTTCCTGCAAGAGATCTTGCAGAACTCGAAGAAGATGGGCCTCCTGATCGACGCGCTCCTGAACCTGGCGCGGCTCAGTCGAGGGTCGTTGCGCCCGGAGCCTGTCGACCTCTCGTCCCTGGTGCGGGCAAGCCTGGCGCGTCTCGCGGCAGGCGAGCCCGAGCGTCAGGTCGAGCAAATCGTTCAGGATGGTTTGCGTAGTCAGATGGACCCCACGCTCGCGCGCGCTCTGCTCGACAATTTGCTGGGGAATGCCTGGAAATTCACGAGCAAGGCCGAGCTACCCCGCATCGAATTCGGTGCGCAGGAAAAGGACGGCGCACCCGCATTTTTCGTGCGCGACAACGGCGCCGGCTTCGACATGGCGTTCGCGAACAAGCTATTCGGACCTTTCCAGCGCTTGCATGGTGCGGATGAATTCCCGGGCACCGGCATTGGGCTGGCGACCGTGCAACGCATCGTCAATCGGCACGGGGGTCGCGTCTGGGCGGAGGGTTCTGTCGGCAGCGGCGCTGCTTTCTATTTCGCGCTGCCGGCGCACGCCCCCGAGGGAACATCATGAACAAAGTCATTTTGTTGGTCGAAGACAATCCGAGTGACGAAAAGCTGACGCTGCTGGCGTTCCAAAGCTGCGGAGTATCGAACGAGATCATCGTCCGGCGTGACGGCGCGTCGGCGCTCGAGTACCTGCAAGGGCCTGACGCCGAGGCAAGCGCGCTGCCCACGGTCGTCCTGCTCGACTTGAAGCTACCCAAGGTGGACGGGCTAGAAGTGCTGGAGCGCATTCGCGCGCACGCACGGACTCGGCTCCTGCCCGTGGTGATCCTGACGTCGTCGCTGGAGGAGGAAGACGTCATGCGCAGCTATGTTCTCGGAGCCAACGCTTATGTGCGCAAGCCAGTCGAGTTCTCCGAGTTCCTGAAAGCCGCACAAACGCTGGGGCTGTTCTGGCTGCTCCACAACGAGCCCGCGCCGAGGCTTGAGTGACGACGCTCAGCGTCCTGCTCGTCGAGGATTCGCCGACCGACGCGAAGCTCGTGTTGCACGAACTCGGCAAGCTAGGCCGACCGATCGACAGCGAACGCGTGGAGAACGCGGAAACGATGCGGGCCGCGCTCGCGCGCCGCTCGTGGCACCTCGTGCTGTCCGATTGGTCCATGCCTCGGTTCTCGGCCGCGGCCGCGCTGAGCGTCGTCAAGGAGCTCGAGCTCGACATTCCCTTCATCATCGTCTCGGGCACCATCGGCGAAGAGACCGCGGTGGAGGCGATGCGTGCGGGCGCTCACGACTACATTCTAAAGGACAAGCTGGCGCGGCTCACGCCCGTCATCGAGCGAGAGCTGCGCGAGTACGACGAGCGCGCCGCGCGTCGTCGCGCCGAGCAAGCGCTGCGCGAGAGCGAAGTAGCGCTGCGTCGTAGCGAAGAACAGCTAAGGCAATCGCAAAAAATGGAGGCCATCGGCCGCCTCGCAGGCGGCGTCGCGCACGATTTCAACAACGTCCTGTCAGTTATCTTGAGCTATGGAGATCTGATCCTTGCAGATCTGAAAGAGGGCGATCCTCTGCGCACCGATGTCAGGGAAATTTGCGCAGCCGGCAGGCGCGCCGCGGGGCTCACGCGCCAGTTGCTGCTCTTCAGCCGTCAAGATCTCGTCGAGGCGAGAGTGCTCGACCTCAACCAAATCCTGATCGGCATGGACAAGATGCTGCAACGGGTGCTCGGTGAGGACGTGGAACTCACCTCACTCACGCGCGCAACGGGTCGCGTCAGCGCCGATCAAGGTCACGTCGAACAAGTCATTCTGAATCTCGTGGTGAACGCGCGTGACGCCATGCCGACCGGCGGAAAGCTTACGATCGAGACGGCCGACGTAGCGCTCGACGAGCACTACGCACTCGGTCACCTGCCTGCAAAGCCCGGTACCTACGTGATGCTCGCCGTGAGCGACACGGGGACCGGCATGGACAAGGCCACCCAAGCGCGGATCTTCGAACCGTTTTTCACCACCAAGGAGCGAGACAAAGGGACCGGTCTCGGGCTGTCCACGGTATTCGGCATCGTGCAGCAGAGCGGCGGCACTATCTGGGTCTACAGCGAGCCTAGTCAAGGTACGACCTTCAAGATCTACCTGCCCCGCGTCGACGGAGAGCCGGAGAGTGTACAACCACCGGCATCACTGCCGACTCTGCTGGGCAACGAAACGATCTTGCTCGTCGAAGACGAAGGCCAGGTGCGCACGGTCACGGCGAGCATTCTGAGGCGGTACGGTTACCAGGTCATCATCGCGCATGACGGGCGCGCAGCCGTGCTCGCTTGCGAACGACACCCGACCCAAATCGATCTCCTGCTCAGCGACGTCGTCATGCCGCGGATGAGCGGGCCCGAGCTCGCCAAACAGCTCGCGCCGCTGCGACCCCAAATGAAGATTCTGTTCATGTCGGGCTACGCGGACGACAGCGTCTTACGTCACGGCCTGCTCGAAACCGGCGCCGCCTATCTTCAAAAACCGATCACG
>DASXKQ010000007.1:0-30414 GCA_036496745.1 Polyangiaceae bacterium
ATTGCGACCCGTCCTCGGAGCAATGCTCGGCGAGCATTCCGTTGGCAGGTCTGCCGTCTGCGCTCGGCCCCGGCACGAGCGTTCACTCGCCGCGCTGCTTCATTGGTGGCGCCGGCAGTCTCGGCGGCAAGAACGGACTCATCGTGCGCTGCTCCGACGCGGTCGAGTTCGTACTGCCGATGCCGAGTGCACCCGCGGCGCAGCTCTCGTTCGATTTGAGCGTGCAACAGCCCGACGACACGTCGAGCGTCGCCGACAGCAGCGCGGATCCGTCCGTGCTCGCCACCGGCTCGACGAGTCGCTCCGTGCGCGACGCCTGGTTCTATCCGCCCGGCCTGGCGAGCATCGGCTCTTTGACGATGCCGTCCGACCTCGCACAAGCTCTGGGCACGGACGCGAGCTACGGCACGACGCTGGCCGTAATGGTCGTCGGTGGCGCGCGCATCTATGCGGTTGGCGCTCCGACCAGCGGCGACGTGCTTTTGTGGCGCAGCGACGGAGGCACCGGTTCGGCGTTCCTCGGCTGTTTGGGCGGCATACCGGGGTTTGGCCGAGCACTCGCGAGCGGCAAGGTCAATCGCGACGCCGACGACGATCTGGTCCTATCCGACGCGGACAACGTACACGTGCTCGACGGCCGCGTGCTCGGCACCCTGCCGGAAACGAGCGCGTCGGTGTGCTCGTTCTCTGCGCTGCCGGCGGGCGCATTGCTCGGCTCGTTCTCCTGCGGTTCCAGCAAGAGCCTGAGTGACTGCGCGTCGTCGAGCTTCGGGGCGTCGCTGGCCGTCGGTGATCTCGACGGTGACGGCGACGGCGAGGTGATCGTCGGTGCGCCCGGCATGACCGTACGTGGCAAGCACAACGCGGGCGCGCTGCTGGTCTTCGACGTCGAGCGCCCGAGCGACACGCTGTTCGCCGACGCCAAGTTCTTGTCCTCGGCCGAGGAGGGCGATGGGCTCGGCACCGCGCTGTGCGCGCCGCACCTCGCTGACCGCGACGTGATCGCGGCAGCCGGCCCGAGCAGCGGCAAGGTCGCTCTCTTCTACTGCTCGTCGCTCTTGGCGCTCGGGAAGGGCGGCGAGCGCTGCCCGTAGATCTCCGGAAACCAGGCGCTCAGGTGACCGATGTGTCGGGGCATGGCAGAATCGAAGAACACGATGGCCCGGCTCGAGCGACTCGAACGCGACGCCAGCGACGTCAAACGCACGCTCGGGCGCGTCACGAGCCTCCTCGTGGATCACAGCGAGCGCTTCGACAGCGTCGGCGCTCGCATCGATCGCCTGAGTGATCGCGTGGATCAGCTCGGGGATCGCGTGGATCAGCTCGGGGATCGTGTCGATCAGCTCGGGGATCGGCTGAGCGAGCGACTCGACCGTTTGATCGCCGTCAGCATTCAGGAGCGCACCTATTCCGTCGAGCGACTGTCGGACATCGAGCGGCGCCTCGAAAAGCTCGAGAAGCGCTTCGACAGCTGAGGCGCATCGCGATCTGGAAGTGCTCGCGGTTTGACCTCCAAGATCCAAGTCGACGCGACAGTTCGACACTCCCGGGGCGCGGGCTGGACTGAGCATCGGCCAAATCTCAAGGCTCAACCCAGAGCTCAACCAGCAGCATTCCTGGGTGCCGGTGGCGCTTCGACATACCCGAACGGTTGAGGGTTGGGCGAATGCCCCGCAACGCCTCGGAGTAGTCGCATGACGTTTTCCAGCCAGAACTCCACAAGAAATGTGATCAAACGCCAGGCCTGGTGCATGCGGCTACACCAAACAGAAACCCCGAAGAGAAAATGCGGCCGACTAGCCCTGCAGCGCCGTCTAAGGCACGATGGGGGTCGATGCTGCCCGAACGCAAGCAGATCTTGGTCGTCGACGACGAGCCGAATTTGAGACGTGTGCTTAGCGCGCAGCTCGAGCGTGATGGTTACGACGTGCACACGGCGGAGGACGGCGAGCAAGCGTTGCAAATCTTGCGCGACAATCACCTCGATCTCGTGATCACCGATCTGCGCATGCCGAAGATCGACGGCATGGAGCTTTTGCGCCAAGCGGTGGCCATGGACGAGGATCTGCCGGTGGTGATGATCACCGCGCACGGTACTGTCGACAACGCGGTGGAGGCGCTCAAGACGGGCGCGTTCGATTACCTGACCAAGCCCTTCGATCAGGCGGAAGTGCGCGCGATCGTGCGCAAGGCCCTGCGTACGCGCGATCTGTCGGCCACGGAAGCGTCGCGCCAGCAGCCGGACGCCACCTTCGCGGCGCGCTACGGCATCATCGGTCAGAGTCCGAGCATCATCGAGCTGTACGCCGTGCTCGATCGCGTTGCGGATACGCCGACCACCGTGCTCATCACGGGCGAGAGCGGCACGGGCAAGGAGCTCGTGGCGCGAGCGCTGCATGAAAATTCGTCGCGCCGTGACAAGCCGTTCATCAAGGTCAACTGCGCCGCGATTCCAAAAGATCTGATGGAGAGCGAGCTGTTCGGACACGAGCGCGGAGCGTTCACCGGCGCGGTGGGCTCGAAACCCGGGCGCTTCGAGCTCGCCTCCGGCGGCACGCTCTTCCTCGACGAGATCGGCTCGATTCCGGTGGAGATGCAGGTCAAACTCCTGCGCGCGCTGCAAGAGAGCGAGTTCGAGCGCGTCGGTGGCGTCAAGACAATCCACGTCGACGTGCGACTGATCGCAGCGACCAACAGCGATCTCAAAAAGGAGATCACGCAGGGGACGTTCCGCGAGGATCTCTATTATCGACTGAACGTCGTGCCGATCCGGCTACCGTCGCTGCGCGAACGCGGCTCCGATATTCCGCTGCTCGCCCAGCACTTCATCGACAAATTCAACGCGCGACTCAAAAAGTCCGTGCTCGGCTTGGAAGAGGACTGCGAAGCTCGCCTGGTCGCGTATCCTTGGCCGGGCAACATTCGAGAGCTCGAGAACGTGATCGAACGCGCGGTCTTGTTCTCCGACGGTGCGAACCTGAAATCCAGCGATTTGCCGAGCGAGATGCAGGGCGTTTCGACGCCGGAGCCTCCTTCGACCACGCCTGCCGCGGATATGGGTACACGGCCCGACGGACTCAAGGAGCAAGTCAAAGCAGCGATGAGCCGCCTCGAGCGAGAGCTGATCATCAAGGCGCTCGCGCAGACCACGGGCAACGTCACGCACGCAGCGCGCTTGCTAAAAATTTCCCGCAAAGGCTTGCAACTCAAGATGAAGGAGCTCGGGTTGCGCGAGCGCGACGAGCGCCCGGAGCCGTGACGTCTCGGGCGCTCGCCTTCGCCGGCGCCGCGTTTTCCCTGCTCGCGTGCCGCGCCCAACACGACGAAAGTGCGCCGGCGCGCGCGAGCGCGTCGAACTCGGGCGCCACGTCGATTGCTCCGCCCGCGCAGCTACCCGAGCCGCGCCAAGGCATGGCTTGGATTCCGCGCGGCCCGCTGGTCGCCGGCAGCGCCGAAGACAGTTTGCCGCGCTTGGCCGATCAGGAGATGCCTGGGGAGCAGCTGATCTTGAACGGCTTTTACATCGACGTCTTTCCGTATCCAGACGAGGACGGCGCCATTCCGATCAGCAACGTCTCGCAGAGCGCGGCGCAGGGCTTGTGTCTCGAACGCGGCAAGCGCTTGTGCAGTGAGCTCGAGTGGGAGCGCGCGTGCAAAGGGCCCGACAATCACCGCTATGAATACGGCGACAGCTACCACGCCGATCGTTGCGGGATGGGCGCGTCGCCGCAGATGCGGCCGGTCGGGCTGCGCGTTGGTTGCCGCAGCGACTTCGGCACGCGCAACATGCACGGCGGCGCGTTCGAATGGACGTCGAGCGCATGGGGTCGCGGTACGACGGGCGACTTGGTCAGCGTGCGCGGCGGCAACTCGGTCGACGGTGAAGTGACGGGGCGTTGCGCGAACGCGGTGGCGCGCGCGCCGGGTCTGGCCGCGGGCAGCGTGGGTTTCCGCTGCTGCGCAGGACCGGAGAACGGCGCCAAGGTCGTGTTGAACGTGAAGCGCGGCGCGCCGCTCGACCAGCGCGAGCATATGGATCACGACCTTTTGTCGCAGATCTTGAGCGCGCTGTCGGACGAGGCCAAGCGCGACCTGGGCGCGCACGGGGACCGGGCGCCCGACCGTCAGTGGCTCTGGCATCCGATCGGCAACGAGGAGCTATACGTGACCCGGATTTGCTCCGGGCTCGGCCACAGCCCGGCCTGCGGCGTGGCGATCGACCGCGTGGTGCTGGGCAAAGTCACGGAGCTCGTGTGGGCTTCGAGCCGTCATTGGTTACCGAGCGTGGAGGTCGATCGTGACCCGCGCGATCTCTGGATGATCGGCGGAGACGCGACCGGCACGTATCAGCGACTCATCCAATACCGCTGGGGTAGCGTCGAGGTCGGTAGCGAGGAGCACCGAGCGCGACAAGCGGCGCCCAAAAAAAAGGCCAAGTGACCGCGCGAGGCCCTCAGGCGCCAGGCTGGCACCACGTATCCATCTTGGTGATGCTGACGTGCTCGCGGCCGTCGAGCCGTTCGAGTTCGCGGCTGATCCGCTCGATCTCGCTCGCGTTGTGGCCGTCGACGGCCAGCGCCAAACTCTTCAACACGATGCCGGTCGAATGCAGAATGCCTGCGTACTCGGCGACGTCTTTTGCCATCTGCTGGTTTGAAAACTGCAGTGGGCCAAGCTCGATGGATAGCTGCTCATAGCGCGCGGCGGCAGCCAAGTAGGTGGCCTTGTCGGTTTTGTCGTGGGTGAGCCGCGCGATCTCGTCCAGTGCTGGATTGACCCGAGCAATCAATGCCCGGCACTGCCTGGTCTGCGTGAAGCGTCCGCAGCTTACGCTGAGCAGAAAGACCCCGAATGCGAGGCGCGGGGCGAAGCGAAGAGTCAAGCTTGCCATAGGAAGAGTGGTAGAACGTATCTCACGACCGATGCGTGCTGCCAACGCCTCGATTTCTCGGCCGAGCTGGGCGCACGGCGCTCGCTGTCACGGGCTGTTTAGGCTAGCGCTGGGAGCGCTTTTGCTGAGCTGCGCCGTCGCTTGCCGACGCGGTCCGCCACGACGCGTTCGAACGGACCAGGCAGCGAGCTCGGCCGCCGACTCGCAATCGTCCCCGCCTCCGCACATCGCCCAGAGCGCAACGCTCCCACCCCTGCTCGTGCGTGAGCTCGAAGGTTTACGTGCCAAGAAGCTGCCGCTGGTTGCTCCGCGCGCGCCGCTCGGCGGGCTGGCGTTCGGCAAGGCTTGTCTCGCGCAGGCATTGCCGGAGAGCGTCGCGTTTCGAGATCTGACGAGCGGTGAGGCATTTGCCGAGGCGGCGATCGGCGCGCCGCGCGCGATCGCCGTGCGCCCCGGCGGGGGGCTTCTCGCGCTCGGGGCCCACGGCAGCGCGCGGCTCGAGCCCGCGGAGCGCTCGCCGCACTCGCTCGGCGCCGCGTCATTTTTCCCCGGATCCTGGCTCTTGCCGGATCTCGAGGACCGCATGCGCTTTTACGTGATGTACCCGAGCGGGCAACAGATATTCAGATACGACATCGGCGAGGCGATCGCCGGCATGCTGCCGATCGCCGAACAGCACACGCTCGCGGGCTACGCCGGCGCGCTCACGCTGACACGAGACGGCGCGTTCGTGTACGCCACGGATCACGGAGAGATCGCGCGTAGCGCGCCGCGCGGCAGCCATACGATTTTTCCTCGCGCGGCCGGACAGGCGTTGCCTTGGCGCTTGCTGCCTGCAGAGCGTCTGGACGAGGTGTGGAGCGTCGCCGACGACGGCCAGGTCGAGCTGCTGGAGCTCGCGCGGGGCCTGCCGGTTCCCAAGCGGTTTCGCGTCGACGGGCAGCCCTTCGAGGTCGCAGCGAACCACGACTCGCTGGCCTTCATCGTAACCAGCCTCGTGGACTCGGATGCGGGCGCGCGTAGCTGGTCGCTCTTGGTGGTCGATTTCGACGGCCACGAGCGCTTCAAGATCGAACTCCCTGCGCCGGAGATCGGCACGGACGACGCCTGGTTCGAAAAGCTCGCGCACGGCAAGGAGCTCGCGCTCTCCGCATTTGCTCCGCTAGTCGCCGTGGGAGGGAGCGCCGCGGTTCAGGTGTTCGACTATCGTACTCGCACGAAAGTGTTCGCTCGCTGAGAATCCCGACCGCTCCAAGGGCACCGCGGCCCGGACAACCGCCGAAAACTTGGCCGTTTTCGTGAGTTTGGGCAGATCCCTCGGACGATGACCTGTGCGCGCGCCGAGTCCGAAATCGCAGCCGTGAAACGACTAGCCGATGAGTTGGCCGAGCGGCAGCGCGAGAAGCCGTCGAGTGCTCACCTGCTCGCTGCGATTGCCGCGCGGCCGAGCGCGGCCTCGGATCTGCTGCGGGAACGGAAGCTGTCGGTCGACGAACTCTTGCGACTGGCGCAGCTGCAAGTCGAGGAGCTCGAAGAACCCGTCAAGCTCGCCCTGCAACGCGCCAAGGAAATTGCCGGGCGTATGGGCGCGACCGAGGCGTCGTCGGTGCACCTCTTGGTGGCGCTCCTGAGCGAGCCACGCGGTTCGGCGCGCAGGGCGCTCGAATCGTTCGGCACTGACGTCTCGCGCCTCCGCACGCAGGCGTTGCAAGTGGGTCTCGGCCTCGTGGGTCGTCGCCGCGGCCTCGCACCTGAACCGGTGAAGGAGCCGCCGCCCGCTCCCACCGTGCGTCGGCCGTCGACCGCGGTGAGCGTGCCGCTGATCCCGGCGCTGCAAAGAAAAGCACCGTCGCTCGAGAGCGAGGCGAGTCGATCGCCGGGCGTGGTCGTGCCCGTGATGCAGCGACCGACGCCCAAGGCCGTGACGCTCACCAAGCTCGTCGCGGCAGCGGCGCCGCCTTCCGTCAAGGAAAGCGAACCGGACGCCAGCGAACGCTTCGAACTCGATCCGCAGCGGTTCCCGACGCTCTGCTCGCTCGGCACGAACCTCACGCTGCGCGCGGCGCGCGGCGAGCTCGATCCGGTGGTTGGCCGCGACACGGTGATCGAGCAAGCGCTCGACGTCCTCGCCAAGCGCGAGGGCAACAATCCGATTTTGGTCGGGATTGCGGGCGTCGGCAAAACCAGCGTCGTGCGCGGCCTCGCGCAGCGCATCGCGGAAGCGCAGGACGTCGCGTCGCTCGATGATCGCGTGATCGTGCAGATTCCCGTGAGCGAGCTGGTGGCGGGTACGGGGGTGCGTGGAGCGCTCGCCACGCGCGTCGGCGCGCTGCGCAAAGAAGTGCTCTCGGCGCGCGGACGGGTCGTGATTTTTTTCGACGAGATCCACCAGTTGTTCGTGGGCGAGGCGGCGGAAGAGATCGCCTCCGAGCTGAAGATTGCGTTTTCGCGCGGTGAGCTGCCGTGCATCGGCGCCACGACACCGGAGGATTTTCAGAAAGCGGTCGCCGGGGACGCCGCGCTCGCGCGCCGCTTCTCGCTGGTCGAAGTCGAAGAGCCGAGCCGTGAAGACGCCTACCTGATCGTCGACGCGCTGCGCCCGAAACTCGAGAGCCACCACGGCGTTCGCTACCAGACGGAGGCGCTGGCGCTCGGCGTCGGTTGGTCGGTGCGTTATCTGCCCGGGCGTGCGTTGCCGGACAAGGCCGTCTCGATTTTGGATTTGGCGGGTGCGCGCACCAGGCGGCGCGGCCGCGCCGAGGTGAGCGCGGAGAACGTGGCCGAGGTCGTCGCGGATCTGGCGGACATGCCGGTCGAGCGCCTGCTCGAGGCGGACGGCGAGCGCATGCTGCGCTTGGAAGAGATCCTGGCCGATCGCGTGGTCGGTCACGGCAATCAGATCCGGAAGATTGCCCGGATTTTGCGGCGAAACGCGGCCGGTCTCGGCTCACGCCGTCCGATCGGCACGTTCCTCTTGCTCGGTCCGACCGGTGTCGGCAAGACCGAGACGGCCAAGGCGATCGCGGAGGTCTTGTTCCACTGCGACAGCGCGATGACGCGTCTCGATCTGTCCGAGTTCTCGGAGGCGCACGCGGTGGCGCGTTTGATCGGCGCGCCGCCCGGCTACGTTGGCCACGAAGCGGGCGGTCAGCTGACGGAAGCCGTGCGTCGCCGCCCCTACCAGGTGATCCTGCTCGACGAGCTCGAGAAGGCGCATCCCGACGTGCTCACTTCGTTCCTTGCCGTGTTCGACGAGGGGCGCCTCACCGACGGACGCGGCCGCACGGTGGACTTCACCAACACCGTGATCCTGATGACGTCGAACCTCGGCGCGGAAGAGAGCGGCTCGTCGCCGCGTCGGCGCGTCGGTTTCGGGGGTGAAGGTGAGAACGAAGCCATCTCGGATCTGGAGGCACGCGTAGTCGGCGCGGCGCGCTCCGCGCTCGCACCCGAGCTCTACAACCGCATCGACGAAGTGCTGGTGTTCGCTCCGCTCGCCAAGAACGAGGTGTGCGAGATTGCGCGGCGCTTGCTGTCCGGTGTCGAGCGCACCCTCGCGGCGCAACGCGGCATTCGTGTGGAATTCGCGAGCGACGTCGCTGACTATTTGCTCGAACACGGCGGCTTCGATCCGTCGCTCGGCGCGCGCCCGATGAAACGCACGATCGCTCGCTTGATCGAAGCACCGCTGGCCGAAAAGATTCTGAGCGGCGAACTCTCGCCCAAGTCCGCGGCGCTGGTCTCCGTCGAAAACGGTGAGCTCGAGCTCGACGTGCTCGACGACGCGTCGAGCAGCGCGGCGGAGTGAGGCATGTGGCAAGGCGCGACGCGCGCATTTTGGCTGAGATTCAGCGCGTCGCGCGCCAAGGGGCTGTCCACGCGGGACGCCGCATTCCCGGGGCGCTGGGGCAGAGCCCCGCACGTCGACGCGGGCAGTCTGGGCACGCCCAGATCACGATCCGCCACGAAGGCGAGGACCGATATGAATCCGGCAAACCCGGCGCCGACTGGCATCTGGTCACGAACGTTGCGGCGCGGCATGCGAAGGAACTCGCCAATAACAAACCCAAAAGCTAGAGAGCATGCCAGCCATGGCATGCTCTCTAGCGCGGCGTCGCTTCCAGCGCGCGACGATAGCGTTCGCGCCGTAGGTCGTCTTCCAGGATCTCGTACGCTTCATCCAGCACGTCCAAGATCATCTGCACGTCATCGCGTAGATCGACGGTTTCGCCCGTCAAAATACGGGTCGGTTCGAGCTCGTCCTTGAGCGTCGTATAGGCCCGGCGAATGTCGTAGCTGGTCGCGTTGCGGTCGACACCCAGCAGCGCAAAGTAGTCGCCCTCTTCCGTGAGTGCGCGGCGCGACAGAATGCGCGCGCGCAGGGCCGCGTCGTCCAAACGATCCGCGGGTGGGGGAGAGGCTTGCTTGGGCGCGGGGCGGCGCTCGGCCGCGGCTCTCGCCAGCACCGAGAGCTCGCATAGCGCGTACAGCACCGCCGCGATGTCCGTAGAGCCGGCTCGACGCAGGATCTCGGACAGCTCGAGGCCGTTTATTTCGCGGATCAGATCGTTTTCGCGCTGTTCGAGCGCGCACTCTGCGAGCAGGTTCGAGGCTGGGCCGGAGTCGAGTCGCACGTGCGGCCCGCCGAGTCTGGCAATGGCGTCCGCGGGCGGCACGGCGCGACGCGCGATTTCGATCAAGACTTCGGCTCCTGTGGCTCCGCCGAACACGGAAGGCTCGGCCTGGAGCCGAGCGGGTACTTCGGCTTCCATGCTGGCCGCGCCGCGCGGCAGCGTGGCCACGCGAGCGATCAGCCACTCCGCGTGTGCGCGCAGTACGGGCCAGAGCTCGTCTTGTCGCAAGTGGCCCTGAGCGATCAGCGCCGCGCCCGCGTGGCGCCCGAACGGCGGCAATTTGCGGGCGATGCGCGTCGCCAGGTCGCTCGCGAGGTCGCCGCGTTGCGCGAGAAACGCGACCAATGTCTCGCTGTCGGCGCTGGACGCGGCGGTCACGAAATCTCCGTCGCGAAACACGATCCGGCGAATGCCCGCGCTGTCCTCGAAGGCCAAAGCGCCCGTGTAGCGTGAGCGCACTACTTGCGCGAGCGCGCGCAGGGCATCCCCGTCGCCGAGCGTCGGCGGTACGTCGAGCTTCGTCAACCGCTGCTTGGCCATCGGGGGAATCGTGGCTTCTCCCCGGGACGCGTCCGGAGAGTTCGTGGCGCGTCCTGGCGGAGCCGTCGAAGGCTGCGTTGGATCGACTGGCGCCGCCATACTCGGGGGCGGCTGCGAGACGCCGTGGGCAGTAGCTCCGCCGACCACGTTGGTTGGGCGGCTCGGGCTCGGCTCCGCCTCGAGCACGGCTCGCTCCGGTATCTCGCTCTGCATTCTGCGCCCGCGCACGGGCGTCACCGGCGGCTCGGTTTCGCGTTTGGATTGCGGCGCCCCGTCCGAGGCGGACTCCGGCGCTTGCGAGTCGCTCGTGGGTGCGGGCGTCTCGCGGCGCCCGGCTATTTCTTCGACGCTCGCTCGACCGCCCGGCGCCGCGGTGTTGCCGGCGCCGGTGGTCTTGGTGCCGCGCGTGCCTGGATCGGCGTCGGAACCTCCGGCGGTGCCAGCCGCGCTGTCGTCGTCGTCGTCGTCGTTTTCGAGCGGCTCGTCGAGTGCCTCCAGCACGTCCGCCGGCAAGATCGCCTCGAGCTCCGCCTCGGGGGAAAGGCGATCCGCGGGCGCGGCGATCGAGCTGCGCGAGGATTGCACGCGCCGTTCGGCCGTGGCCAGCAGCGACTCCAGCGCGGGGCTCAGCTTGGCTTGCGGCAACTCGTGCGTGCGCGGCATCAGCGATGGGCTCGAACTGGTGCCCGAGTTGGGCGGCAGCTCACTCACCGGCTGGAACGGCGCAGAGTGAAATGAATCCGAGCTCGCCGGCGGAGCGACGAACGGGGAGCTCGGCGAACTCGCTGCCGGCGACGAGCGCGGCTCGTCGCTCGGTCGCACGCTCTCGCCTTTCGACGCCTCATAGCGGTAGGGGCGACGCGTCGCGGCCACCAGCACGGGCGCCCGATTGGGCGGTGGAATGCGGGTGTTCGAATCCGGGCGCTTGCTGGGCGCGCCAATCAACAGCTCGACTTTGCGCAGCAGCGCAGATTCGTCGACTGGCCGTACGAACGAACCGCTCGACTGCTCTTGAACGGACTCCACCTGCTCGTCGAGAGTGCGGCCTGGTTCGCCGAGGAAGAGCACGTCTACGCGAGGTCCGGGCACCTCGTGTAGGCGCTTGATGGTCTCGACCGCTTGCGCTGTATCGGCGTCGCACAGAATCAGCGAAGGGCGCTGGACCGAGGCGCGGCTGAGCAGCAGCGTCAGCGGTACGTCGACCACGCCGTAGCCGCGTCCGCGCAGCGCAGTCGTGAGGCGCTCCGCTTCCGCCGAAGCGTCGCTCACGAAAATGAGCGAAGCCGTTTCCGGGCTGCTGCCGGGGTCACTCCCGGTCGGAGGATCGAGCGCCACGATGAAGCATGGATTCTACGCGACTCCCGCTCTGCCTCGTAGTGGCAATTACGGCGTGGTCACAAACAGCGCGCTGTCGCCCGCGCATCCGTGGTTCTCAACTCGCCGGCGGGCCGGGCGTGGAAGAGCGCGACGGATCGTCGTCGGCGGTCGAGTGCCCGCTGAGGCGGAGTGCGATTCGCTCGCCCAAGAGCGGCCAGTAGCGGGCGGACACCACGGCAACCGTGATGAAGATCACCAAGAACGACTCGCCGAAGTTCAATCCGAGCACGCCAGCGAAGGCTAGCGTAGTTGCGCGGTCTTGGCTGCCCTCGGAGAGCGCGATTGACAGTGGAGTTTTCCGCTCTCAAGGTGAGCGGTCATGCACGATCCCGAGCCGCTCGTGGAGCTTCCGGCCGCAGCTCCGGGCGAGCTCGATTGCGTGATCGGCTTGGGTTCGAACCTGGCGGATCGTCGCGCATACCTGGTGGGCGCGATCCGTGGCGTCCTCCGGCTCGGAAGTTTGATTGCGGTCTCGCCACTTTACGAGAGCCCCGCGGTCGGGCCCCCACAGCCGGACTACCTGAATGCGGCCGTGCGCGTGCGAACGCGGCTCGAGCCACACGCGCTGCTGGCGGAGCTGCTCGAGCTCGAGCGACGCGCCGGCCGAGTCCGACTTGAACGCTGGGGGCCGCGCACACTCGATCTCGATATTCTTTGGATTTCAGGTCGCACGGTCGTCGGACCCGGTCTCACCGTGCCGCATCCCGAGCTCGGTCGACGCGCGTTTGCCGTCTTGCCGCTGCTCGACGTCGCGCCGGACGCGACGGATCCGGTGACCGGGCTGCCGTACGCTTCGATAGCCAAACAGCTCGACCGGACTGACGTTCGGGAGCTTCCGAGCAGCCGTGCAGGATGGCTGGAATCCGTGGAATTTGCTGGTCTAGACATGCCTAGCCCGTGATGGTACGAGCCGCGCGCAAAGTGCGACGCTCTCGGATTTTCGCAAGTGTTTCCGGCCGAGTGCGGCGTCAGCCCGACGAGACCTCCGCATGCTGATTGAACTCTGTGCCGCGACCTCCAGCGACTCTCTTTCGGCGATCGGGAGCGCCTGGAACGGCCGCGCGATCACCATCGACCTCGACAAGACCGTGCTCGTGCAGGCAGTGCTGTTCACGGTGCTGCTCGTCGTGCTCAAGCCGCTCTTGTTCGACCCCATGCTGAAGGTGTTCGCGGCGCGTGAAGAGCGTACCGAGGGCACGCGCGCCAAGGCGCGAGAGCTGCAAGAGCATGCTGGCGAGCTGCTACGCCGCTACGAAAAAGAGCTCGAGCGCGTGCACAAGGTAGCTGCCGAGGAGCGCGAACGGCTGCGCACGGAGACGGCCAAGCTCGAGGCGGAGATCGTGCGCGAAGCGCGCGACGTAACCGCGCGCATCGTGGACGAGGGGCGGCGCAAGATTGAGAGCGAAGTCACTGCTATTCGCGCGTCGCTCGGCCGCGAATCGGAGCGCGTCGCGGAGCAGATCAGCGAGCGCGTGCTTGGAAGGCCGGTGAACTGATGGCGCGCGCGTTCCGCTTGCTGCCCTTGTGCGCGCTGCTCATGGGTTTGTCGCTCAGCGCGCGAGCGAGCGCGGATCAGCAGCAAATTGCGGCTGCCCACGCGCCGCCGGCTCGCCCCGCCCCCGCCCCCGCGCAAGCGGAAGACCCCGAACAGCACGTGCCGAGCTTCGACGACATCAACTGGTATTACGGGGTGTTCGGCGAGAAAGAGGGCGTCGAGCCGAGCCTCTTGTATCGGCCGAAAGGCATGCCCGTGCCGTTTGGCGCGATGCTGTTCAACAGCGCCGTGCTGTTTTTCCTGCTCTTCCGCTTCGGGCGAAAGCCGGTCATGGACGGCCTGCGCGCGCGCAAAGTCGCCATCCTGCGCGGCATTGAAGAGGCCGAGAAAATGCGGGCCGCCGCCGAAGCGCGCCTGGCCGAGTTCGAGCAGAAGCTCGCTACGATAGAGGAAGAGATCACTCGCGTGCGCGACGAGATGCGGGCTACGGGCGAGACCGAACGCAAGCGCATCCTGAGCGAGGCGCAGGAAAAACGCGCGCGCATGGAGCGCGACGCGCGCGTGCTCATCGAGCAAGAGCTCAAGGCGACCCACGAGCTCCTGCTCGGCGAAATGGTGAGAGGCGCAGTGCGCGCGGCCGAGGCCACCTTGCTCGCCAAGATCACCGCCCAAGATCACACGCGCTTGGCCGAAGAGCACTTGGCTGGCCTGAAAACGGCCGCAATCACCCTGCGAGCCAAGGCATGAGCAGTGCAGTCGCCGATCGCTATGCGCGCGCGCTGTTCGAGCTCGGCCTCGAAGGTGGCAACCTGTCCGCGCTCACCGAGCAGATCCAGAGTTTCGCTGCGAGCTACGCCGAGAGCCGCGAGCTCAGCGCCGTGCTCGACAACCCGATGATCGACGCTGGCCAGCGCGCAGCGGTTTTGGCGGACGTCGCCCAGCGCGCAGGCCTGAGCGGCGTGGGCTTCGACGCTGTGCGCTTGCTCGCGCGCCGCAAGCGCCTGGCCGCGTTGCCGGAGATTGCGCAGCGCCTCGCCGAGCTCGCCGATCAGGAGCTCGGCGTCGTGCGCGCCACGGTCACCTCGGCGACCGTGTTGCCGGAGTCCTTTTACCAGAACCTGGTGAGCGAGCTCGAAGGCAACCTCAAGCGCAAGGTCGCGCTCGAGCGCAAGCAGGATCCATCGTTGATTGCCGGTGTCGTCACACGCATCGGCGACAACACCGTCGACGGCTCCGTCAAAGGGCGTCTGGCCGCGCTCGAGCGCCAGCTGTCCGCAGTGTCCGGCGCTTCCTAGCGGCAGTGCAGCGAAACCCATTACTTTCGTGGATCAGGGTCCGCGTTTCAGACCAGAAAAACTCAGAGAAATAAGCCATGCAGCTCAGCGCCGACGAAATCTCCTCCATCATCAAGAAGCAGATTCAGAACTTCGATCGCGCCGCACTGGTCAGCGAGACCGGCACCGTGCTCACCAGCGGCGACGGCATCGCGCGCGTGTACGGCCTCGAGAGCGCGCTCGCCGGCGAGCTCGTCGAGTTCCCGGGCAGCTTGTTCGGGCTGGTCTTGAACCTCGAGCAAGACAGCGTCGGCGTCGCGGTGCTCGGTGACGCGACGGGCGTCAAAGAGGGCGACGTCGTCAAGCGCACGGGCCGCATCGCGGACGTGCCCGTCGGTGAGGGTATCGTCGGTCGCATCGTCAACGCGCTCGGTCAGCCGGTGGACGGCAAGGGACCCATCGAGAGCAAGCAGCGCCGCCGCATCGAGGTGAAGGCGCCCGGCATCATGAGCCGCCAGCCCGTCAAGGAGCCGCTGCAGACCGGCATCAAGGCGATCGACGCCATGATCCCGATTGGCCGCGGTCAGCGCGAGCTGATCATCGGCGATCGTCAGACGGGCAAGACCGCGATCGCGGTGGACGCGATCATCAACCAGAAGGGCAAAGGCGTCTTCTGCGTGTACGTCGCGATCGGCCAAAAGTCGTCGACGGTGGCGCAAGTGGTCGACAAGCTAACCCAGCACGGCGCCATGGACTACACGGTGATCGTGATCGCGGGCGCCTCGGAGACCGCGCCGCTTCAGTACCTCGCGCCGTACACGGGCGTCACGATTGCCGAGTTCTTCCGCGACACGGGTCGCCACGCGCTCGTCGTGTACGACGACTTGTCGAAGCAGGCCGTCGCGTACCGCCAGATGTCGCTCTTGCTGCGTCGCCCCCCGGGCCGCGAGGCATACCCGGGTGACGTGTTCTACGTTCACTCGCGCTTGCTCGAGCGCGCCGCCAAGCTCGCCGACCGCTACTTCGTGGTGCGCAAAGGTTCCACGGTGCCGCCGGGCGATCCGGCGTATCGCGGCGTCGACGGCCAAGTCTACCTCGGCGAGGAAGCCAAGCACCAAGCTGAGAAGGCGCGCGAGGCGCGCCCGGAAAAGGCGGACCTCGAGGTGCAGCGAGACCCGCACTCGGGCGGTTCGCTCACCGCGCTGCCGATCATCGAGACGCAGGCAGGCGACGTATCCGCCTATATTCCCACCAACGTGATTTCGATCACGGACGGTCAGATGTTCCTGGAGAGCGACCTCTTTTACTCGGGTGTTCGCCCCGCGATCAACGTCGGTATCTCCGTGAGCCGAGTCGGCGGCAACGCGCAGATCAAGGCCATGAAAAAGATCGCCGGCACGCTGCGCCTCGACCTCGCGCAGTTCCGCGCGATGGAAGCCTTCGCGCAGTTCGCGAGCGATCTGGACGCCGCTACACGCGCCCAGCTCGAGCGCGGCCGTCGCCTGGTCGAGTTGCTCAAGCAGAATCAGTACGTGCCGCTCGCGATCGAGAAGCAGGTCGTAATCATCTACGCCGGCACGCAGGGCCACGTGGACAAGCTGCCGGTCGAGTCGCTCCGCCAATACGAAGAGGATCTCTACCGCTACATCGACGAGAAACACGCCGACGTGTGGGAAGAGATCCGCAGCAAACGCGAGATCAACGACGACACCAAGAAGCAGCTCGACAAGGCCCTGAAGGCCTTCGGCAAAAAGTTCGTCTCCAGTGAGGAGTGAGCGCGCTTGGCGAACCTAAAAGCCATTCGCAAGCGGATCGCGAGCGTCAAATCCACGCAGAAGATCACGCGCGCCATGAAAATGGTGGCGGGTGCGCGCTTGAACCGAGCGCAGCAGCGCATTCTCGCGCTTCGACCGTACGCGGTGAAGACGGGTGAGGTCCTGGCAAACGTCGCTGCTCGTCCCGGCGAGGGTGAAGACGGCGCCGTCAGCGATCAACATCCGCTGCTCGAGCGCCGCCCCGAAAAGAACGTGCTGTTCTTGGTCATCACCAGCGACCGCGGTTTGTGCGGCGCGTTCAATACCAACATCTTGCGCACGGCCGAGCGCGCTTGGCACGAGCGTGAGGCGCAAGGTCAGAGCGTGAAGATCGCGGTGATCGGCCGCAAAGGGCGGGATTTCTTCAAGCGCCGCAAAGCGCCCGTGCTGCATGTATTTTCCGGCATTTGGGAGCGCCTCGATCTCGAACAGGCGCGCGCGATTGCGCGTGAGGTGCTCGGGCCGTTCGTGCGCGGCGAGGTCGACGCGATTTACCTCGTCTACAACGAGTTCAAGAGCGCGATGACTCAGCGCGTGGTCACCGAGCCGCTGTTTCCGCTCAAGAAGGCCGAAGCGAGCGAGAGCGAGACGGAAGCCAAGGACAATGAGCCGGAGTGGCTCAAACATCGCGAATATTTGTTCGAGCCAGAACGCGGACGGCTCTTCGAACGCCTGGTCCCGATGTACGTCGAAGTCTCGATCTTGCGCGCGCTGCTCGAGTCGATGGCATCCGAGCTCGGCGCACGCATGACGGCCATGGACTCAGCCACCAAGAACGCGTCCGAAATGATCGGCAAGTACACCCTCCAATACAACCGGGCCCGCCAAGCCGCGATCACCACGGAGCTGATGGAGATCATCGGCGGCGCCGAAGCGTTGCGCGACTGAGGCCGACTCGCATGGCGCGCCGATCTCGCACCCGAGCGTCTCGTTCCGAGCGCCGCGTCGTCAAAGAACGCGCTTCGCGCGCGCGTCAGCACGGTTTGCCGGAGGCCAAACAGGCCGAGCGGCGCGTCGCGATCTCCGCGCCCTCGCGCGCGACCGAGGATGCCGACACGAGTTTCGTCTCGAGCGAACCCAATCGGCGCATGCCGCTGGTCGTGAAGTTACTCGCGATCGGTCTGCTCTTGTTGGGGGGCGTCTATGCGGCGGCGGCCTTTCGCGACCACAGCTCGGCCAGCTCGGAGCCCACGTCGCGACCTCCGGTGGAGAGCGCGTCAAGCGCGACCGTCGCGGCCAGCGCTGCGGAACTCGCCGCGCCGGCGCCGAGCGCGGCCGAGCTGGCGCCGCCTGCGCCAACGGCGGAGCCCACGGCCCTGGCGCCGACCCCGCTCGTCGCGCCCAGCGCGCCGAGTCACGTCGCTTTCACGACGGCTGCTCCTACCCCGCCAGCGCGGCCCGCAGTTCCGAGCCTGCCCGCCGTTGCGACCGCGACCGCAGCCGCGGCAGCGCGTCCCGTGCTGAAGGAGCCGGTGAGGGAGCCCGTTCCGGCGAAAGAGCCTGTGATTCCGGCGGTTCCTAAGCCGTCCGCGCCATCTGCAGCAACGCCTGCTCCCGCCAAACCGAAGCCCGCGACGGCGCCGGCGGCAGACAATCCATACTGAACGCGCGATGCACGTTCGATAAGCGTGCGTTGAGGAATTGTTCAGTAACCCTGTGGGGTGAAGCGCTTGGCACGCGTCGTGGGGAGCGAACGGCGTGAAATGAAAAGCGTCATCTGATTGACACTTTTGCGTTCGTCTTACTAATCTCGAAATTCAACCCGGGCCACCGGCGCTCCAGAGCGAGCCCCGGTGGCCTGGTTCTTTTGTATGTGCGAGCGGGCGAGGCGCGACGGGACGCAGCGAAGCGCTTAGCGCTTCGACTCTGCGCGCTCGCGTTCCGGGTGTAACAACTTGTCGCGTACGCGCAGCAACGCGCCCGTGAGCTCGCGGCCGGCGCGCTCCGCGGCGGGCGTCGTGAAGATCGCCTTGGCGTGCTCGAACCCGGTGTGCTCACCGAGCGGCACGTAAAAGAATCCGAGTAGGGCGAACGCAGCGACCAGAGCGTCGATGCCCCGGCGACCAAGGGAGAGCACCCGCGCCATGCTAGAACCCGCGCAAAAATTAGGCGAAATTGTTGCCAATTTTACGGATGAGCGCGAGCGGCAGGCCGTATTGTGGCATGCATTGACTGCCGCTCTCGCGGCCGCGAAGCGGCCGAGGGGAGGTCTCCGCGAAAGCGGGGGCGCAGCCGCGGCCCACATGACAACTTAGAGCTTAGAGCTGCGGGAGCGCCGAAGGCGCCTGCGAAGCAGCGAATCGTGGAACGATTCGGCCTGTTGCTCTAAGCTCTGCGCCATGGCTGGCTTGAAATCGAGTTCGAATCCTTGGCGACTGGGCCCTTCGATGTTCGCTCTGAGCGTTCTGCTCGCGTGTAGCGCTGGAAAGCCGGCGCCGGGTACCTCGAGCGCGGGCGGCGACGCGGGTGCGCCGGGCGGCGGCACGAGCAGCACGGCGGGCGGTGCGGCTGGTACGAACGCTTCGGGTTCTGGCGGTGTTGCCGCAGGCGGCAGCGGAACGGCGGGCGCGAGCGGTAGCGGCACGAGCGGTGCGAGCGGCAACGGCGCGAGCGGCAGCGGCACGAGCGGCAGCGGCGCGAGCGGCGCGAGCGGCAACGGCGCTGCCGGCGGTGGGATGGCAGGCGGGAGCGGAGCGGCGGGTGCCGGCGGTACCGCGGGCGCGAGCGGTTCGGCTGGTGCAGCGGGTTCCGGTGGTGGCGGCACGGGTTGCACGGGTTCGCCCCTGTGCGACGACTTCGAGACCGACGTGGTAGGCGCCGCGCCGAACGCGACGCGTTGGGCGATCGTCTCCGGCTGCGGCGGCAACGACCCGCAGAGCACCGTCACGATCGATAGCTCGCAGCACCACTCGGGCAACAACTCGGTCAAGGTCGTCGGTGGTACGAACACCTGCGGTCCGATCTTCAGCAACACGAGCGCGTTCAGCTCGCTGGGTAACTCGATCTACGGTCGATTTTACGTGCGCTTTTCGGTCGCCACGCAGATGTCGCACAGCATGTTCATGGGCCTCGGCTTTGCCGCGAGCGGCGTGCCGAGCCAGGTGAACGACAACTTGGAGATGACACAGCAGTACGGAGTCTACGTGTGGAACCTGCACGACAAGACGTTGCCCAACATTGCTCCGAGCGCCTCCACGCCGATGGATACTTGGACTTGCATCGAGTTTCACACGGACGCCACCAACGGAAACCTCGACACCTGGATCGATGGAGCCGCGGTCCCGCAGATGACGTTCGACCCGGGTGTGACGGCCGTGCAGACCGGCAACGGTGGCAACGACAGCTGGTCCGGCTACACCATGAAACCGAGCCCGTTCAAGCCCACCAGCGTCAGCTTTGGCTGGGTCACCTTCGGTGGCTCACCGGCGACCGTTTGGTTCGACGACATCGCGCTCGGCCCGAGCCGGATCCTCTGCAACTAGGCTGGCGGCCCGCGTCTAAGGACAACGCGCGAGGACGAAGCCCGCGTTCCCGGCGCGCACGGAGCAGCGCGCCGAGACGAGCGCGGCGTGCTCGTGTGTGACGACCAGCCACGGCGGCTTGGCCGCCGCCAGGTAGCCGTCGAGCGCTTCGGGACTCGCGAACGGATCGGGCTTTGTGGGGTTGCGCGGGTCTCGGTCGTCGATCGCGCGGGCGTGAGCCGGGTCGGCAAACGCGGCGATCACCGCGAAAAAGCCGTAGTCCGGCGTGTCGATCGCCAGGCTCGTCGCGCCGCTCTTTCTGGCCTGCGCGCCGATCGCGAGTTCGTCGGTGCGCGCGTTGGACTCGACGTCAAAGGCCGCGGAAAGTCCGTTTACGCTCACGAGTCCCGCGCTCACGACCAAGCCGACCCGCAACGAGCGCCGGGCTCGTGGCCAGGCTTGCAGGATACGGTCGCCCATCAGGAGCGTGAGCAAGAAACCAATCGGCAAGAGAGCGCGCTCCGCGTGATGCGTGGGCACGCTCTCGCTCAAGCTGCCGAGAGCCAAAAAACCGAGCAGCGCCAGCGCGGCCAGTAGCGGGCGTTGCGGCAGCGCGCGCTGCTTCAAGCTCGGCACCTCCGTGCACAGCAGCGTAACGATCACGAGCAGCATCGAAGGCGTGAAGATTCCGCGCCAGGCGTACGCAAAGAGGCGCCACCACCAGGGCTCCGCGCTGCCGCCGAGTGCGTGTCGATACGCCGTCACGCGCGTCACGAAGAAGAAGGCGCTGCCGTGATGAAACGCGCCGTAGCAGAGCCAAGCGAGCGGAAAGCACAGCGCGAGCAGCGCGGCCGGCACGAGTTCGCGTCGCCCAGTGACCGCATCGCGCAGGGTGAAGCCGGCGAACAGCAACGCCACGGGCCACGCCTCGTAACGACACGCACAAGCCGCGCAGAGCGCCGCGCCCCCCAATAGACGTCGCGAGCGATCGTCGCTGGCGAGCGCGGCCGCCCCGAGCGCGATCAGCGCCGCGCAGGGCACTTCCGGCACGGTGGCGACACCGAGCAGCACGGAATACTCGAGCAACGTCGCGAGCGCGGCGCCGAGCAACGCCCCGGCGCGCGAGGCGCCGAGCCAGCGGGCCGCGGCGTAGAGCGCAATCGTGGCGAGTAGGCCTAGACACGCGGCCGTGATGCGCGCGACGTCGAGCGTCGTCCCGAGCACGCGCAGCGCGCCGCCGTACACCCAAAACGGCAGCGGTAACCAGCTCGTTCCACTCGGATCGAAGCTGGGCGCTTGCGCGAAATGTTCGGCGATCACGATCCGCGAGTAGTCGTCGTCGCTGAGCGCGCGAAAACCGGAGAGCCAAGCGACCGCGTCCGCGGCGAACCGCACGGTCACGAGCAGCGCGAGTTCGCCTGCTCTGGGCCAGGCGCTACTCGGCTCGCCGGACACGAGCTCCGCCTTACTTCTGCGGCTTGTCGGAGCTCTTGGCCGGCGCTTCGTGCTTGGCGGCCGCGGCCGATCGCTTCTGCAGCGATTCGTCGGCCGACGACGACAGGAATGCGAGCGTCATGCTGGTCGCGAAAAAGACCGCAGCGATGGACCAGGTGGTCTTGGTCAAGAAGTTACCGGCACCGCTGCCACCGAACACCTGCTGCGCCGCGCCGCCGCCGAGGGCGCCCAGGCCGCCGCTCTTGCCAGGCTGAATCAAGATCACGAGGATCAGGAACAGACACGCGACCACGTGCAGAATGGTGAGCGGAGTGTGGAGCAGTTGACCCATGGGCGTTTTCCTTGCGGCGCTACCTTAGCTCAGATTGCGGCTTTGGCGATTTTTGCGAAACCCTCGGCGTCCAGCGAGGCTCCGCCGACCAGGGCCCCGTCGATGTCCGGGCAGCCGAGTAGCTCTTTGGCGTTGTCGGCCTTGACGCTACCGCCGTAGAGCACGCGCGTTGCCTCCGCCAGCTCGGCGCTCTGCTTCTTCAGGCGTTCCCGGATCGCGGCGTGGACTTCTTGCGCTTGCGCCGGAGTCGCGACCTTGCCGGTGCCGATCGCCCAGACCGGCTCGTAGGCGATCACGCCGAAGCCCGGCTTTTTCGCGAACTCGGCGCTGAACGCGTCGAGCTGGCGCATCACGACTTCCATCGTCTTGCCCGCTTCCCGCTCGGCGAGGGTTTCACCGATGCAAGCGATCGGCTTCAAACCGGCGGCGATCGCGGCGACGACTTTGTCGTGCACGGATTCGTCCGTCTCGCCGAAAAATTGGCGCCGCTCGCTGTGACCGATGATCACCCAGCGCGCGCCCGCGTCGAGCAACATGGGCGCGCTCACCTCGCCGGTGAAGGCGCCGCTGTCTTTCGGGTACAGGTTCTGCGCGCTCACTTCGACGTGGCCGCCCTCGAGCTCGGCGGAGACGGCCGCCAGCGCCGTGAACGGCGGCGCGACCACGACCTCGACCTTACCGGCCACGGCTTGCGACGCTTTGGCGACGGCGCCCGCGAGCGTGACGCTCGTGGGGCCGCCGTTGTTGAGCTTCCAGTTGCCCGCGATCAGATAGGTACGGGGCATGTCAGCCACCCCGGAGCGCTTCGACGCCGGGCAATTTCTCGCCCTCGATGAGCTCGAGAGCCGCGCCGCCACCCGTCGAAATGAAGCTGATTTTCTCGGCGATTCCTGCGCCCGCGGCGGCCACCGCGGCCACGCTGTCGCCGCCGCCGACGACCGTGAACGCGCTCGTTTCGGCGAGCGCGTGCGCGATGCCGATGCTGCCCGCCGAGAACGGCCTGCTCTCGAATAGACCCATCGGACCGTTCCAGAACACGGTCTTGGCGCCGGCGATCTGCGCCGAGAACGCCTTGACGGTGTCGGGCCCGATGTCGAGCGCCATCTGACCGTCCGGGATGGCGATCGAGGCGACCACTCTGCCTTCGGCGGCGTCCAGCGAGGACGCGACCACGACGTCCGTGGGGAGCAAGAATTGCACGCCGCGCTCGCGCGCCTTTTCGATCAGCGAGCGACCGAGCGCTAGGTGCTCGGTTTCTAGCTTGGAGGCTTTCATCTCCGCGCCGCGCGCGGCAAGCAGCGTGTTGGCCATCGCGCCGCCGATGCAGATGGCGTCGCACTTCGTGATAAGCGACTCGATGACTTTGATCTTGTCGGAGACCTTGGCGCCGCCGAGCACGGCCACGAACGGCTTCTCCGGCGCATCCGTGACGCGCGCGAGGGCGGTCACTTCGTCGCGCAGCAGGTAGCCCATGCCCTTTTCACGGGCGACGCGCGGCAAGCCGTCCACCGAGGCGTGCGCGCGATGCGACGAGCCGAACGCGTCGTTGATGTACACGTCGCACAGGGCCGCGAGCTCGCGCACGAAGCCGTCGTCGTTCTTCTCTTCTTCCGCGTGAAATCGCAGGTTTTCGAGCAGGCAGACCTGACCGGGGCGCAGATCGCTCACGACCTTTTTGGCCGCGTCGCCGATGCAGTCATCGGGCAAAAACACGTCTTGCCCGATGAGCTCGCTCAGGCGAGCGGCGGCAGGCTCCAAGCTGAATTCTGGAGCCCGCTTGCCCTTGGGGCGGCCCAAGTGAGAAGCCAGGATGACTCGGGCACCCGACGCGATCGCCTTCTTGATCGTCGGGAGCGACGCGCGGATGCGCTCGTCGTTCGTGATTTTCCCGGACTTGTCGAGAGGCACGTTGAAATCCACGCGGATGAAGACGCGTTGGTTTTCGAGGTGAAGGTCGTCGATGGTGCGAATGCCGTCTAGCGTTCCCATGGGTGTTTTTAGGTTTCTTTGGGTTTTTGTGTTCCGAGCGGATGGCGGTCTCGCGACGCTTTCGACCTGACGAAAAGTAGGCGCCGGTTCCGCCGGTTTATGTGTCGGGTTGTGCTCTCAGTTCTGTTCCGCGATCCGGTGATCCGAGCCTGGTGTGCCGTGTTGCGGGGCGTTGCCCCTGCGCCCCAAGAGGGTGCGCTGGGGGCGCTTCCGGAAGGTGTGCTGATGAAGTGCGTTCCGGGAGCGTGCGCTGATGAGCGCTGCCCCGCAGCCGGATCGAGACGAGGCTCAGCCCTTCTTGGCAACGAGCAAAGCCAAGTCGATCATGCGGTTGGCGAAGCCCCACTCGTTGTCGTACCAGGAGAACACTTTGGCGAACTTCTCGCCGAGGATCTTGGTCTGCGTCGCGTCGAAGATGCTCGAGCCGGGGTGGCCGATGAAGTCGCTCGAAACGAGTTCCTCGTCCGTGTAATAGAGGAAGCCCTTGAGCGCGCTGCTCTCGGACGCCTTCTTCATCGCGGAGTTGATCGCCTCCACGCTGACGGCCTTTTCGGTGGTCAGCGTGAGATCGACGAGCGACACGTCGATCGTCGGCACGCGGACGGCGAGGCCGTCGAACTTGCCCTTGAGCTCCGGGATCACTTCCGAGAGCGCTTTGGCGGCCCCGGTGCTGCTCGGAATCATGCTGACCGCGGCGGCGCGCGCGCGACGCAGATCGCCCTTGCGGTGCGGCAGGTCGAGCAAGCTCTGGTCGTTGGTGTAGGAGTGGATGGTCGTCATCAGGCCGCGCTCGATGCCGAAATTGTCGAGCAAGACCTTGGCCACCGGGGCAAGGCAGTTGGTGGTGCACGAGCCGTTCGAGAGCACCTGGTGCTTAGCCGGGTCGTACGCCTCGTGGTTGACGCCCATCACCACCGTCAAGTCGTGGTTCTTGGCCGGAGCGCTGATGATCACTTTCTTGGCGCCCGACGTGACGTGACCGAGGGCCTTCTCTTTGTCGGTGAACAGGCCCGTGCACTCGAGCACGATGTCGACGCCTTGGCTCTTCCAGGGCAGCTCCTTGGGATCCTTGACCGCGGTGATCTGGATCTCCTTGCCGCCGACCACGATCGCCTTGTCCGTGTGGCTGACCGTCGCGGCCTTGAACCCGCGGTGGATCGAGTCGTACTTGAGTAGGTGAGCGAGGGTCTTGGTGTCGGTCAGATCGTTGATGCCGACGACCTCGACGTCCGTGATCTTGCGCTCGTACAAAGCTCGCAGCACGCACCGCCCAATACGCCCGAAGCCGTTGATGCCAATCTTGGTTGCCATGAGTCTCTCCTAGCGGGTTTCTTCCGGTCGCACGCAGCGCGCGGCGACGGCGTTTCTCGTCCGCGCGACGTCCGCGCAGGGCAGAAAGTCCGGGGAACCTAGCTAGCGCGAGCGGACCGGTCAAGGTGAACACGGTGGGGCTTCGCGGCGACGTTCACGACGCAACACGTCACGATCCGGAAACGAGATTTCCCGGCAAAATCTGAGCAAACGATTTTCATAGACCGCGCAGATTGTTACGCGCCGCGTGTTCAGCTAGCCGTACCGAGGAGCTCCGCGACCACGCTTCCGTTCGGTTGCCCGTGTGTGTCGGACTCGGCCTGTTCGTGCTCGGGCGCGGAGCAGTGTGTAACGAGCTGGCTCAGAACGTGATCGAGATTTGCTCCGTGTCGCCCGGTCCGCAGTCCATCATCGACAGCGCGTGGAGATAGAGCGTAGCGTCGAGCTTCCCTTTGGGCGCGCCGGCGTCGGATGTGGGCAGTGAGCTGAGGTCGAGCGTGAAGCTGCCGGTCGGTACGACCTCGGTGCCGGCGCTGAAGTCGCAACCGGCGGCGTTCTTCATGGTGATGTTCCAGGCGGTCAGCGTTTCAGAAGAGAATGAGCCGGCCGTCGGCTCAGGCCCGAGCGTCATCGCCGCGTGGAACGAGAGCACGGTCGCGGAGTCGAAATTCAGGCTCAGAAATTGGTCTGGGTTCGCAGCTGCGGCGTCGCCCGCGTCCGAGTCGGTACCGGCTTGCATGCCGCCGTCCGCGTCGACTGCACTCGTGAGATTGAGCTCGGCGCATTGATTGCGGTCGCCCGTATCCACCGTGTTACCGGAGAAGGTGAAGCGGCAGTCGAAAACCGGACCTTGGCTCGCAGGTGAGTCGGGTGGCGCGTCCGAGGAGCACCCGAGCGCGCAGGCAGCGACCAGAACGACGAGCGGCGCGACTGAGCTGAGCGAAATGGGCATGGGCATCACAGGGAGCGAAGGTATTCGACGAGCGCGTCGATGTCGTCGTCGGCCGTTGGCGGGGTGGGCATTCTGAGCACGGCGTCGCGCAGCGTGGCGGCGCTGTCGTCGTGAAAATACGGTGGGCTCGAGGCCACGCCGTTGAGGGACGGCGTATCGAACGCGCAGGCGTCGCGCGGATCACCGGCGAGATCCTCGTGCGCCACGTCGGGGAACGCGCCGCTGGTCACGCAGGTGCCGACGTCGTGCAGCACGACGGTGCCCGTGAGATCCAAGGTGGGATTGCCGGAGCCGGAGTCGGTGAAGCGCGGGCCGGCGTGGCAGGTTCCGCAGCCGCTCGCAGTGAACACGCTTGCGCCCCGCGCGACGAGCGTCGGATCCGTCGTAGGCGGGATCGGCAAAGGCAGCGCGAGGTTGACGTACGCCGTGAGCGCGTCGAGCAGCGAGCTCTGCGCGCTCGGGTCGAAGTGCCCGCCTTGCTCGACGTTGATCGTGTGCCAGTAGTCCTGCACTTTGTTGCGGTCGGCCGTGCGAAATAAAAAGCCGGTTTCGAGCATGCCGCCGGCGTTCGAGGGCGTATCGCGCGGTCCTTGGGCAAACAGCCAGACCACGGCGTCGCTGCGACCCTCCATGTGGCACGTCGCGCAGGCCACCCAATGATCGGTCGTGATCGGAAACACGCTGCTGTTGGCCGAGTTGAACAGCTGCTGACCGAGCCGCAGTGTTTCCGGCATCGGATCGCTCCCCTGGCGCGTGATCGCCGCGCCGTCGACCGAGACGTGTAGCGCGTCACCCGTGCGTTCGAGCTTCAATACGGCGACGTCACCCGAGATGCGCTCGTCCACGTAAGCAAAAGTCTGGTCCGGCGCGATCACGATGCCGTCCGGCATTTTTCCGGGTAGGGGACGGACGAGCGCGCTCTCGCTGTGCTGGCGCGTGTCGACCACCAGCACGTCTTCACTGTTGGCGTCGACCATCAGCGCGAAGGCTCCGTCACTCGTGAACGCGAGCGCGTGCGGGCCCGAGACCACGTCGCCGAACGAGCCGTCGATGCCGGGCACTGCCGAGGCGTCGTTCGACAGCGTTTGCTCGAAAGTGCCGTCCGTGTAGAGCAGCGAGAGCGCCGGAAAGGCAGTCGATTTGAAGTCGAGCGCGGGCTGCGGCGTATCGGTGCCGAGCAGCGTGTGGGCGACCCACAGCTCACTCGTGCCCGGGCGCTGCGCGAGATCGTACAGGCCACGCACCTGTCCGTGTGCCAGTTGCTGATCGCCACGCGGCGCGGTGTCGGGGATCGCCCAAGAGCCCGTGACGGTCATCGTCGTTGGATCGACGGCGACCACGCCCGGGCCGAGAAACTGCGAGACGAACAGCGCGTGCCCGTCCGCGGAGGCGGCGAGCGCCCACGGCTCGCTCGGCACGGTCACGCTATCGACTGCCGCAAGGCTTTGTGTGTCGAGCCGGACCACCTTGCCGTCTTGCGAACACGCGACGAACAGCGTGCGACCGTCCGCGGAGAGCAAAGAACCGACCGGCTCGCTGCCCACGGGCACGCTGCCGCGGATCGTTCCCGACGCGACGTCGACGGCCAGCACGGCGCTCGCCCGTTCAGCCGTGACGTAGAGTGTCGCCCCGTCCGGCGAGAGCGCGACGGTGCGCGGCATGATGCTCGGCGTGTAGCGGCCCGTGCTCGCGTCTGCGCTGGGCGGCGCGGCCGCCAGCAGAATTTCGCGCTCGAGCTGGCGTGTTTGCACGTCGAGCACGGAGATCGAATCGGACTCCGGGTTGACGACGTAAAGCTCCTTGCCGGTCGCGTCGAGCGCGAGCGATGACGAGTGGAGCGCGTGACCGAGTTCGTTCGAAGGCGCAGGTTGTGGGTTCGTGGCCGCGGAATGGCAGCCGACGGCGAGTGACGCGAGCGTCAACGACGCGAAGAGGGCGTAACGCACGCGGGCGCCGTCAGCGGCGCTTGCGCCGGGAAAGCGCAACGAGACCGAGCAAGAGCGCGCCGATCGGCGGCGCGTTTCCGGACGCGGCGCCGGTGGCACGACACGCGCAGCCGGGTTGGTTCTCGCTGGCTGCACGCCGGGTGTTGTCGGGAGTGTCATTGGTGGAGCCGGCGGTGGCGGCGCCGCCGTTTGGAACGCCAGCAGACCCACCGTAGCTCGACCCGGCAATGCCGCCACCACCGATGGTGCCTGCCACGCCGCCTGCGCCGCCGTTGCTGACGCCGCTACCTGCTGCGCCGCCGGTCGTTGCGCCACCAGTTGCGTCACTACCTGCCGTGCCGGTGCCCGAGGTCCCGGTGCCGGCGGTCCCGGCGGCGCCGACGCCGCCCGCTCCAGAAGTGCTCACGCCACCGGTCCCGGCCGTGCTCACGCCACCGGTGCCCGCCGATGCGCCTGCGGTGCCCGCGCTCCCCGCGCTCGAGCCGCCGGTGCCCCCGCTGCCCCCGCTGCCTGCTGCGCCTCCGGCGCCGCCATTGCTGCCACCCATGCCCACGGTAAACTTGAGCGGAACCTTCGACTGAACGCCGACGGAGGAGACGTACAGATCGTACGTGCCGGCGGGGAGCCCCGCGGGCGTCGTAAATTGCGTGGTTTGCGGCGCGCCGCCGACGGCGGGCATCATCGTGCTGAAGTTGAAGGACTTGCAGAAGTAGACCTTGGTTCCGGAGTCTTTGAGCCAAACGATGGGGTAGTTCTCGGCCATCGTCATGTCGTCGCCTTCGTCGCCGCCGTTGATGAGGCCGCTCAACTGCGTGCCGGTCAGCGTGTAGCTGCCGTCCGTGTTCACGGTGACCGTGCTCACGGTCGGACGCCAAGCGTCTTGCGGTTGGCTGTCCGGCGTGTAGAGCCAGTCGCTGCCGCCGCACGTCACCATCAACTGGCCATTCGGCAAATTGAGGTAGCTAATCGGATAGGGGGCTTGATCGCTCGACGGCGTCACGGCCGCCATGGTGTTGCTGACCGGATCGAACTCCTGAATCACGTTCGGCGAACCGCCCTTGGGGTACGTCGCGATCATCACCTTGCCGTTCGTCTCCGTGACGCTGTATTCGTCCTCGGCCTCGTTACCCATCAACATGGCCGGGCCGAGCGCCCAGGTACCCGGATCGGCCGCCGTAGGGCCCGGGGTGTAAATCGCGGTTTGCCCGAAACCGTAGGAAATCACGCGGCCGTCGAACATCAGCGAGATGCCCGCGGTGTCGCCGAAGCTGACGCCCGCGGGATATTTGCCCGTGGCGACCCACTTGTTGGTGGCAGGGTTGTAGATTGCAGCCGACGAGCCGCCGACGGCGAGCACGCCTCCGTTTTGCAGCGACGCCCAGGAGTTCTCGTTGCCACTGCCGCCGGGCTTGGCGGCAGACGTCGTCCACGTGTCGGTGGCAGGATCGTAGATTTGCGTGGTCGACGCGCCGCGCGTGCTGTCGAGAATGCGACCGTCCGAGAGCGTGGCGCTCCCCGTGTCGCCGATGTCACCGAGCGGGCTCGGCGTTTTCAGCGTCCAGGTATTGGCGACCGGGTCGTAGATCTCGACCGTGTTGTAGTCGGAGGTCGAGCCACCCGCCGGAAATACGTAAATGTACTCCCCGCCTGCTTCGAAAAAGCGTCCGTCCTTGAGCACGTGCTCTTGCGCGCCGCCGCGTGCGTAGGCGCTCGAGGCGAGCGTCGTCCACTTGCCGTTGGCGTAGCTGCCGTTGGCGTCGGGCGTTAGCTTGACCCAGTGATTCAAGGCGTTGCCGTGCGAGAGCACCGTGCCATCGGTGAGCAGCCACAGGCCAAAGGCTGGGCCGCCATTGCTCGCGCTGGCCGGCGCCTTTGTCCACGTGCCCGCGGCTCGCGCCGGTGCGGTACTGACGGCGAGCATCATCGCCAGCGCGAGTGAGGCGAACTTGACCCGACGTATGCGAACGGTTTTAGAGCCCTGGAGTGCGGAATTGTTCATCGCAATGTGGTTGGTCGCAGCGCGTTGCAGCGCTCAGGCACCAAACTCAGAATTGCGAGAGGAAAAGAACAATCGAGCTATGCGGTACACAGCGAGTTGCGTTCCGCGCGACGCGCGCGACGCGCTATTCGAGCGACATTTCCGCTGATATGTTGCGCGCCTCATGTGGCAGGGCATTCGGTTTGCGTGGCTCGGTGCGCTGGTGGCGTGCGGCAGCGTTCCGCTGCCGGCCACACAAGCGAGCCCGCTGCTCGACACGGTGGTGCCGAACTTCGAGTCCAAGACGCTCGGTGGGAACTCCTTCGATTCCGGCAGCTTTTACGAGCGTCCGTTGGTGATGAGCTTCGTGTCGCCGGATTGCGCGGCGTGCGACCGCACGCTCCGCGCGGCGCAAGCCATGTACGGAGATCTGCACGACGTGGTCGTGATCGGTGTCTTCCGCGATGCCGAGAAGGAGGACGCGCTCCGGATGCAAGCGCGCGACGGCCTGAGGTTCCCGATCATCGTGGACACGAACGGGTCGCTCACCCGGCGCTTCAAGGTGGACGCGGTGCCGACGACCTTCGTTGCGGATCGAAACGGTCGCGTGCACTGGGTGGGCGGCTCGAACTTGACCGAGGACGGGCTCATCGCGGCCGTTCAGACCGTTCGCTAGCTTACGGCGCGACTACACCAACGAAAAACCAACGTCACATGTTCGGCGAGCCCGGCGTGAGCGTGCTCGTGACGCTCCAGTCGGCGTTGGCGTTTTGGCTGTCCGTGCCGTCCGGCAAGCGAACGAGTGCGCCATTCGGCTGGCCTGCCGTGGGATTGTCGGCGGCGGTCGTGGCCGTCCCCTCCACGAAATCATACGTGCCGGTGCCGCCCGCCAACGTCACGCCGCTCACGCTGCCTTCGTAGGAGAGGGCATCGAGCAACACTTGGCGGTCGGTATCGAAGATGCCG
>DASXKQ010000008.1:0-7924 GCA_036496745.1 Polyangiaceae bacterium
ACCGCGCGGACAGCGACGGCGGCTGTCCGAACCCGCTCGAAAAAGCCATGAGTTACGGTAATTTCAAGGAGATCCCCAGCGATGCTTGGGGTCACCCGCTACGCTTCGTCTGTCCGGGCGCACACGCGGGAGCCGATTACGAGCTCTCGAGTGACGGTCCTGACGGTGAACCTGGCGGCGTCGACCGGATCGAATGAACGAGGACATCAATGAACATCATGCGACAAATGCGAGAGCTTCTAGTTTGGTCACAACGCGCGGCGCGGCGCGCCCGGCGAGGTCGCTGGCAACGCGGCGTCACGCTGATCGAAGTTCTGATCGTGGTGGCGATCCTGGCCATGGTCGCTGGAGGCGTGGCCGTCTTCGCGCTGCCGAAGTTCCGGGAGTCGCAGATCAAGCAAGCCGAAATCGGCGCGCGCGTGATCCGCACCGCGATTCAGCAGTGGCAAGCGGCCAACAACGAGTCGACCTGTCCGACGATCAGTCAGCTCGTTCAAGAGAAAGATCTCGACCCAGGGCAAAACAACAACGATCCCTGGAACAAGCCTTACACGCTGAACTGCAGTGACGACGACGTGACCGTCACGTCCAGTGGCCCCGACAAGCAAAAGGGCACCAAGGACGACGTGATCGTGCCCAAGCCGATGAGCGCGCAGAACGCGCCGTAATCGAGTGGTCGAAGATGGCCGTGACCCTTGGATTGAGAGCGTGTGCGGAACCTGGAGGTTGGTTTCGGTGCGTTCTGTCCAGGGCTGATCGGATCCTGCCAAAGACTTCGAGGGCGTCCCAGCGCGGGCTCACGCTGATCGAGGTTCTGATCGTCGTGGTGCTGATCGCGCTGCTCTCGGGCACCATTCTATTTGGGCCGGGCATGCTGGAAGCGAGCCGCATGCGCGCCGCGGAGACCTTGATCGTGAGTAGCGTGCGGCAGGGGTTGACCGTCGCCAATAGCAGCGGTCGCCCGACCCGCCTGGCGTTCGACTTCGACAAGGAGTCGATCACGCTCGAACAAGCGAACACCAGCGTGGTCGTGCGCGGCAAGAGCAAGGATGCCGTGGACGGCATCGAACCGGCGGACGAGCGCGAAAAAAAAGCGCGCGCGGAATCGGATCGCATTTTGGAGGGTCCGCACCCGCCCAAGCCGAATTTTCACGCGATCGCGGGTCTCGGTACCGCCACGGGCGCTGGCCAAGCGCGCGAGCTCGGCAAAGGCGTGGAGTTCATCAGCGTCCAGACCGATCACGACGAGGATCCGCGCACGAGCGGCCGCGCGTATCTGTATTTTTTCCCGGGTGGGGCCACCGAGCGCGCCTCGATCCAACTCAAGCGTCAGGGCGATGAGGGCGGCGTGACGGTGGCTGTGAGCGCGCTCACGGGCCGCGCCAAAATTCTGTCGGGCCGCGTCGATTTGAAGCCGTTGCGCGACGACGAAGACTCCGGGGAGCAGACCGTCGAATGACTCTGCCCGCGCCCCTATTGCTTCGGCTCCGCGCGCACGGCTTCACGCTGCTCGAGGTGCTCGTCGCGATCGCGATCTTGGGCCTCGGGCTGACCGTGATCTTGGGCTCGCAGGTGGGTCTGTTCTCGAGCGCCTCGCGCGGTGAGCGCATCGGCGTCGCCACCAATCTCTTGCGCTGCAAGATGAGCGAGCTCGAGGTGAAGCTCTTGCAGCAGGGGTATCCAATTGGCGACCAGCACGATGAAGGACCGTGCTGCGGCGACGACGACACCAACGAGGGCTACCACTGTACCTGGAAGATCGAGGCCGTGAAGCTGCCGGAGTTGCCGCTCGGCGCGGACGGCGGCGTGAACTCCGCGGGCGACGGCGGCGGTTTGGATTTCGGCGCGCTCGGCAGCTTCACTCAGCTCGGCAAAGGTGGCGCGAGCCCGCTCGGCACCGCGACGACCCCAGGCGGCCTGGCTCAATCACTCAGCAACGCGCCGAGCCCTGCGGGCCTCTTGCCGATGATGATGAGCATGGTCTACCCGAACTTGAAGCCGATGCTCGAGGCGAGCATTCGCAAGCTCACGGTCACGGTTCAATACAAGGAAGGCAAGACTCCGCGCGAGCTCTCGGCCAGCCAATACGTGACGAACCCGCAGCAAGGACAACTCGATCCGTTCGCCATGGAAGGCGGGCTACCGCCGGGAGGCGGCGGGCTACCGCCGGGAGGCGGCCCGCTACCGCCGCCGTTTGGAGGCCATTGAGCATGGCCGCGGAAAGCGTGCGTCGTAGTCGTGGCTTCACGCTCGTGGAGCTGCTGGTCGCGATCGCCATCATGGCCGGCATCTCGGCTCTGATCTACGGCGCGTTCGCCGGCATGCGCCACACGCGCGAGGGTCTCGAACGCTTGCAGGACCGCTATCGCGAGGGGCGCTTGGCGATGGCTCGTATGACGCGCGAACTGCAGAGCGCGTACATTTCGATGCACGTACCGATCAATCCGGCATTTCAGACGCAAAAGACGGCCTTCATCGGCAGTACCGGGACGCCGGCGGATCGCATTGATTTCGACTCGTTCTCGAATCGCCGCATCGAGCGCAACTCCCACGTGTCCGATCAGTGTGAGCTCTCGTTTTTCGGGCAGACCAGCACGGTGGATTCGGGCGCGACGGATCTCGTGCGTCGCGTCAGCACCAAGCTCGATCTCAATCCCAAGAAGGGCGGCCACATCGAGTCGCTCGCCACCGACATCGATCTGTTCGATCTGCACTATCTCGATCCGTTGACGGGGTCCTGGCTCGAGACTTGGGACACCACTCAATCCATCACCGGCCAACCGGCGCGTCTGCCGGTGCAGGTCAAGATCTTGCTGGTGTTGAACGGCGGCGCCCGCGGCGGCAGCGGTCGCGGCCGCGACACCATTCGTCTGATCACGCGCGTCCCGATCCCGATCGAGAACGCGCTGGCCTTCGCGGTGATGCAGTGAAGCTCCCGGATTGGCTCACGCGCAAGCGCGCACTCCGCGGCAAGCAGCGCGGAGTCGCGCTGATCATGGTGCTCGCCGCACTAACGGTGCTGACCGTGATGCTCACCGAGGTGCAGGACGAGAGCGCGGCGGAGTTCGGTGCGGCGATGTCGGCACGCGACGCGATGGTCGCGGAATATGCCGCGGTCAGCGGGGTGAATCTGGCGCGCCTGCTGATCGCATCCGAGCCCACCGTGCGCCGCTCGCTCGCTCTGGTCTTTGCTCTGCTCGGTGGACCGAGGCAGATCCCGGTCTGGCAGTTCGCCGATCGTATTTTGGGTGCTTTCAACGACAAAGACGCCGCCGCGGGCTTCTCGTTGCTGGCAGGCGTTGACCCCAAGAAGGGCAAGAATTTGGGGTTGGAGGGCGCCGGCTGGGAGCTCACCATCGTCGACGAAGACTCGAAGATCAATCTCAACTTGGCTGCGCGCGCGAGCCTGATTTCCGAGTTGCACGAGGCGAACGAGATCATCTCGCTGATCGGGCCGCCGCAGTTCTCGCCGATGTTCGAGGGGCGCGATGCCGACGGCCAATTCTCGGACAGGCAGGCCATTTGCGCCGCGATCTTGGATTGGGCGGACCCCGATCAGGACCAAGCCGTGTGCGATCCGACGTCGTCGACGGCGCAGCAAACCGGCTCCGAAGACTCGTTTTATCAGCTGCTGAAAAAACCGTATCAGCGCAAGAACGCCGCCTTCGACAGCTTGGAAGAACTGCACATGGTGCGCGGCATCAGCGACGATTTTTGGTCGACCTTCATCGACCCGGATCCGGACAAGCCCGACAAGCGCAACGTGACCGTCTGGGGTCAGGGTCAGATCAACGTGAACACGGCTCCGCCGATGGTGTTACTCACGCTGGTGTGCGAGGCCTCCAAGAACACGGCGCTCGTCTGTACCGATCCGAACGAGGCGCAGAAGTTCTTGATGGCGCTCACCATGCTGCGCGGCTTTCTGCCGGGGCTGCCGATGTTCGGTAGCCCGAAGGATTTCACCGCTGCACTGCAGCAAACCGCCGCACCTACCGGCGGAGCCGCCGCGCCGGCGTCGAGCCCCGTGCAGATGGTGATGCAGGCCCTCGGCCTTCAGCCGATTCCGTTGATCTCTCCCGCGCAAACCGAGGCGTCGATCGGCGTCGAGAGCAAGGTTTTTAGCATCTATGCGCGTGGCTACGTGCACTCCGGCAAACGTGAAACCAACGTGCACATTCACGCGGTCGTGGATTTTCGAGGCGCGCCCTCGCCACAGCAGGTGATGCAGCAGCAACTCAACAACCTCATGAATCAAGCGAACGGCAGCGGGGGCACGAGCGGCACGCCGCCTCCCGCTGGCAGCGCGAATCAGAGCAACGGCATGACTTTGCCGCCCGGCATGACTCCCGATGGCATATTGTCCGCGCTCAAGCCCGGCTCCGGCGGGAATGTGGTCTATTACCGCGTGGATTGAACTAGGATTCGAGCGAGGAACTTTCGAAGGGCATCCATGGCGCGTTACATCGGCATCGACATCGGCACGAGCCAGGTTCGGGTGGCCGTGCTCAGCACGGGCTACAAGCGCACGCGCGTCGAAGCTCTGCAAGAAGTGGCGCTCACGGACGCCCCGTCCGTGGACGACGCGGTTGCGTCGGCGGCGCGCGCCCTGCTGCCGCACAGCGACGGCGTCGCCGCTGCAATCGACGGGGATTCGTCGTTCGTGCACCGGCTCAGTTTGCCGGCGACCGCGCGCAAGCAACTGCAGGAAGTGTTGCCCTTCGAGCTCGAAGCGCAAATGCCGATCGATATCGCCGAGCTGGTCTGGGATTTTCGCGTTCTACGCGGTACGAGCCCGAGCGCCCCGATCGACGTGATGGCCGCGGCCGCGCGCACCACGCACGTGCAGGCGCGCATCGATCTCATCAAACGTGCGCTCGGTCGCGAGCCGGATCGCATCGGCTGCGGGCCGCTGGCGATGAGCAACTTGGCCCTACTCACGCCGGAGCTGCGGGGTGTGGCTCCGATCGCGATCGTAGATCTCGGCAGTCGGCGCACGGAGGTGACGGTGCTGCAGAATGGCGAGGCGTCGTTCGTGCGCACGCTGTCGCGCGGCGTGGCCGGTTTGCCGGATACCGCGCCCGCGCTGGTCAGCGATCTGCGACAGACCCTGCTCGCGTTCTTGGCCGTGAGCGATCAGCCGGTGGCCGAAGTCATTCTGATCGGAGGCGGAGCCAACGCCGCCGGCGCGGACGCCTATCTCGCGCACCAGCTCGGTATCCCCGTGCGCGGTTTGCCGGCGCTCGAGGTCGAACTCGCGACGCCAGAGCTTGCTTTGGCGCTGCCACGCTTCGGCAAGGCGATTGCGCTCGCCACGGGTTTGACGGGCAAGGCGCTCGATTTGAACTTGAGGAGCGGCTCGCTCGCGTATCAGCGCGGCTACGGCATTCTGAAGGAGAAGGCGCCGCTCTTGTCGGGCTTGGCGGCGGCGCTCGCGGTAAGCTTCGTCTTCTCGTCGTGGGCCGAGCTGCGGGGGCTCGGCCGCGAACACGAGCTCTTGGGTCAAGCGTTGCAAGCGCAGAGTCAGAACGCGCTCGGCGAGGGCACCAGCGATCCGGAGCGAGTCGAAGAGCTCTTGACCAAGGCCAAGAGCAAGGACGAGCAGGATCCCATGCCGCACATGGACGGCTTCGACGTGATGGTCGAGATATCGAACGACGTACCGACCAACGTCGTGCACGACGTGGAGGAGCTCGAGATGCAGCGCGGTCACGTCAAGCTGACCGGGATCGTGGGCACCACCGCCGACGCTCAGGCGATCGCCAGTAAGGTGGGGGAAAACCACTGCGTGGCCGACCCGAAGGTCGTGAAAGTGACGCAAGTCGTCAACGGGGATCGCCAAAAGTACGTGCTCGAATTCGACGCCAAGTGCCCCGAAGACGGCGCGCCGAAAAAGAAGCCAAAAGCCGAAGAAAAGCCGGCGGAGGAGACACCGTGAGCCTCGCCGATCGTTTTGCGCGACTCGAGCCGCGCGAGCAGCGACTGTTGTCCATCTTCGGCATGTGCCTGGTCGGCATGGTCGTGCTGGGCTTGCCCGTGAGTCTCACCGTGATGGTGCATGCCAAGCGCGGCGAGAACGACGCGCTGCGCGCCGCAGCGCAGAGCATCGACGACAGCCGCGCTGATCTCGAGCGCGTCAAGGGCGAGAAGGCCTCGCTCGCCGAGCGCTACGCGAAGCCCTGCCCGCCGCTCGCGGCATTTCTGTCCGGGCTCGCCAAGGAGGAGGGCGTGGAGATCCCGGAGAGTCAGGATCGCCAGGCCGTCCCACACGGCAAGCGCTACACCGAGCGGTCGACCAAGCTCGCGCTGCACAAGATCGGTATGTACAAACTCGCCAAGTTCATGGAGCGCATCGAACAGTCGGGTCATCCCGTCAGCATCACCGGTTTGGATCTACACAAGCGCGGCGCGGATCCTGATTCGTACGACGTGGAGATCGTGGTCAGCGCCTTCGACCGCAAGGCAAACGACGACAAGGCCGATAAGACGGACAAGAGCGACAAGGGCGCGGACGGCCAACCTGCGGAGCAAACCCCGTGAATCCGCGGCAAAAGCGGATACTTTTGGGGGTCGGCTACGCCGGCTTCTACCTGTTTGCGCTGCTCTTGTTCGCCTATCTATCGTTCCCTTACGATCGACTGCGCACGCGCATCGAAAGCGAGTTCAACGCGCGTCAGACGGGTCCTCACCCGCTCACGCTCAAGCTGGGCCACGTCACGTCGTATTGGTTGAGCGGTGTGCAAGCCACGGACGTCGAGTTGATCTCGCCGCCCACACCTAGCTCGCCAGGCGCCGCGGATGCCAAGCCCTCGAAACCCAAGATCATGCGCATCGACGAGCTCCACGCGCGTGTCTCGCTGATTAGGTATCTATTCGGCACCACGCACGTCGATTTTCGCGCGGATGCTTTTGGCGGGTCGCTCTCTGGCTTCACGTCCGACGCGGACAACGGTCGCAAGCTCGTAGTCGAAATCGAAGATCTCAACCTGGCGGACGCCCCGCTGATCGGGGACACGATAGGCCTGCCGGTCAGCGGGCATCTGAGCGGGAACATCGATCTTCTGCTGCCCGAGCAAAAGCTGAGCAAGGCCGAAGGCAAGGTCGAACTCACGTTCTCCGGTCTCGCCATTGGCGACGGCAAGGCGAAGATCCAAGACACGATCGCGCTGCCGAAGCTCGACGTCGGGACGCTGGAGCTCGCCGCGGATGCCGCCACGGGCACGCTTAAAATCACGAAATTGGCCGCGGCGGGCAAAGATCTGGACCTGGCTGCGGACGGCGCGATTCGCCTGCGTGACCCGTTCGATTCGAGCCAACTCGGGCTCACGCTGGCCTTCAAGTTCAGCGAAAAGTTCACGAACAAGGACGACCTCACACGCAGCATCTTCGGCGCGCCCGGCTCGCCGATCCCAGGCGTATTCGACCTCGATCCCAGCCGCAAGCGCGCCAAGCGCGCCGACGGTTCCTATGGCTGGCGCGTCAGCGGCCCCATCGACAAATTCCAATTCACCGCCGCCCCCGAAGTCTCCCCCGGTGGTGCACGCGGCAAGTAAGACAGAGCATTGAGGCGGGGAGTTTTGGGGGTGGCGCGACGCGGCGCACATTGTCGATGGCGTGCCATCGCAAATGACGATCGTGTCGCGCAGGGCTCAACCCAAAAAATTCAGGGCTCCCCGCAGCCCTTCGGGTACCACGAAGCGCGGCCTCCCTGTTGCTCGTGATGGGCCGCGACTAGGAGTCGACGGCGATGAGCAGGCGGCGGCGGAGTTCGAGGTATTGGGGGCCGACGCTGAAGAGGGCAAGCTCCTTGAAGCGTTCGTCGATCGGCACGGCGCTCGAGCTCTCGTCGGAGGCCTTGATGACCTGCGTGGCGGTCTCCAGATCGTGCGCGAGCAAGAAGCCCGCGCGATCGGCGGTCAAATCGACG
>DASXKQ010000009.1:0-13014 GCA_036496745.1 Polyangiaceae bacterium
TCGCGCGCACGAGCTCACCGCGCGCCGAGGTAGCCAGCTGATTGGCCGCGGAGATGGCCCGCCACGACTCCACACCGCGCTTGCCCTTGCCGGCCGTGCGCGCCTTGCTCGGCGGCTCGCGCTCGGCGCCGAGCTTGCCCACGATTCCGTCCAAAATGCGCTGATTCAGGCGCAAGGACAGCAGCGCTTCGAAAACCCGTTCATCCCCTTTGCGCGACGCTCGCCGCGCGAGACTCTCCACGACCTTCAGGATGCGCTCGCGCTCGCGCTCCTCCCAGCCGTCGTCTTCGTCGGCCGCGCCGCGCACGAGATCCCGCACGCGGAGCTTGCCGCTGCGCAACCGCTCCGCCAAAAGACGCACCTCTTGCACGGCCGCGTCGCTGGTAGCGACCGCGCGCAAGACGGCGCATTCGGCAAGCTCGATGCGCTTGGCGATTTCAATTTCACCTTCGCGGGTCAGGAGCCCCAGGCGCCCGATCTGACGGAGGTAGGAGTGAACGTCGTCCTCAGTCGCCGCGCGGCTGGGCGGCACTAGTACCGTCCGCCTCCACCGCCTCGCGGGCCACGGCCGCCGCCGCCGCCACCGGTGCGCTCGCGCGCTTCGTTGACCGTGAGCGCGCGGCCGTCGAGCTGCATGCCGTTCAGCGCGGCGATCGCCGACTGGGCGTCATTTTCCGTCGCGAACTCGACGAAGGCGAAGCCCCGCGGCCGACCGGTATCGCGGTCGGTCACGACGCTGACGCTCGACACGCTGCGGTTGTCTTGGTTGCACACGTCACGCAGCGAGTCCTCGCTGGTGTTGAAAGAGAGGTTACCGACATAAACGCGAGTTCCCATGATAGTCACCGTCACCTAGCTCGAGAAAAGCTCTCGAAGATCCAACAGTTCAACAGCGAGGCGGAGCTTGTGAGGGACCGACCCGGGGGCCGCGACTGGCCAATCAGCCCGTGCCGCGGCGCACCGTAGCACGAACCGCGCCAAACGCATCAACTACGGCGCTCGACGCGGATGCAGCTTGGCCCACGCCGGATAGCGCTGAAGCACCTTGGCCGGCTCCTCGCTGTACCACGTGTAACCGGCGCGACGATCGGTGAGCTCGTTCCAGTCGTAACGCTTGATGCCGTCGCGATTGCTGAAAATCGGGCGATCCGTGTCGAGCTCGTACAGCCTGGCCCAGAGGGGCGGCGCGCCGTCGGCTTTGCTGAGCACCTGGTGCTCGTAACGCAGGCCGTGCAGCGCGTGCGCTCGATACCAGTCGATGCTCGCATGCACCGCGGCGACCACGTCCGGGTTCGGCTCTGCGAGGTCCATCAAGTATTCCGTTACCCAAGCGCTCTCGCGGCCGCACAGCGCCGCGAGCTCGTAGCGCCGCGCCGCGACCGGCTCGAGCGTGAGCGGATGATGTTGCTGACCCCACACGGTCGCGACGCCATTTTTTCTGACTTGGCTCTTCACGATGCAGTCGAGCCCGCGCTGCACCGCGCTCGCGGCGGCCGGATTCTGCTCGACGGTCGCCAGCGTGAGCGCGCCGCTTGCGACGTCGCCGAGCAACCGCAGCGCGTTGACGGTCGCGTTGTCGTTGTAGGTGGCCGCGTCGTGGTAGCCGCCTTGCAACGGGTAGACCTGCGGGAAGCAGCCGTTCGGGTACTGCGCGGCAAGCAAGTAGTCGACACCGCGACGAAACGCTTGAACGTTGCGTGGATCCGGCAGCGCGCCCTCCGCTCGCGCCAGATAGCGGAGTTCTTCGGTCGTCGAATCGTTGTCGATCGTGGCCGTGTAGTGAAAGCTCGTGTTCTCCGAGTAAAAGCTCATGCCCGGCGCGCGCGGCGCGTCCTTGAACTCGGTGCGCTTCGACCAGCCGCCGCTCGGTGTCTGAAACGTGCGCAAATTGTCGGTGAAGCGCCGGCCCTCCTCGCTCTTCAGCCAATCCGCCGTCATTTCGGGTTCGAGCCGAAACGCCTTGCGGTACGGCGCCGTCACCATCTCGGATCGGCCGAGCGCGCGCAGCTCGCTCGCGATGAGCGCTCGATCGAGCTCGCGCTGCTTCGCTGAATGCTCGAGGTAAGCGAGCCAGCGCGGGCGCTCCTCCGGAGAAAGTCGAGCGAGCTCTCCCTCACTGAAAAAATTTTGCGCATTACCGTCGATCGGATGTTCTTCGTGCCCCGCTGACGCGCTCGCGGCCGTTGTGGCTACTGCCGAGGACACGGCCGCGCTTGCCTTGGGCTCGGGCGAGCGATGCGCGCGGCACGCGCACAGCATCAGCACTACGGCGATTGCGAGCTGCGCGGTCGGGCGTGCCATCGAGCCTTGACCGTAGCTCAGGTCGTCCTCAGCCGACCCACCGAGCACGCGAGAAAATCAGCTCATACAAAGCGCGCGATATGGCTGTGCGGTTCGCGCCTCGCTCACAGGCAAGCCATGTCGGGCTGACAGGCGGCCATGCCCGGATCCGCGGAGAACGAGACGCAACAATGATCCGCCGCGCAGGTGGCTCGGCAGGGCGTGGTGTCGTCGTTCGCGCAGGCGCTGCAACGCGCGTCACTGCAGAATCGCGAGCACGGCAAGTGGCATTTCACGTCATGGCCACAAACGAAGCCCGGGCAACACGGTGGAATATCGAGGCCGTCGTGGCAGTCCGCGCCCTCGAGCCCGCATCCGTCCGTGCAATATGCGGCGTCGGGCGCGCACACGCTCTTGCCCGGCGTCGCCGAAGCCACACAACAGGTACCCGGGCAGCCGAGCGAGCAGTCATCCACGCCGGCATCCGCTTCAGGAGCACCGCTGTCCTGGTCGATCGGGTAGCCGCCGAGGCCCAAGCCGCCGCTGCCACCGAAAGGTGAACTCGATTGTCCGCCTGTTCCAAGCTCCGGACCGTCGCCAGCAGAGCCGGCGCTGTGCGAGCCCGACGTCCCCAGACTCAAAGCCAAACCAGCACTGCCGCCGGCTCCGGACGAACCGCCAGTGCTCGTGCCGTCGCTGCTCAGCGAGGCACGGCCGGCGCAGCTCGCGAGATAGCCGACTCCGAACAGCCCCACCGCAACCACGCGCCAACCCATGAATTGTATGGTGGGCCATTACCGGTGCTGCAGCAAGCATTGCTTTTTTTCGAGGATGCGCGGCAGCGAGAGTTCCCCCCAAAAAAACCAAGGAGAAAAACATGAGCGCCCAGACGCGTGAACCCGACGCGCGCGAAGCCGAGGCCTAGCCCCGCCGCGCGGCACCCTGTGAAAGTTGTTCGATGCCGATCGAATCAGGACGCTACTGCCGGTATTGCCTGACACCGAGCCGCGAGCTCCAGCCCTTTCACGAGCGCTTCGAAAAAATGGTGAGCTGGCAGCTGCGGCAAAAGCCCGGGCTCACGCGCGCTGACGCCGAGCGCGAAACGATCGCGTTCATGTCGAAGATGCCGGCTTGGCGCGACGACCCACACGTGCCTGAGCGAGCGTAACGCGACGGGCCACTCACGGACCCGGAGGCGCCGCGGAGCACGTGTACTCGTTGGCCCAGAGCGGATCTTGGCAAGTGTCGGCGACGCAGTCGAGCTCATGCCGACAACCGATGCCGCACGGTGCTCCGAGCGCGCTCAGCGCCTGGCACGTGCCGTCGATACAATAGCTCTCGGAGCCGCACTGCGCGTCGGCGCTGCAATCGCTGTTGAGCGCGAGGATCGGTTTACAGACCGCGTCCGCAATGGAGATATCGCAATACAGGCCCTCCGCTTCGAAGCAGATGGGAGTCACTGTCGCGCCCGGGCCGGCGTAAGTCGTGGACGAGCAATCGTCGCCACTGCGGCACGTGAATATGCAGGGGTCATTTTGCTTGCCGTGCGGAGTCTTCTTGCAGATGCCCACGGGCGGCATGTCCGAATTGGTGACCAGGCAGGTCGTCGGCCCTTGCGCGCGGTTGCAGTCGTAGCCGGTGGTGCACGGCTCGTCTTCGTTTTTGGTGCCGAGCAAAACGTTCTGACACGCGCTGACGACCGCGTTCAGATTGCATTGCGTGGCGGCCCCTTGATAGGCCGCGACGCATTTCGCTAGAGCCACTTGGTCGACGGTCACGAAACCGTTGGCCACGGCCATCGCCGCCGGTTGATTCATGCCGTACATCGACTCACAGTTGCTCAGCGACGCGGGCCACCCCGCGTTCATGCAGCACGTCTGCGCTGCCGTACAAGATGACGTGATGATCGCGCCCAGCGGGCCAAGCGCTCCTACACCCCCGGAGCCGCTCGCTCCTCCACTGCCGCTCGCTCCTCCACTGCCACTCGCTCCTCCACTGCCACTCGCTCCTCCACTGCCGCTCGCTCCTCCACTGCCGCTCGCTCCTCCGCTCGTTCCGCCGTTGCCGCTCGCTCCCCCACTCACCCCACCGCCACCGCTCACTCCGGTCTTGCCGCTCGCCGCACCAGTCCCGCTCGTGGCACCGCTACCGCTCACGCCGCCCTCGCCCGCGACGCCGGTGCCGCCAACTCCAGCAGCACCCGCGCTCGCGCCGAGCCCCGCCATGCCCGCGCCTCCAATCGGCGTCTTGCCTGCGGCGCCGCCCTGCCCCGCGACCAGGCCGTCGCCGCCCGCGCCGGCGCTGCCACTCACTCCCCCGCTCCCCGGGCTCGGATCGGGCATCAAATTGGGCACCGCGGTCCCACTGCACGCGACGCACGCGAGCGCCGCTACCAACCAACCACATTGTGACTGCGCTCGAGAAACCGACATGACCAGCCCTCCAGAAAAGCGACCTATGAGAAGCCTCGTAGCACGCTTGCCGACACGCTGCGATTTTCGAACCAGCGCGGGCGCGCGATCGAGGAGAACACGAGCATGATCCGGGGCTTGGTTACCTCATTTGCCCTACTGCCGCTCGGACCTTCACCTCACGAGCCGCAGCGATCGCCGCTCTTGGGGTGGCGAGAGCACGGAGACGCGCAGGGCGCGCATGAACGCCACGACGTCAGCGCGAGCTCGCTCGACGTCGAACGAGACCGTGCTCTCCAGCTCGAAGCCGCGCGTTGGCTCGAGCTCCGCCAGCAATTGCGCGCGCTGCGCGGCGTGGGTCGGCGATAGCTCGAGTCGACCGGCTTCGTGGAGCAGCAAGCGCAGTTCGTGAACGTGCTTGAGCACGCGGAACGCGGCGAACACCTCGCGAGCTCGCTCCGGCTGAGCGCGCCAGGAGTGCTCGGCCAAGAGTTCCCGCGTGACGCGCTGTCCGGCGCCGTAGCAGGTATAGTTCGCGCAGCCGCTGAAGCCGCGCGCCGGCGAGCGTGCCGAGTGCCGTCTGAGCCGTCCCCAGCGGCGCTGGCTGTCCGCGCTGAAAATGAGCGCCCATGCAGGCGCATTCTTCGCCTCGAGCGGCAAGCTCAATTTGGCCGCTGCCTCCCGCATGCTCGACAAGAATCGCTCGTCGGCGCAGCGCGCGTTCGAGGAGCTCTCGCGGCACTTCTCGCGCGAGCTGCGAAAACTCGAAGGCTAGCGCCCTCCGTGTCGAAGGAGCGCGCGCGGCTTGACCCTCATCCGCGCGTCGTCTATTCAAATCGCGGGCTTCCGGGAAGCCTCCAGTCCGCGGAAAGGGACCGAGTCCCACCCGAGCTAGACGAGTCACGTTGCTAGCGAGTCTTCTTTCGGCCTGTCACTGCGGACAACGGGCGTTTTCGAAAGGAGATCGCCGTGTCCAAATCCCAATCATCCATGCGTCCGCTGCCCAACGACGCGGACCTCACGCAGTTGAAACTGCAAGCTTATGAGCTGCAGCGAGCGTTCAAGAGCTCGGACTCGGCGGTGCGTGAGCGAGCTCGCAGCGAGGTTATCGAGTATCTGCCGCACCGCGCGGAGTCCGCGAAGCTCACGCTCGCGGACGCGCAATGCGCACTCGCACGCAGCTACGGCTTTGCGAGCTGGGCGCGCTTGAAAGCGCATGTCGAGTGGCTGCGCAAGAGTCCCGAAGAGCGGTTAGCGAGCAGCGCGCAGACCGTGAACCCCTGGGGCTTCATGGATCTCGAGGACCAGCGTCAGCGCGCGGAACCCAAGTACGTCGAAAACCGAGACGCGCTGCGCGCTATGCTCCGCCAAGACCCGGCGATCGCGCGCATGCGCCTGCCGACAGCTTCCACGCCGGACTGGACCAAGCCGGGTCGAACGCTGCTGCACCACGCGGCGTGGGGTAACGGCCTCGAGCTCAGCGAGCTCTTGCTCGCGAGCGGCGCCGATCCCAACGCGAAAGATGCCGGCGGCGCGACGCCGTTGGCCGTCGCGCTCGAGTTCGGCTACGGCCGCGAGCCGCTTGCAGAGCGCTTGGCCTCGTTCGGCCCCGAACCGGACAACTTGCGCGTCGCGGCGGGGCTCGGACGACTCGAGCGAGCGCGCGCGTTGCTCGCGGACGCGGGCGAGCCCGACTCGCCGGCGGCGCGGGGCCTCTGGCAGCACGAATTCGTACCTGCTTTGGCAGCGGGCCGGCAAACCCTGCTCGACGACGCCTTCTCGTTTGCCGCGCGCAGCGAGCAACTCGCCATGATGACCTGGCTCTGCGAGCAGGGGGCGAGCGTGAACGCGATGCCCACGGTCGGCTCACCGCTGCATTGGGCGGCCTTTCTCGATCGCGGGGAGTCAGTGCGTTTCCTGCTCGCGCACGGCGCGGACGTCACGTTACGCGACGTGATGAACGGCGGCAGCGCGCTGGAGTGGGCGCACGTATTCAGTTTTGAGGCTCCGGACGGAGCGTATGCGACCGTCATCGAGCTATTGCTGGAGCACGATACGCCCGCGTGTTTACCCGTGCTGTGCGCCTACGCGCCGATCGAACGCGTGGCCCGCGCGTTATCCGAAGCCGGAGCCGACCTGGCGCAACGTGATTTCCACGGCCGAACCGGGCTCGAAAACGCGATGCTGCGCGGCCGCACGGAGATCGCAAGGCTGCTACGCGAGCGCGGAGCGAGCGCTTGAACACCGCGCCGCCCCGAGCGCGGACTTCACGCCAGCCGCTCCGCTCCCGCGTACACGTTAAAACCGGCGCCGCGCGCGAAGCCGCACAGCAGGAGCCCAAAGCGCGCGGCGGTCGAGACGGCGAGGGAGCTCGGCGCCGAGATGCCGACGACCGCGGCGACGCCGGCGGCCAGGCCCTTTTGCACGATTTCGAAGCTGGTGCGGCCGCTGACGACCAGCACGCAGCCGGCGGCGGGTAGCCGATCGTCGAGTAAGAGTCGACCGACGACTTTGTCGACGGCGTTGTGACGACCGACGTCTTCGCGCACGACGAGAAAGCCCGCGTCCGGGTGCGCGATGCCGGCCGCGTGCAAGCCCCCGGTGCGCTCGAAGCTCGGTTGACGCGCGCGGAGTTCGTGGGCGAGGTTCGCGATGAACGCGGTTTGAAACGGCGCGCACGCGCGGACCGGCGCGAGGCGCGCGACGAGATCGTCGATCTGTTTGCGCCCGCAGACTCCGCAAGCGGCTGTAGTCAACGTCCCGCGGCGTGTGCCGGCGAGCGCGTCGACGTCGAGCGTGACGCCGGGCGCGGCGAGTACGTCGAGCGTGTTCTGAGCACCTTCGCCGGCGAAGCGGCCACAGTGCACGATGCTTCCAAGCTCGGCGCGTGAGCGGATGAGTCCCTCGGCCAGCAAAAAACCCGCGGCGAGCTCGTGATCGTGGCCCGGCGTGCGCATCGTGATCGCCAGCGCGTCCCCAGCGACCCGGATCTCGAGCGGTTCTTCGACGCTGAGCTCGTCCGGGCGCACGGCGAGCGGGACACCGGGCTCCGCGCGCAGGGTTTGCACCCGGGCGATCGCGACGCGCGGCCCGCGTGTATCGAACGAGGCGTGGTCCGCTTGGGTCATGTCGCGCCCACCGATCCTTCCAGAGTGACCACGATCGATTTCGAGGCGGGCTGATTGCTGCCCTTGGCCACGGAGTTCACCGGCACGAGCACGTTGGTCTCGGGGAAGTACGCGGCGGCGCAGCCTCGCGGGATGGCGTACGGCACCAGCTGAAAGTGCGCGGCGCGGCGACGCTCTTGCCCGTAGTGGCTTACGATGTCCACGAAGCCGCCCTCCGCGAAACCCCGCGCTTTGATGTCGTCCGGATTCACGAACAAGACGCGGCGACCATGCGAGATGCCGCGGTAGCGATCGCCCTCACCGTACACGGTGGTGTTGAATTGGTCGTGGCTGCGAATCGTCGTGAGTAGCAGCTCGTCGTCGCCGAGATCATGTTTGGGGATGGGGTGGACGGTGAAATGGGCGTGCTTCGACGGCGTCGTGAAGCGACCCTCGCGTGGGCCGTTCGGCAGGTAAAAGCCGCCGGGATCGCGCACGCGAACGTTGTACTGGGTGAAGCCCGGCACCACGTGTTCGATGTGCTCGCGGATGCGATCGTAGTCGTCGATCATCGTTTGCCAATCGACCGTGGAACGCGCGCCGAGCGTGGCCTGGGCGACGCCCGCCACGATCGCCGGTTCACTCAGCAGCTGCTCGGAGGCCGGCTCGAGCACCCCGCGTGAGGCGTGCACGACGCCCGTCGTATTTTCCACCGTGACGAACTGTAAGCCACCCTTTTGCAGATCCCGCTCGGTGCGGCCGAGGCACGGCAGAATCAGCGCTTGCTTGCCCGTGATCAAATGCCCGCGATTGAGCTTGGTCGACACTTGCACGGTGAGCGAGCAACGCTGCAACGCCTCGGACGTGAAGTGTGTATCCGGCGTGGCGCTCAAGAAATTACCGCCCAGGCCCATGAACACTCGGACCTGGCCGGCGTGCATCGCCCGGATCGTGCCCACCGCGTCGACGCCGTGTTCTACGGGCGGGGAGAAATTGAACTCCTCGCCGAGTGCTGTCAGAAACGCCTCGCTCATCTTTTCCCAGATGCCGACGGTGCGATCCCCCTGCACGTTGCTATGCCCGCGCACCGGGCAGAGCCCCGCGCCGCGGCGACCGATCTGCCCGCGCAGCAGCGCAAAATTGGCGATGCTCTGCACGTTGGCGACGCCATTTTCGTGCTGAGTGATGCCCATCGCCCAGCTGCAAATCATGCGCTCGGATGCGATCGCGATTTCGGCCGCTTCGCGGATCAGCTCACGCGACACGCCGCTCTCGGTCACGATCGTCTGCCAGCTCTCGGCTTCCAGATCGGCGCGGAGCGCGTCGAAGCCCTCCGTGTGGTGAGCGATGAAGTCGTGCGCGAGCACGCTCCCACCCCGCTGTCGATCTTCTTCCAGCATCTCCTTCATGATGCCCTTCAAGAGCGCGACGTCACCGTTGACGCGCACGGGCAGGAACAGGCAGGCGATCGGCGTGCCGGGCCCGAGCATGCTGAACGGCTCTTGCGGATTCTTGAAGCGGATCATCCCGGTTTCGAGCAGCGGGTTCACGCTCACGATCTTGCAGCCGTTGCGCGCCGCTTTTTGCAACTCGGTCAGCATGCGCGGGTGGCACGTGCCGGGGTTTTGCCCGATCACGAAGATGGCGTCGGCCTCCGCGAAATCCTCGATTTTGACGGTCGCTTTGCCGATACCCACCGCTTCACTCAGCCCGAGCCCGCTCGATTCGTGACACATGTTCGAGCAGTCGGGCAGGTTGTTGGTGCCGAACTGGCGCGCGAACAAGCCGTACAGGAAAGCCGCCTCGTTGCTCGCCCGGCCCGAAGTGTAAAAGGCGGCTTGATTCGGCGAACCGAGCGCATTGAGCTCACTCGCGATCAAGCCGAACGCGTCGGTCCACGCAATCGGCTCGTAGTGATCGGAGCCCGCGCGGCGCACCATCGGCTGCGTGATGCGGCCCTGTCGCTCGAGCCAATAGTCGCTCTGCGTGAGCAGCTCGGAGATCGCGTGCGCCGCGAAAAACTCCGGCGTGACGCGCTCGCGCGTGGCTTCGCTCGCCACGGCCTTCGCGCCGTTCTCGCAAAACTCGGCGGTCTTGCGCTCGCCGTCCGGATCGGGCCAGGCGCAACTCGGACAATCGAAGCCGTCCTTTTGATTGAGCGCGAGCAGCGTGCGCAAACTGCGTCCCGCGCCCATCTCGCGCATGCCATGGTGAGTCGTTTCATAAATCGAACGAGGACCAGCCGCCGTTTGTTTGGGCTTGCCGACCCGCGCGGGCGCCTCGAGCGGCGGCTCGGCGCCGGGAACGCCGCTTGCCAGGTCGGCGCGTGGAGGTTGCTCGCCTGGCGTTTGCACGCTCGCTTCGTCGTGTTCGTGTTGGGACATGAGGACCTCCGGCGCAGGACACGTCTAGCGTGTCCTGTTCTGAAACCGCGCGCCAACCGCGGTTGGACTCGGCAATAGGGACTATCTTAGTCGACCTTGCGCGCGAGCGGAGCAACGACTCCGTCGACCTTCATCGCCGAGTTTTGCAACAGAAGCGAGGCGTGTTGCAACGTGCGTCCACCCCCCAAAAAAGCAGAGTGGACCCCTCGTCACGACAGCGCGTAGATCTTCGCTTCCCACGGAAAGAGCGGCTCGCGCGCGATCCATTCGTCGGGCACGTCGCGAGCTTGGCTGACTTCGCGCCAGTGACGACCGGCGGGGGTGCTCGGCCAGTTTGGGACGCGGTACTCATCGCCCTCGGGGCGCACGTCGGAGAAGTTCACCACGACGACGACCGGATCTTCACGCCCAGCGACGCCGCGAATCCAGGCCAAGATTCTGCGGCCGTTCGTGAAATCCGCGTGGATGAAGGTCGTGTCGTTGGTCGCGAGCGCCGGGCAGGCGATGCGAAAGCGCACCAAGCCCGCGACGTAGTCGAACACGCGCCGCCGCCATGGATCGGACACGCGCGCAAAGTCCAACGGATCGCTCTGCTTGTCGGCATCGTCGTCAGGCAAGTCGTGCTCGTCGGCGAACTCCTCACCCGCGAAGATCATGGGCACGCCGACCGAAACCAACAAACACGCGAACGCGAGCTTGATACGTTCTTCTTTTTGGAAAATGAAATTGTTTTGCAGAAACAACGTGAGCCGCTCGTTCTCGAAGCCGCCGACGTCGTGCGACGTCACGTAGTTGATCGCTTGTGCGCCGTCTCGAAAGCCGAGCTCGCGGCAATCCACCATTTTGCGCACCGTGTCCTGGAAACTCTCGTCACCCAGGCTCCGGCCTCGAATCACTGCGCGCACGCGCTGTTTGAAGCGCTCGTTCCACATACCGTCGAGCGGGCCGTCGTTGACCAACTCGAGCGGCTCGGAGAGCTCTTCACCCACGACCAAAAACCGCGCGTCGGCTTCGGGCGCGCCGCCGTAAACGGCGCGATACGTCGCGCGCGCGGCGCTGCTGAACGTCCGCAAAAAATCCCAATTGCCGATGTTGTTGACGCTGTCGAGGCGCAAGCCGTCGACGCCGAGCTCGCCGAGCCAGCGTAGGAGCTGCACTTGCTGAAAGCTCCAGGACGGCGTGAACTGCGCGCGCGCACCGGACACGGGCTCGTAGCCGTCGACCTCGATCAAGTAACGCCAAGAGCTGCCGCCGTAGCCGTCCCGCATTTCACCGCTGCGACTCGACTGCCAAGCGTCAGGATTGTTCGGCTCGTCGCTGGGCACCAGGTAAAATTCTTCGAAGTTGAGCTCGCGGTAGCTCGTGTAACCGAAGGCCATCACCATGTCGCAAAAGAAGCGGATACCGAGCGCGTGCATGCGCGCTACCAGCTGCCGCAGATCCTGCTCGGTGGTGGGCGACGCGTCGCCGTCCGGAAACCCGAGGTCGTAGTCGCCCGCGCAATAGTTGCCGGTCCCGTAACCCCACTCGCGATCGAACGGCGAATCAGCCGGCGGCAAAAGCTCGACCGCGTTCACGCCGAGCTCGAGCAAATGCGCCCGCGCCGAGACCTCCTCGATATCGCTGAAGTTACCGCCCGGCTCTTCGACGTCGAGCAACGCGAGCACGTCGCGGAAGGTGCCCACGTCGCGCTCGAACGTGCCCTGGCCGGTGCCACGCGACCAAGACGTGGGCAGCTCGTAAATCACCAGCTGATTGTTGGCCGGTAACCGGCTCAGATCTGCGACCTCGGTCGCGACGCCGACGCCGCCGTCTGGATCGCAATCCACGAGGGAGCCATTTGCGAGCTTGAACACCCCGGCCGCGGTGCCCAACCGATAGTCGACGACGCGGGCAAACGGATCGGTGACGCGCACCTCGACCTGCGGTTCACCCGGTCGATCATTGGTGATCAAAAACCAATAGTGGTAGACGGTGCCGGGCACGAGCGGCAAACCCGCGAGCGGCAACTGCCACAAATCGGGGAAGGCATCGTTCTGCCGGAGCGGCGCTTCGAAGAGCAGGGCCTCGCTCGGTGGGTTGCCCGCGACGAACGTCACGACGCGCACTTTCGGCGCCGGCTCGGTCCGCGCGGGTCGCCACAATACGAAGCCAGCCGCCCTCGCTGCCATGATGGCCGTCATTGGTGATCCGCCGTGCTCCTTGACGTGTGGCGATATATGATCATACTATTGATCATACTATTGATCATACTCTGAGGCGTACGCAGATGGCTACAACTGAACGGGTCACGGTCACCCTCAGCTCCGATTTGATCGCGGACATTGATCGCTTGGAGCGGAATAGAAGCCGATTCATCGCAACGGCTGTAGAGCATGAGCTCGTGCGTCGCCGCCACGAAAACCTCCAGCGCTCACTGAAGCGCCCTCACGCGGAGGCCGCCGAGCTATCTGCTCTGGGCCTAGCAGAGTGGGGAGCAAGCCTTCCCGCGGAAGATGGACTCGTCAACTTGACGGCAGGCAAGGCGGTGCGTTGGGTCGAAGGTCGCGGTTGGCTCGAGGGATCCAAGTGAACGTCGATCGCGGCACGGTCGTTCTGGTGGAACTCGCGCCTACCGTAGGTCACGAGCAAAGCGGCTTGCGGCCGTGCATCGCGGTGAGCGATCCGGCGGTCAACGCAGACCAGCGCTTTCCGCTGATCGCCGTGGTGCCGGTCACCGGTACATCCGGGGAAGGCGCGCTCTATCCCATGCTGTCCGCGGGCAAGAGCGGTCTGAACAAGACTTCTTACGCGCTGATCGATCACCTGAGGTCGATCGACAAACGACGCATC
>DASXKQ010000010.1:0-5609 GCA_036496745.1 Polyangiaceae bacterium
CGACGACGCTGGAAGCCGTCGGTCTGCACACCTTGCCGTATCACGTGTACATCCCGAGCTTCGGCGAGTGGGGCTTCGTGCTCGCCGCGGAGAGCCCGCTCCGAGCGCCCGAACGCGTCTCGGTAGCCGCCGACACCTTGCGCGGCGCACGGCTCGCCGCTCTTTTCGAGCTACCGCCGGATATGCAGCGCGTGTCGACCGAGCCGAATCGCCTGAACAATCAGGCGCTGGTCGGCTACTACTTGCAGGATTGGGGTCGCTTCAACTGACGCCCTGCTCAGCTACGGGGCGCAGCCCGGCATGGCGCAGATCATCCCGCCGTCGCCGGGCGCGCAAAAACTGCTGTAACACTGCTCATTGAGCTCACACGCTTCCCCGATGGCCTTGCGCGGTTTGCAGATGTTGTTCACGCAGATGAGACCCGCAGCGCACGCTGCCGAGATGCCGACCTTTTGCTCCGTATCGGCCGCGCAAGCTTGATCTCCCGACGGCGTGCCTACGCATTGCCCGTTGGCGTTGAGCAGGTCGGCGGTGCAATAGTCGCCCTTCGGGCACTCGCTCGGAAACGCGAGTTTGCACGGCGTCGAGACCGCTTTTTCGGCGGCGCAGCTCGCCGCGCTGAACAACGGCACTCCACTGAACTCGCACGACAGGCCGCTGTTACATAGAAACCCGTTCGCATAGCAGGTCTGCCCGCCATTGAGCGTGAACACGTCCGCGAGCCGCTGGCACTTCTGGCCAATGCAAAACCCACCTGGAACGCATTGCGAGTTCGTCCGCGAGCAGTCACCGCCGAGCGCTATATACGCCTGACACGTGCCCGCGCTTCCGGCGCCCGCGTCGGCATTGGTCGGCTCGCAGTAGAGGCCCTTGGTCGGATCACACGGCAGACTGCTCGAGCAGTTCTCGTTCAGCTGCGGGTAGGTCGCGCAGACGCCGGGGCATCCCTCGAGCTTGCAGTACGTGCCGATCTGACACTCGTAGGAGTTGTCACATTGGTCGCCGCTCTTGCCAGCACCGGTCACCGCGCTCTTGCAGCCTTCGATCATCGCGCCCACGTCGTCGCAGGTCGGAGGCGACGCTTGGGACGCCATCGTCAGCTGAGCAACGCACGCCGCGGCCTTGAGCGGATCGTAATTCAAATGCCCGGCTGTGACGGAGGATTGAACGACCGCGGTGGTCGTGTCGGTCAGCGTCTTGGTGAAGAGGTCCGCGCAGTCCTCGTCGTGGATGATGAACTCGAGTCCCGACGAGTAGCAGGCCTTCAAGTCCGCGCACAGCGCGCTGGCAAGCGCCGGCGCGAAGCCGCTGAGTGGGACGCCTGCGTTGCCCGCGCTGCCGGCCGCGCCTGCACTGCCCGCCGCACCTGAACTGCCCCCGCTGCCGCTCACGCTCGCGTCCGGCGGACCGCCCTTCTGTAGGCTGTCGAAGTCGAGCAGAAAGGAACAGGAGGCGACGCAGAGCGCCGGAAGGATCGACAATGGCACAAGCAAGCGGCGCATGAGGGGCTCAGTCCGAACCAACTAAGGCTATCACGACGCCGCTTTGCAGCGCGAGAGCCGAAGCTCGCGCGCTAGGCCTCGCGTTGCCTCAGGGTTTCTTCGGCGGCGTCGCGGCCGGTTTCGCGGCCACGGGCAGCGCGGGTTTCGCGGGCGCGGCCACCACGGGTTTGCCTTGCGCGCCCGGGGGAGCTGCATTGGCCGTCGACTTCGCAGCCGACACCGCCGCGGCGGCATTCGCCACGCCCGCCGCGACCGTGCTCGCGCCCGTGGACGCCGGCTTCGGTGCGGCCGAGACAGTGGCCGGCTTGGCCGGCGTGGCGCCGCCCTTGGTCGTCGCTGCAGCGGTCGACGTCAATTTCGCCTTGGGTGCGTTGGTGCCCGCAACGGCGCCATCACACGCGAAGCGCTCACCCTTGTCGTCGAAGCTGCACGTGCCGCACTTCTTGAGCACGCTGTATTTCTTACTCTTGCAGCTGAGAAGCTCCTTCTTGTCGCCGGAGCAGGCCAGGTTGCCGTCCGTGTCACAGGGGTCGTTTTCGTCGGCAAGCGTTTCGTCGCAGCTAAAGTCGGTCTTCTTCTCTTCCGGTAGTTCGAAGATCCGGCAGCCGTTGCTGCCCTTGCAGCTGTCGAGCGCCGCGAACTTGTTGTCGACGCACTGGAGCAGCGCTTTCTTGTCGGACGTACAAGCGTAGTTGTTGTTCTGGTGACACGGGTCTGCGAGATCGGCGACGTGGTCGTCGCACGAGATCTCGTTGTCCTCCGACGCACACCCGTGCGCGCCTTTGCAGGTCGCCGCGAGTTCGAATTTGCCGCTCTTGCATTGGAGCGCGGCCTTCTTGTCCAGCTGACAGGCTACGTCGTTCTCGGTGTTGCAACCGTCGCCCAACGTGGCGAGCGAGTTGTCGCAGTCGAGCTGCGTCGCGGAGGTGGTGCAGCCCTTGGCTCCGCGACACGACAGCGACTTGTACGTCCCGTTGTTGCAAATCAGCGCTTGCTGCGGGTCGAAGCAAACGGGCGACGCATTGCCGAGGCATTTGCCACCGGGCTTGGGTTTACAACCGAATGCCAGTGCCAGCACGAACAGCCCGGACACGAATTGAAGAGTGCGAGTAGACATCAGAATACCCTCCGGCAAATAAATCGGGCCATCCTCCGGCCCACACGACGGCAGCACCATAGGCGATTGCCCGCCTGAGCGCGAGCCGCGCGCCTTCGCCACCGAACGAGCTCCCGGGCCGACCCTCGGCTCGTGCCGCGAAAGGCCCCAACATCTCGATCATTTCGGTCTGTCAGCCGTCGCGCGCGGTGCTAAGTGTGGCTCGCCATGCGCACGACTTCATTGTTGATCTGTTCGTGTCTAACATTCGCCGCGGTCGACGCCGCCGCGGCCGCGCCGAAAGCGAAGCCCGCAGCGGCGGAAACCACGAGCGCGGCAGGCAAAGGGCCCGCCGTCGATCCGGCGGTCGCGTCGCTCGAGCGCCTCGCTCAGTCGATTCAACGCGTCACGCTCGACAACGGCCTGCGCATCGTGCTGGACGTCGAGCACGCAGCGCCGACCGTCGCCGTGAGCGTCACCTACGGTGTGGGCTCGAGCAGCGAGGTCGAGGGGCGCACGGGTTTCGCGCACTTGTTCGAGCACATGATGTTTCAAGGCAGCAAGCACGCGGCCAAGGGTGAGCACTTCAAGCTCATCTCCGACCGCGGCGGCAGCCTGAACGGCACCACTTCCAGTGATCGCACGAACTATTTCGAAGTACTGCCATCTTCCGAGCTGGAACTCGCCCTGTGGCTCGAAGCCGACCGCATGCGCTGGCTCTCCGTGACGCCCGAGAACTTCGACAATCAACGGGAGGTGGTGAAGGAGGAGCTGCGCATGCGCATCGACAACCAGGCGTACATGCCTGGGCGGCTGCGCCTCGGCGAGCTCGTGTTTCAGGGCTTCGCGCCGTACGCGCACCCAACGATCGGTTCGATCAAGGACCTCGACGCGGCAACCTTCGACTGGGTCAAGGCCTTCCACGACCAGAACTACGCCGCCGACAACGCCGTGCTCACAATCGCGGGCGACTTCGATCCCGATCAGGCCATGGCCTGGGTGCGCAAGTATTTCGGCCCGGCCGAGGCTCGCCACACGCCGCCGCTCGTGATGCCGCCGATGCCCGACAAGCCGCCCACGGCCAAGGTCAGCGTCGAGGACGTCAACGCGCGCACGCCCGCGTTCATCTACGGCTACATGATCCCCGCTTCGCGCACGGCGGATCACTACGCGCTCGAGCTCGCGAGTATTTTGCTCACCGACGGCGAGAGCTCTCGGCTTTACAAGGCGCTGGTTCACGATCAGGCTGTCGCCGAGCAAGTCTCCGCCGACACCGAAGATCACCGCGGCCCCGATCAATTCACGGTGATGGCCGTGCTCACCGACAAGGGCACGCTGCCCAAGGTGGAAGCTTCCGTCGATCAGGCGCTCGCGACCTTGCGCAGCACGCCGCCCTCGAGCACCGAGCTCGACAAGGCCAAGCGTCGCTTGCGCTCCGCGTTCGTGTTCGGGCTGCAGACCAACATGGGCCGCGCCAACAAGCTCGGCGAATACGAGACTCTGTTCGGCGACGCGCGTCTCCTAGCGCGCGAGCTGCCGCGCTACCTCGCGATCACGCCAGAAGCCGTGCGCGACGCCGCTGCCAAATATCTCACGCCCGATCGACGCTCAGTCGTAGAAGTCGTACCGAGCGCGAAGGGAGGCAAGCCGTGATGCGCTCTCATTCCGTGCAGTCGTCCCTCCGGTCACTCCTCCGTTCATTCCTCGGTTCGGGAGCGCTGCTGGTCGTGCTGGGCGGCTGCCACGCCGAGAGCGCGCCGCCGCCGAGCGTGCCGGCGCCTGCGGTGGCCATCCCCCCGCCAGCGCCTGCCGTCGCGCAAGATCCCCTCGCCTCGCCGCCGGCGCCCGGCATTGCGCCCGACAAGCCCTTCCCGCACATCGAGCACCACCGGCTCGACAACGGGCTCGAGCTGCGCGTCGTGACTCGCAAGAATTATCCGATCATCGAGCTGCGCTTGGTGCTGCTGTCCGGCTCGTCCAGTGACGGCGCAGAGACCGGCGTCGCGTCGGTCGCCGGAGAGTTGCTCAAGGCCGGCGGCGCCGGAAAGTGGAACGCGGCTGCGCTCGCCGAGCGCGCGGAATCGCTCGGCGCGGACCTCGAGGTGCTCACCGATCGCGACGCGACCCGCATTACGATCGGCGTCACGACCGGCGACTTCGACGCCGCGCTCGACTTGCTCGGCGCTGTCGCACAGGCCCCGCGCCTGGCGCCGAACGAGTTCGACAAGCTGAAGCAGCGCGAACTCGAGCGCGTGAAGAGCGCCGCCAAGGCGAGCGCCGGCTACGCCGCCTCGATGGTTCTCTACCGCGAGCTCTTCGATCTGCCGACGGCGGTTCACCCCTACTCGCACTACGACGCCAAGCCCTCCGAGCTAGAAAAGCTCAAGCTTAGCGACTGCAAGAGCTGGGTAAAAGCCAACGTCACTCCGCAAAATGCGGTGCTTGTCGTGGCCGGCGACGTGGACGACGCGACCGCCGAAGCCGCCGCCAAGCGCGTCTTTGCTGGGTGGAAGGGCGAGAGACCCGAAGCGCCGCGCTTCAGCGCGCCCGTCGGCGAGGCTGAAACCATGTTGTGGCTCGTCGATCGCCCCGGCAGCCCGCAGAGCCAAATCTACGTGGCCGGCCTCGGCCCCGAGCGTGCCAACCCGAGCTGGCCCGCGCTCGCCGCCAGCAACCAGGTGCTCGGTGGCGGCGTCGCCGGGCGCCTGTTCCTCGACGTGCGCGAGAAGCGCTCGCTCGCCTACAGTACGGGCTCGAGTCTGGAAGAACCGGCGCATGGTCCCGTGCCGATGGTGCTCTCCGCCGGCACGCAGACGGCGAAGACAGGGCTCGCCGTACAAGCGCTGCTCGAGAACCTGGCGAAAATGGTGAGCGGCGCTCCCACCGACGCGGAGGTCGAGATGGCCTCACGCTACCTATCTGACAGCTTCTTGTTTCGCACCGAAACGCTCGGCGCCGTCGCCGATCTCACGGTGAAGCTCGCCGTGCTCGGCTTGCCCGACGACTACTAC
>DASXKQ010000011.1:0-8731 GCA_036496745.1 Polyangiaceae bacterium
CCGCCGCCATGCGCCGAACGTCGTCGCTCATGCGCAGCGCGAGCTCCGAGCGCTGCTCGGGCGTCATCGCGCGGTATAGGCGAACCTGAAGTTCGTGCGCTTCTTGACTCGTGTCTCGAGCTCGCATTCGCCTCCTGATGGAGACCGGTTTGAGGTTGGCGGGCATCCTTCGGTTCTATCCTACCACCCGCTGACGATCTCGATCGGCTCGGCCAAATCGTCCAGCTCGGCCTTGGTGGGCGTTTTGGCGAGGGGGGCCACCTCGGGAGCTTCGGGCGTGGCTAACGCAGCAGCCGGGGTCGCGGCATCTCGAAAGCGCTGATGATCGCCGTGCAGCGGCATCCGGAGCTGCAAGATCTGCGGCGCTGGCTGCTCGGCACGCGCGACGCCCACGGGCTGTACGCGCAGTTCGGCTTCACGCCGCTCGCTTCTCCCAGCATTTTCATGGAGATCTGGGAGCCGAGCGTGTACCAGCGGCTCGCGCGCGAACGGCGCGCGTGAAGGCGCCGCCCGCAATCACAAATCACGACAGCAGCGCGCGCCGGTCGAGTAGTCGAAGTAGCTCGAACCGTGGGAGGAAATTTTCGCGTCGCAGCCCTTGGTGGTTGGGCGCGCGTAGAAGCCGCCCAGGAACATTTCTTCGTCCACCCACTCGTCGAGGTTGCCGACCATGTCGAAAATGCCGTCGTCGCCCCACTTGCTCTCGCAGGTTGCTGTCTCGCCCGTGAGTCGCAACAGCGGGTCGTCGCCTTCCAGCACCAGATTGAGCCGGGGATCGAGCAAGCCGATGGAAGACGCGGCGTGCAATACGTAGCCCGGATGGATCGCGCGGTGCACGTTGCAACGACCGGCGCGAAACGCGTCACCGTATGGGAAATCGCGGTCCTTTGCACCGCGGCACGCCGTCACCCATTCATCGCGCGTGCAGAGCCGCTTGCCCGCATTCTCGCAGGCGAGCTTGGCCAGATGGTACGAAAGGTACGCCTGCGGAACCACGGCCGCGCGTGACTCCGCGCGCGGCTCGAAACTCGGCCCACGCTCGGCGGCTGGCAGCTCGGGCAGCGGAAATGCGCGCGCCGCGGCGTCGCCGAACAGCGAGCGCTGCACGAGCCAGCTGTCGCGCACGCTGCTGGCGAGCTTCGAATTGGGCGGATAAAACGGTGAAAATGCCGCGCCCGTGCGCGAGTCCACCGTGCTGATTTCCCAACGATCGACGCAAAAGCCATGCACGCGCACCATCTCACTCGGACAACGCAAGTCGCCCTTGCCCTTCGCGCGCGCCACCGGTAGCGCGCGACCGAGCACGCCCGAAGCGAGGCCGAAGAGGACGAGCGGCAGTAGCTTGCGCACGCCCCATGCATAGCCGGTCTCGCCAGCGCGAACCAGCGAGCAGCGACCACCACCGCCGCCGGGCGCGTGTGCGCTCGGCTCGACGCCTAGGGTGACGACACAAACGATGATACGGTTCGCAGCAGTGACGCGAGTGCGCTGGGCAAGCATTGCGAGGTGGGGTGGCGGGCGGGCGCCCATCGCCCGGCTGCGTCTCCGCATTCTGCTCGTCAGCTCGCTCCTGCTGTCACCGGCTACGGCACAGGAGGCAGCGCGGCGCTCGACTCAGGTTTCGTGGGACGCCCCGAGTGAATGTCCGGATCGCCATGCGCTCGTCGCTCAGATCGAAGACCTATTAGGGCAATCGCTGGACGAGGCGCGCGAGCAGCAATTGCGGATTCAAACGATGGTCGTCCGCGGGCCATCGGCGTACGAAGCGACGCTGTCCGTCGCTTCCGCGCAAGAAATCCGCACGCGCACACTGGCCAACGCCGATTGCGCACGACTGACGGAAGCCGCGGCGCTGATCATCGCACTGGCGATCGACCCGGAACGCGTCGAGATGCGAGCGAGGCAACAGCCGAAGCCCGCGCAAACAGGAGATCTCGCGCCGGAAGCCCTGACGATGCCGAGCTCGACGCAAACCGCCTCGCCACCACCGGCGGGGCCGCCAAACGCGCAGCCACCATGCGCCCCCGCGCCGAAGCGTCCAACGCCGAAGCAAGAGGAGAAAACCAAGATCGGCTACCGAGCGTCGATCGCCGCCTTGGTCGAGAGTGGACGATTCCCCGATGTCGGCAAGGGCGTGGGGATGTGGATCGGTCTCAGGGTCGATCGTCTCACCTGGCTCCTCGAGGGGGATCAGTGGGCTGCGAGCTCGGCATTCTTACCCAACCATCCGGGCGCCGAGGTCGATCTCCAACTGGTCAGCGCAGCGAGCCTTTTGTGCTGGGCGCCCTGGCGAAACGCCGAGCAGTTCTCCGCGTGCGTGGGCGGCGAACTTGGCGACATGTCGGGACAGGGCGATCATGTTGAGAACGGCCGCCGGCAACACGGGCGCTGGTCGGGCTTGCTGGCCGAGTTAAAGGTGGAGCAACCGATCTACGGCCCGCTCGTGCTCTTTGCCGGGCTGGGCGGCGGGCTCGGCTTGGAGCGCCCGGGCTTTGGCCTAGTCGTGGACGGCACGGAGCAGCTGGTGTTCCGGCCTGCGGCTTACAGCGTCCGCTTTTCACTCGGAATAGGCGTACGCGGTCCGTGAGGCCACAGCGTTGGCCTGCCATGAGCTCACGGCAAAATGACCAAATGCGCGCCGCCGCGAGCGGACACTAACCGGCGTGCTCGAGTCGCAGCAGCTGTTTGAGGTCGAGGCGGCATCGCTCCCCTCGCCGGACGTTCATGCGCTGCAAGGGCTCTACCGGGAGCAATACGCTTTCGTCTGGCGAAACGCGCGGCGGCTCGGCTGCGACGATGAGTGGGTCGACGACGCGGTCCATGAAGTGTTCTTGGTGGCGGCTCGCCGGTTCGCCGAGTTCGAGGGACGCGCCGCAGTTCGGACTTGGCTGTTCGCCGTCACGCGACGTGTCGCGGCGCGCATGCGGCGCGATCGCGCGCGCTACGCGAAGCGCATCACCAACTACGCGTACACCACCGTCGGCGACGGTCCGATCCCTCAGGAGCGCAGCGACGCTGGCCGGGACCTGCGTGGACTCTTGCTGAAAATAGCCGAGCCCAAGCGGTTGGTCTTCATTCTTGCCGAGCTCGAAGGCATGACCACGAGCGAAATCAGCGAAACCCTGGGTCTCCGCCCCGGAACCGTCCACTCGCGTCTGCGCAGCGCGCGCAGCGATCTGCGTCGCCTGGTTCAGCGCTTGCGAGCCAGCGACGGGAGCCACAACCCATGATGCCCGACGAAGAGCTCGAGCGATTGATCGCCGCGGAGCGTGCCGAGGCGCCGGCGCATGGCCGAGCAGAGCTCGGTTGGGAACGCTTGGCGAACGCGGTCGCCCTGGGAACTCCCGCGCTGCCAGTGGCATCTGCCGCGCTGAGCGCAGGGCGTCTGACTCCGCTCGCTAAGATCCTGCTTGCGCTCGCCGCGGGCGCTGGCCTGGGTGCCGGGCTCGGCGCCGTGATCGTGAAGGGCCCGAATCGCATTCCGGAACCCGCCGTCGCCAGGGTCGCTCCCGCGGCACCGACGAACATGCCGGCTAGCGTCCGCCCATTGCCTGTGGCGCCGCCGTCTGCAGGCTCGGACTCAAATCCAAGCGAGCCCTTGGTGCGGAGCGCCGCGTCGACCCCGACGCAAGCGGCCGAGGCAAGCTCGACCAAAGCGGAGCCCGGCACGTCGCCCGCGTCGAGCTCGAACTTTGCGGCAGAACTAGGGCTGATCCAGCGAGCGAAAGCCGAGCTTGCGCGAGGTCGATCGGACTTGGCGTCCGTTTGGTTGGAAGAGCATGCGCAGCAATTCCCGAGCGGCATCTTTTGCGCCGAACGCGACGCGTTGCGCGCGCTGGTTGCGTGTAGTGACGGCGCCAACGCAAACGCCCAGCAGACAGCGCGGCGCTTCTTACGCGAGCACCCCGAATCACCGCTCGTCGATCGAGTGCGGCGTGCGTGCAAAATCAGCGGCGATCCATTTTGACAAATGAACGGACGGTTCGGCGGAGACGAACCAAGCGAACCAAGGACAGACTCGTGCACCCTCATCGCCATCTCGCCGTTCTCGCTCTCATTGTCGCTTGCTCCTCACACACACAGCTGTACGACGTGGGCAGCCTCAACAGCGCCGGGGGCACTGGCGGCGGCGTGGGCAGCGCGGGCACGGGCGGCCAGGCGACCGCGGGCAGCGGCGGCAACGCCGGAGCAAGCGGTGGCTCGACGACCGCGGGGAACGGCGGAAGCGCCGGCGCGAGTGGCGGCGGCAAAGCTGGGACCGGAAGCGCCGGTACCGGCACCGCGGGAGCAGGCGGCCTGGACGCCGGAACGGGTGGAGACGCGGGGAGCCCAGGCGGGGGGGCGCCGCTCGAGGGGGGCGCGATCGTCGTCGCCACGACGGTCGGGTCTCAGTCCTTCCTGGTGCTTCTCGATCCGAAGAATGGATCTCAGCTGGCTCAGACGCCCATCGAAGCCACGATCCACGCCGTCGTTTACGAAGCGGCGCGCGACAAGTGGTTCGTGTTCGCGGGTCCCGCCGGCAAAAACGTGTCCGGTGATTTGCTGGTCGGCAGCGTGGACACGCTCGGGTTTCACACCGAACAAACGGTGACGACGATCCCCATGCCAACCGACCAGTTTACAGTCGCAACCCTCGATAGGCGCATCCTCTACCGCTCCGCGACGCGCGCGGGCGCCATGCCGAACGTGGACGACCAGCTGACGCTGCTCGATACGAGCGCAGTCCCGATAGCGATCGGCACGATGACAATCGACTATGCGCAATCGGTGATCAGCATGGCTGGGCGCCCAGCTAGCGGCAACCTAGCCGGCGGTCGCGTGTTCATGCTCCACGCCAACTCGGGCGTCCTCGGCAATTGCTCACCGGAAGACGGCGGCGCCGTCCCGCAAGACTCGTGTTCTTTCGGCTATTCGTCTCTGCAGATCCTGGCTACCGACCAGGGCACGTTGACGGCCCCAATACCGGTGGTTGTCGGGGTCGAGGACCAAAACGGCTCACAGCCCGCTCTCGCCGTCCAGCCTGGCAGCAACGGCACGCTCGCCGCGATCGTCGCTCCCCCGCTCTCGAGCACAAACACGGCGCCGACCGGCGAGGTGTACCTCTATAACGCGGGAACAGGAGCACGAACGGCCGATCCAGCCCTGCCCTTCCCAATGGGCATGGTCGCCAGTGTCACGTCGTCCCTCGCGATTGCGGGCGCGCAAATCGATCCGTGTCGCAATGTGGCTATGACCGGTGAGCTAGCCAACACCAAACGCCTGTACGCGGTCGCGCTGGTCCCGGGCGGTACCACGTCGAGCATCCTGCCCGACTCGAAGAACGGCACGGTCGGGCAGCTCATTTTTGAGCCGTATACCGGCACTTTGATCCACAGCGTCAATGACCCGACGAATCCAACGTTCGGCGCCTATGAGCTGCACGGTCAGGAAACCGCGCCGGTGCTGCGTCAACGCGGCAAGGCAGGCGCTGCGCCGTGGACTCCTCCAGCCGGCCTGGTGCCGAGAATCGTGGCGGTGAAAATGCCTGACAACGCGCCCTGCCCGAATTTGCCCTGAGCCTTCAGACTGCCCACGGCCTCGTTCAAGCGTGCCAAATAGCCTCGAGTTCCCGCCTTGCGCCGTCAGGTGTAGGTGCTCAGCTTGGCTGCATGGAACTCGGAACCGTGATGACGGAAGGCAACGAACGCGAGCGGCTCGTGGAACGCATCGTCGCCACGACGCATATCCATGACGCGCGGATTCTCAATGCATTCCGCACCGTGCCGCGCCACTTGTTCGTGCCCGAGGCGTTGCACGACGCGGCTTACGAGGACCGCGCGTTGCCGCTCGCCGAGGATCAGACGATCAGCCAGCCGAGCATGATCGCGCTGATGCTGGAGGAGCTGCAATGCGGCCCCGAGCAACGCGCGCTCGAGGTCGGCGCGGGCTCAGGCTACGCCGCCGCGCTGCTCGCCCAGCTGGTGCGCGAGGTCGACGCGATCGAGCTGCGACCGGCGCTCGCCGAGCGAGCCCGGCTCACGCTGAAGCGCGCTGGGATCGCCAACGTCAGGCTCCACGTCGGAGACGGCAGCGCGGGTCTCCCTGAGCGCGCGCCGTTCGACGCGATCCTGGTCTCGGCGGGCGCCGAGCGCGTGCCCGAGTCGTTGCTCGGCGAGCTCGCGCCGAACGGTCGCATCACGATCCCGGTCGGCGACGAGCACGCGCAAAAGCTACGCACCGGGTTCAAGCGGCCCGCGGGCTCGCTCGAGTGGCGCGAGTCGATACCGTGTATCTTCGTGCCGCTGGTTACGCCGAGCCGACCGTGCGCGTCGTGAACGACATCGGCGTCACGCCGAGCCGACCATAAGCGAAGCTCCACAGCTCGGAGCTCGCGACGTCGAAGACGGTGGCGGCCGTGACGTCGCTCGGCAGCCAACTGCCGAAGCGGATTTCATTGGCGAGCTGCTTGGGCGCCCAGCCGGCATAACCCACTAGGGTTATCAAGCTCTCGGGCGCGCCATTTTCTGCAATCTGCTCGAGCGCCTTGCGCGACGCGCTGGCGGTGATGCCGGGCGCGACCTCGAATTGATCTTCGACGCCCGCCAAGCGCTCCTCGCTGCGATAGAGCAGCCAGACCTGATCGCTCGCGACCGGTCCGCCCACGCGCGCGCTGCCCGGCAGCTTCTGCGACGGTTCGAGTCCCGCGCGGCGCACGAGCTCGTCGAGCGACATCGAGGTGCGACCGTTGAGCACCCAACCGAACCCGCCCTCGTCGCCGTGCGCGGCCAAGAGCACGACCGAGCGATCGAAATTCGGGTCCCCGAGCCGGGGGGCCGCGAGCAGTAGGCCGGGTGCGAGCATGGAGTTCATTGGCCGCTCGCTCAGTCTACGCCCGGCGGCGCGGACGTCGAATCCCAGGTTGAGGCAGGCTTCCGCCGTCCCAGATGCGCGTCCCTGCCCCGCATTTCCCGCGCCAGGCGCTACTCGGGCCGATATCCCCTATTTTTCCAGTGCGGTTTGCTGATAGAGTCGCGCCGGCGATGCGCGTCACATTTCACGGGGTTCGAGGCTCGGTGCCAGCGCCGGGGCCGCAAACCGCCCGCTACGGCGGTAACACGTCGTGCGTGGACGTGCGCTTGGCGGACGGCACCGTGCTCGCGCTCGACGCCGGCACGGGGCTGCGCACGATGGGCAACGCATTGCTCAAGGAGGGACGCCCTTCGCCCGTGCATTTGCTGTTGTCCCACACGCATTGGGATCACGTGATGGGCTTGCCGTTCTTCGGGCCGCTCTGGAACAAAGAGAACCACATCTACGTGTGCCCGCTGGCCAACGACGCGCAGGAGCTTTTTCAGCGCAACATCTTCAACGACATTCACTTCCCGGTCAGCGTCAACGACATCCCCGCGCGGATGGAGGTCATGAAAGCCGACACCGCCACCTGGCGCATCGGCTCGGCCACCGTCAGCCGCATCATGCTCAATCACCCCGGCGGCGCGCAGGGTTTTCGGATCGACGACGACGGCGGTGTCTCGCTCGCCTACCTCACGGACAACGAGCTGAAGTCGTCCAACGCAGTCGTCTCGATCGAAGAGCTTGCGCGCTTCTCCGCCGGCGTCGACATCCTGATCCACGATTCGCAGTACCTCGCAGCCGACATGCCGAACAAACACGGCTGGGGACATTCGGTCGTGGACGACGTCCTGAACCTCGGCAAGCTCGCCGAGGTAAAGCAGCTCTCGCTCTACCACCACGACCCGGATCGCACCGACGACGCGCTCGACGTGATCGGCGCGCGCGCTCAAGGTTGGGCGGACGAAAACGCCAAGGGTCTCAAGGTCGTAGTCGCCAGCGAAGGCCTGGTGCTCAGCGTCTGACAGCGCTCAGCGTCTGACAGCGCTCAGCGAGGTAGCTTGCGATCTTTGAGCAGCTGCTCGAGCGCCGCCTCGATGCTCGGAAAGTCATTGGCCACCGCGCCGTGAATCACGTTGCTCGTGTACATCATGGCCTTCGTGGTCGCCCCCATCTTGACGCGATAGCTGAGCCGGTTGACCGTGTTCAGCAACTTGCTGCGCGCTTCACCGAACTGCGAGGCGACCCGCGGATTGACGCGAAACTTGCTGAGCTCCAGGATCACGTCCATCGGCCGCTTGAAGTGAGTACGAAAATACTTCTCGTACTCGGCCGCCCAGTCCGAAATGTCGCGCTCTGTCTCCAGCTGACAGTCCGCATGGACGATGACCACATCGTACTGCGCGCGAAACTGAAATTTCACGTTACCGAAAGCCAACCCGCCTAGTATCCTCCACAGGCGGCGGCGCGTAAATCAGACCGGACAAAGCTGGCCGACCTCGCATCTTGGCGCGCGCCCGCGCCCATTTCTGCGGCTCAAGGTGCGCGTGGGCGACAAGGCCCGAGCTTTGCAGCGCTCGTTAGATGCTCCCCCATAGGAGGCAAGGCGACGCGCTCCTTCTCACCGCGCGCCATCCGAATCTCGAGGCGCGTCATCGGGCCTCTCAAGAGCGACATCGCGTAGCGCGGCTGCATCAAGATCGGGGGTGAGCTCACGTGGGAGTTGCGCACCACGAACCAGCGCGGGGCGAGGCGCTGCAGCGTGTGTTTGAGCTCCTCGTCGGTGGCCGCGCCCGCATTGTTGCCGCTGGCGGCGGCGAGGCCGTCGAGGACGCGCGTGCGGTCGGCGTCGGTCTGCAAGCGCCCGAGCCACCAGAGGCCGGCGTTGGAGAGCGCGCGG
>DASXKQ010000012.1:0-7289 GCA_036496745.1 Polyangiaceae bacterium
CTCCACGAAGCTCAAGATCTGCTTCGGCGCAATCTTCGGCCGCGGCGAACGACGCGCCGGCCGGGTCTCTTCAGACTGAGGAATCGAGATGTTTTCGTTGCTCATGCCCGTAGGACGCGTCTCGCGCCGACTGATTCACCATTCTACGAAAAAATTGCTCCGAAATCAGGGGATCCCTCAGACGAGCGACGGCAATCGAGAGCCCAATCTTTCCACCAACGGAACAGGTGGCACAGGTCCCGATCTCGGACCGACACGCGATGCCATCGACTTCCTAAACCAGGAACCGGCGTCGCTTGATAACGTGCGCTTGCAGGACAAGTCGTACTATCTCCCCACGCCGCTAGTGCAGCTAGCGCAAGCTCAAGGAGGTGGCGAAGGTGCACCGGGTACAGATAGCCCGCCTCCCGACTCGCCGAAAGTCATCGGCACGGTGAACGCTAATGTTCGGTACGCAGTTGTTCCTCCGCCTGGAGAGAGTGTTCTTCTCGATGCGGCAGCGGTGGACTCCCTCCTTAGTGAAAGGGCTATCATCGCAGGGGACTTGGGATTGTCGGGAAACGGCATTACGAAGCTAACTGGCACGGTCGTGAACGCGGGCAGTACGCGTCTCGTCAACGTCGCGAATATTACCGCGACAAGGGGGGCGCTTACTGGTGAGCTCCGCGGAGCGTTAGCGAATATTCTGAACACCGCGCGCGCGGAAGGCGTGCGGACTCTTCAAATATCCGCCAGCTTCGGGAATCCAGCGTTGGAAAAATTTGCCGCGAGCCAGGCTGCGTTGTACGGGGGCGGTTATTCTAGCGTCGCTGGCCAGGAAGTGTTTACCTTCATACTCGAGGCACCGTGATGGCAACTCTTGTGTACCCGGTAGTGAGACGTCACATGAAACTCACGAGCCCGGGTGCCTTTACTAGAATCGAAGACGATGCCCATGTGCCAGTGGAGTTGTCACTGGCCCCAAACGAATCGGTCATTGGCTGGTATCGAAATCCCGCGCCATGGCAGCACTGCTTGATAGTCTTTACATCTGAGGCCTTCTACGTTGTCGATGGTGAGCGAACCGATCGGATCTTCATAGGCGATATCGTCGGCTATGAAGATCCGAAGTCCAAGACAGACGTGACAGGCGTGCGCGTCCTTACGAAGGATGGTTTTCGGTTCGTCCGAGTTGCCGGATCATTTGGTCCTGCCGGCAACCAGAAGGATGCATACAGCTTCATCATGGTTGTGCGAGCCGTAAGTCCCAGCGAGCCGCTAGTTAGTTTTTGGCACGACCCAACGGACAACAAATAGCGCCGGTCGCGCCTGCGCCGAAATAGCTGCGCCGATGGCACTGAGGCCTTGCCGTCAAGATGTACGAGTGCGACGTACAGGCACCGCGCCGAGGTGGAACGACGCTCGCACTTCATCCAAGGGCTCGTCCTGCATGCGCACGGCGTCGTCGCGGAGCTCGAGCGGTAGGGGGGAGGCTCAGCGCGCTGACCGTGCTCAGCTCAGCGGAGTCGAGCTCGACATCTGTGATGCCCCAAAAGGCGCGTCGCGCAAAGTGCACGCTAAGGACCTCCGTCTACTGTGAGGCACATCTCGAACTGTCCCAGGAACATATTGCATCCGGTCGACTTCATGGGAAACGTTACGTTTCCATCAGCATCGCACTCAAGTGCAACGTCGAGCGCGCAGTCTATCGTTCCGCTCACCACTGCCCCATTGCACTGGGCTAGACAAGATGTTTTGCAGTCCGCAAGTTCCGGAGATTTTGTGCAGGCTGCCAACACCTCAAAAGTGCACAACGTTGCGCAATTGGTAGCCGCGCCACCCGCCGGAACAGCCACACCGCCCCCAACGGCAATCCCGCCACCAATCGAAATCCCCGCGTACCCACCGCCTGTAACTCCTGCACTCCCGCCAACTCCAGAGTAGCCACCACTCGCAACGCCTGCGTATCCACTCGCGGCCGTCCCGGCGTTGCCTCCAGAAGCACCCGCGCCCGCCGAGGACCCGCCCATACCCGCCGCATCAATGCCCCCCATCCCAGCGCTGTTGCCCATGGGTTGTCCGCCGACATCGGCACCGCTCGCGGCATTCTGACTGCCACTATCACCACCTCCGCAAGCGACCGTCACAAACCCGCCGAGAGCGAAACCTGCGAGCAGTCCCGTTGAGAGCACCCGTCCGTTGACCATGCCGAAATGATCGCGAGTACGAGCAACAAAAGCAAGGCGTTCCACGAACAAAAATGTGGATCCTTGGTGAGCCCAATCTGAGACGAATCTACCGCCCACCAATCACCGCCCGAATCATCTCCACCGCTCTCGGTAACTCCCGCAAGACGAGCTCTGCCTCCAAGCGCAAGACGCGATACCCAGCGCGCGCAAGCTCTTTCTCCCGCCGCGCGTCAGCGCGCGCTCTGCGTGCGTGATAGGCTCCGTCCACCTCAACCACGAGCCGGATGCTTGGAGAGAGGAAGTCAGATCCGCCGTGAAACCTAGCAAAATTTGAGACAACCTTCGGAATGGGGTGTTCAAGATGAGCCAACAAGAAAGGCAGGTCCGCTCAAGGTCCATGGGATTGAGAGCTGCGCGTAGCAGTAAAGCCCTCACATCCGTTGACGAGGTTTCCTCCGTCCTGCGCGGCGAGATTGGCCGCTGCTCAGCAAGGACGGCCGAGCAAGCCGCGCTCCTCGAGAGCATCGCTGCCCAGACGTTCGACCTTGCGTTGGACAATCTTCGCGAAGCGAGCGCGGAGGAGTTGGAGCGACGCTCGCATGTCATCCAAGGGATCGTCGTGCATGCACTTGGTGTCGTCGCGGAGCTCCAGCGTGTAGTCGGAAAGCTCAGCGCGTTGGCGGTGCTTCGAGCGGCGGAGGCGAGTTCACCAACATCTGCGATGCCCAAACGGCGTCGTGGAACGACGGGCTAGGGGCCTGCGTCTGCCGTGAGGCACATCTCGAACGGCGCTGGCTGTGCGCATCAAGGCCCAGCTACGGCTCCTGGCACTCCGACGCAATCTCCACCCCATGGCCATCGCCTGCTGTGATCCAGCCGGCGGTTAGGTCGTCGGTCCAGGATGAGTCGACGTCGCGGGTTCCGGACTCTGCCAATTCAGCGCCCGCCAGTGGCGTGAGCGAAGTGCACCCGGTGCCAGGCGCAACGCGAGTGTCGGGTCGGCTTCGGCCGTCGGCGATTCAAGCGGTCGTGCGCGCGAACTTTGGAGCGTTCAGGAGCTGCTATGAAGCGGGCTTGACTAGAGCGCCAACGCTTGCGGGCGTCGTTCGCGCACGCTTCACGATCGATCACACTGGCCACGTGAGCGATGCTGGCCTCGAAGATACGACATTCCCCGATGCGGAAGTGGCCGCTTGTGTCGTAAGCTCATTTCGAGCGTTGGTTTTTCCAGTGCCTGAAGAGGGGATCGTCAAGGTCGTCTATCCAATCGCGTTTTCGCGAGCGGCAGTCGAGCACGCGGAGCCACCACCGAGCGCGCCAGCGAGCCAATGAACGACCGGTTGGATGCCCGAAGCCAATGCTCGTCAACGCAAGCGCAACAACGCGTTTTCTCCCACGTCGGAGATGACGAGTCCGCCGTCGGGCATGATGGCGATCCCGTTCGGCAGGTTCAAGCTGGCGGGTAGCGGGCCGAGCGCGACGCCGTGCACTCCCGGCCTGCCGGCGACGGTGCTGACGGTGGCCGTCGTGAGCTCGATCTTGCGGATGGTGGCCGCGGCGGGGTCGGCCACGTACAGGTTGCCCTGGCCGTCGAAGGCGAGGCCGAGCGGCGTCTGGAAGCGCGCCTGATCGCCCGCGCCGTCGTCGTTGCCTGCGTCGCCGAAGGAGCCGGCGAGCGTGCTGATCGCGCCGCTCTGAATGACGATCTTGCGGATCACGTGGTGACCGCAATCCGACACGTACAGGTTGCCGCTACTGTCCGCGGCGATGCCCACTAGCCCGGCAAGGCCCTCCGTGCAGGAAAAATCGAAGGCGGGGGCGCCGCCATCGCTGCCGGCTCCGCCCGCGACCGTCGACACCAGCTGCGTGATCGGATCAAGCTCTCGGATCAGACCCGGCCCCGTATCGACGATGAACAGCTTGCCGCCGCTCATGGCCATGCCGGCGGGATGCGCAAAGCGGGCGTTGCTGCCAGTTGCGTTCGTGGTGCCGATCTGGCGGTTCGATCCGGCGAGCGTCGTCACGTCCGCCGACGAAACGACGATTTTGCGGATGGTTTGTGCGAAGGAGTCGACGACGAAAACGTCGCCCTTGAGATCCGTCACGACGCCTGACGCTGCGTACTCCCCCTTGAGCAGCAGCCCGAATTGCGCTGCGCTGCCCTGGCCGTCCATATCGTTGAGGGAACCCTTGCTGCCGGCCAAGGTGCTGACCAAGTCTTGCTCGACGTCGACCGCCCGAATCGTCGAGTTGCGTGAGTCCGCGACGAATAGTTGTCCCGCGTCGTCTGCGGCGACACCGGAGGGTGCGTCGAAGCTCGCGCCGCTGGCCGCGCCGTCAGCGTCGCCGGGGGCAGCGCGTGTGCCCGCGACGGTGGCGACGTTGCCGGTCGAGATATCGAAGCTGCGTATCGTGCAGCGATCGTTCCAGAAGATCTTGAATCCGCCGTCCGCGGTGAGGCTGCCGTCGCTGCTAAAAATAAGGTTTGCCACCGGCCCGCTCGGATCGTCGAGCGTGCCCGTCGCGCCCGCCACGGTCGTTACCTGGGCGCTCGCGCCGGACAGGTCGATCGCGCGCAGACGGACGCCGTTGTCGAGCACGTAGAGTGTCCCGTTCAAGGCCAGTAATGCGGTCGGTGACGCGAAGAGAGCCGTGGTTCCGTCGCCGTCGCCGGTGCCGGGGACGCCCGTCGTGCCTGCGATCGTCGTCACGGCGCCTGTGCTCGTGTCGACGCGTCGAATCGTCCTGTTGTCGGTATCGGCGACGTACAGATACGTTCCGATCACCGCGACGCCGGCGGGAGCGGCGAAGGCCGCGGGGGCGTCCGAGCTACCCGGAGTGCCGAGCGTGCCCGCCAGCGTGCTCACCTTGCCGCTGGTGTCGATCTTGCGGATGGTGAAGTTTCCGGCGTCCGAAAGATAGATATTTCCGAACGCGTCAGCCGTGATGCCCGCCGAGACGGTGCTGAAGTTGAAGCGCGCAGCGCCGCCCGTCGCGTCCACGCTACCCGCCATCATGGCGGCACCCGCGATGAGAGTTTCCGTATTCGTCGTCGGGTCGAACGCTCGCACCGTCTGGTCCGCGCGCATCGATACGAGCCCCTGTTGGTTCGGGCCCGCGGCTAGAGCGAGCGTTCGGGCCGCATCAGCGCTCGCCAGGATCGTGGATACGGTGCCGTTCGAGACGTCGACCACGCGCATGCCGAGCGAACCTGTGGAGTACAGTCGGCCGGAGGAGTAAGCCACGGGCGCGTTGCTCTCGAAGCGCGCCGTCGCTCGGTAACCGTCGGCGGTGCCGCAGCCACCGAGCTGCCCGGCCAGCAGTGAAAGCTCCGTGAGTGGGGTCGTGCCTGCGTCCGCCCCGGCTTCTCCCGCTTGACCCGCGCTCAATCCGCTGCTGGCGGCTCCGCCGTTGCTGCCGCCCGCGCTGGTGCCCGCGTTGCCGCTAGCGTTGCCGCTAGCGCCCGTGCCGGCGCTGCCGGCGGCACCGGCTCCGCCCTGGAGCGTGCCGACGCTCAATTTTTGATACACACAGGCGAGCGCGCACGCCCCCAACAACATCCAAAAATTTTGTCGCACGGAGCACTCCAAGTACGTTGCGTCGGAAGCAAGCTGACCGTGCACACGAGCGCTGTCAAGCTGATCGAGGGCGTTGACGCCACTCCACGCGCGAGCTACTCGTCCACTCGATTCGATGCGGATGACTCAGGGAGCGCACGCTCAACGCGCAGCGGTGGCAACTCGGTTGCGGCCTTGGCTCGCTTGGTCAGCCTTCGGGGTGATGGCGAGCTTCGCATCCGTCGCGGCTGCACAAGCGGTGGACGACGCAAGCCGCAACGCCGCGCGGCGGCTCGCTCAAGACGGCGTGGCCAGCTACTCCGCGGGCGAATACGCCAAGGCGACCGATCAGCTCGAGCGCGCGTATGTCGTGCTGCGCGTGCCGTCCATCGCGCTGTGGTCGGCGCGCGCGCTGGCCAAGAGTGGCCATTTGGTCGAGGCGGACGAGCGCTATCTCGAGGCGACGCGGCTCAGTTTCACCGCAGGGGACGAGTCGATTCAGAAAAAGGCCCAGAGCGACGCGCGGGCCGAAGCCGATGCGCTGACGCCGCGCATCCCGACGGTGAAGATTGAGCTCGTGGGTAGCACGCCCGCGGAGGTCGAGCTGCGCGTCGACGGAGCGCTCGTTCCAAGCTCGTTGATTCGCGAGCCGCGCCCCGTGAACCCGGGCGCACACACCGTGCAAGGCAAGCGCGGCGCCGAGCTCGTCAGCGCGACGGTCAACGTGGAAGAAGGCGGCAGGGCGCAGGCTACCTTGCGCTTCACGGCGCCGCTCCCCGCGGCGCCAGCAGCTCCCCCCGAGCCCGCTCCCGCCCCGCAGGCTTCTGCCTCGCAGGCTCCCGTCGCGCAGGCTCCCGTCGCGCAGCATGGCAACGCGCAGCGCACGGCAGGGTGGGTCTCGCTCGGAATAGGCGGCGTGGGGCTCGCCGTCGGCGGTGTGACCGGCATCCTGCTCGTCAGCAAGCACAGCGCGCTCGACGCCTATTGCAACAACGGCGTGTGCGATCCGAGCAAGCGCTCCGACGTTAACTCCTTCAACACGCTGCGCACCATCTCGGGCGCGACCCTAATCGCGGGCGCGGTAGTGACCGGTGTCGGCGTGACCTTGCTGCTCACGGCGCCCGCCAACGCGGAACATCCGAGCGCCCAAGCTTACTTGGGCGTATCGGAGCTCGGCCTGCGCGGCCGCTTTTAGGCACCGGTAAATCAAAACGACCCTGCTCCTTCCCCGAGTCGTCACGCGACGCACTGCCCGCCGATCGAAGGCAACGCGCCGCGCTCTTTCTCGCCGCGCGCCATCCGAATCTCGAGCCGCGTCATCGGTCCTCTCAAGAGCGACATCGCGTAGCGCGGTTGCATCAAGATCGGCGGTGAGCTCACGTGGGAGTTGCGCACCACGAACCAGCGCGGGGCGAGGCGCTGGAGCGTGTGTTTGAGCTCCTCGTCGGTGGCCGCGCCCGCATTGTTGCCGCTGGCGGCGGCGAGGCCGTCGAGGACGCGCGTGCGGTCGGCGTCGGTCTGCAAGCGCCCGAGCCACCAGAGGCCGGCGTTGGAGAGCGCGCGG
>DASXKQ010000013.1:0-62438 GCA_036496745.1 Polyangiaceae bacterium
TCTTCGATTGAACCTTCACCAGCGCCGCCGTCAGCGTCGTCTTTCCGTGGTCGATGTGTCCGATCGTTCCTACGTTCACGTGCGGCTTGCTTCGAACGAACTTTTCCTTGGCCATGCTCTGATCCTCGTTCCTTTGTCTGAGTTCTGGGCTCGTACGCTGTGATCTTTGGTAGTTGGTCTACGATTCGCCGAGGTCGCGCTCAGTTGCCGCGAACTTTGGCGACCACTTCTTCTTGCACCGAGGCCGGGGTCCCCTCGTAGTGCGAAAACTGCATCGTGTAAGTGGCGCGGCCTTGGGTCTTGCTGCGCAAATCCGTGGAGTAGCCGAACATGGTGGCGAGCGGCACCTCCGCTGTGACCACCTGGGTGTTCTTGCCGCGCTGGGCCATGCCCTGAATTTTGCCGCGACGCGAGTTCAAATCGCCGATCACGTCCCCCATGTTGGCGTCCGGCGTCACCACCTCGACGGCCATCATCGGCTCGAGCAGGTGCAAACCTGCGCGCTTCGCGCCGTCCTGAAACGCCATCGACGCCGCGACCTCGAAGGCCGGACCTGATGAATCGACCTCGTGATAGCTGCCGTCGTACAAACGAGCCTTCACATCTGTCATTGGAAAGCCGGCGAGCACGCCGCGGCCGAGCGCCTCGCGGATGCCCTTTTCGATCGACGGAATGAACTCCTTCGGGATGATTCCGCCGATGATGCCGTTCTCGAAAATGTAACCGGACCCGCGTTCGCTAGGCTCGATCTCGATCTTCACGTGACCGTACTGACCGTGCCCGCCCGATTGGCGGATGAACTTGCCCTCGGCTGACACCTTTTTCGCGATCGCCTCGCGGTAGGCGACTTCCGGCTTGCCGACGTTGGCCTCGACCTTGAACTCGCGCTTGAGACGATCGACGATAATTTCCAGGTGGAGCTCGCCCATGCCGGCGATGATCGTCTGACCCGTTTCTTCGTTCGTGAACGTGCGGAACGATGGATCCTCGTAGGCCAACTTTTGCAGGCTGATCCCGAGCTTGTCGAGATCCGCCTGAGTGCGCGGCTCGATCGCGATCGAAATCACGGGTTCTGGAAACGTCATGCGTTCCAGCACGACCGGCGCCTTTTCGTCGCACAGCGTGTCGCCGGTGCGCGTGTCGCGCATGCCTACGGCCGCGTAGATGTTGCCCGAGTGGCACTCCTTGAGCTCTTCACGCTTGTTGGCGTGCATGCGCAAGATGCGACCGATGCGCTCGCGTTTACCGCGCGTGGTGTTCAGGACGCTCGTGCCGCTCGTGAGCTGCCCCGAGTACACACGGAAAAACGTCAGATTGCCGACGAATGGATCATTGGCGATCTTGAACGCCAGCGCGGCGAAAGGGGCGTCATCGTCGGCTGGGCGCTCGATGATCTTTTCCGGACGCGCCGGGTCGGTTCCCTTGACGGGCGGAATGTCCAGCGGCGACGGCAGGAAGTTCACCACCGCGTCGAGCAGCATCTGCACGCCTTTGTTCTTGAACGCGGAGCCGCAGACCACCGGCACGAACTTGAACGTACACGTCGCTTTGCGAATCGCTCCGTAGATCTCCTCGTTCGAGACGTCCTTGGCTCGACCGTCCAAGAATTTTTCCATGATCGCGTCATCGACGTCGGCGCACGCTTCGATCAACTTGTCGCGCAAACCCTGGCACTTCTCTTTCAGCTCAGGGGGAATCGCTTGCCACGAGTACTTGGCGCCCAGCGAATCATCGTCGAAAATCGCGGCTTCCATGCGGATCAGGTCGACCAAACCGCGGTGCTGGTCTTCCTCGCCGACGGGCCACTGGATCGGCACCGGGTTCACGCCCAGGCGATCCTTCATCGAATCCAGATTCATCTGGAAATCCGCGCCGGTCTTGTCGAGTTTGTTCACGAATGCGATGCGCGGCACGTTGTACTTGTCGGCTTGACGCCAGACGGTCTCACTCTGCGGCTCCACGCCATTGCCGCCGTCGAACACGGCGACCGCGCCGTCGAGCACACGTAGGCTGCGCTCGACCTCGATCGTGAAATCTACGTGCCCAGGCGTGTCGATGATGTTGATGCGGTGACGCTTGGCTTCGTTCGGTCCGAACGCGGGCGTCCAAAAACAATTGGTCGCGGCGCTCGTGATCGTGATGCCACGCTCTTGCTCCTGCTCCATCCAGTCCATGGTCGCAGTGCCCTCGTGCACCTCGCCGATCTTGTGGCTGATGCCGGTGTAGTAGAGGATCCGCTCGGTGACGGTCGTCTTCCCCGCATCAATGTGGGCCATGATGCCGATGTTGCGGGTCTTTTCGAGGGAGAATTCGCGGGCCATGGGAACGAGTCGAGGTTTGTTGCGTCCGAGCGGTTCATAGACGAAACCCCCTCCGGCCTTCGGCTCTCCCCTTTTGGAGAACGCTGTATCGGTCGGAAGGGGTTCGGGGTGCGTTGCCAACCGCTCTCCAGGAGAGCGGGGCGAGCGTGACGCTCGCCGAGGTGCGCAACCCGATCCTATGTCGTCTTCAGCATGCTGTCGTAAGAGCTCCTGCTTGGTTGAGGTGTCGCGTAAGCCGCGTTCACCAGCGGTAGTGCGCGAAGGCCTTGTTGGCGTCCGCCATCTTGTGCGTGTCGTCTTTCTTCTTCACGGCGTTACCGCGCATTTGCGCGGCGTCGACGAGCTCGGCGGCTAGACGCTCGCGCATGGTCTTCTCTCCGCGATCGCGCGAGTAGATGACGAGCCAGCGCATGCCGAGCGCGACACGGCGCTCAGGACGAACTTCGACCGGGACCTGATACGTCGCGCCACCCACGCGGCGGCTCTTGACCTCGAGGCGCGGCTTCACGTTATCGAGCGCTTTGCGGAAGATCTCGAGCGGGTCTTCTTTGAAGCGTGCGTTGATCACATCGAACGCACCGTAGATGATGCCTTCCGCGACCGACTTTTTGCCGCCGAGCATCAAGGAATTGGTGAACTTGGCGACCAGCTTATCCTTGTATTTCGGGTCGGGAGTGATCTTGCGCTTTGGGACGTCGCGACGGCGGGGCATGGCTATTCCTCTTACTGCTTGGGACGCTTCACGCCGTACTTCGAGCGGCTGCGATTGCGGTTGGCTTTGTTGGTGCTGCTCGGACCCGAGGCGCCGGAGGCATCGAGAGTGCCGCGCACGACGTGGTAGCGAACGCCTGGCAGATCTTTCACGCGGCCACCACGAATGAGCACGACGCTGTGCTCCTGAAGGTTGTGACCTTCGCCAGGAATGTAGCTGATCACTTCCATACTGTTCGTGAGGCGCACGCGACACACCTTGCGGAGCGCCGAGTTCGGCTTCTTCGGAGTCGTCGTGTACACGCGGAGGCAAACGCCGCGCTTCTGCGGACACGAGCGGAGCGCCGGCGACGCGGTGCGCGTCTTGAGCACCTCGCGGCCTGTGCGAATGAGCTGCTGAATTGTGGGCATATTCTCTCGAAAACCACGCGGCCAAACGGGGGGCCGAACTTGGGGGACCGGGAGGGTAGCCGCCGCGTTTTCAGTGTCAAGCCTCGGATGCCTAGCCGAACGCGATCACTTGGAGGGTGCGGCGACCGCCGGCGGAACCGGCCCATTGGCCGCCACTAATTTACTGGCGCCACTGGCCTGCAACCAAGCCCAACTCCCGGCGATCTGTGCAACTGCCTGGGCACCCAAGATTGGACCCCCTTCACCCCCGTCGAGCACCCGAGCCTCGGCGCCGCCACGCCGGGTGAGCGCGGCGCGCAGCTCCGCGTCGTCCCGACAAGCAGCCCCATGGCACGCGATCAGCAGCCGTTTGCCGCCGCGGCCAGCGAATAAGGCTGCCGCGGTACTCGACCAGTCGCCCGGAGCCGGATCGATCAACATCACGCGCGCGAAGAACGCGGGCTCTTCACGCGCTATCCACGCAGCGCGCTCCGCGCCGAGTTCGAAACCCGCGAGCGTCACCGATTCGCTCTTCAGATACGCGCCGAAGCGGCTCTTCAACGCGCCGAGACTCGCGCGCAGCTCGCGTTCCGTCTCGTTGACCGAACCGAACGAATAGCGCGCATCGTCGCTGGGAAAATCGTTGCGACGAATACCGCTTGGACAGAGCACGAAAGGCGTCGCGCCCGCGATGCCGCGCAGCGCACCGCACGTCCACTCTGGACGATCCGCAGCGCCGTGGAGCGCGATCACGATTTGTCGCGGGTGAAATGCGCCGACTGGAACGGCCAGCTTAGCGGGCAGGAATCCGGGCACTTCGAGATCCACGAGCCAGGAGCTCACGCCGAGGGGCTTTAACAGCGGCACATCGTGCGCGTGCCGACCTCGTCTGGAGCGACAGCCAACGGCGACCAGGAGCACGGCGAGGCCGATCGCCGGCCAGAGCGCTCTTTTCACAGTAGAATCGTTTCACAAACCGCGAGTGAGCACCAGCAATGCGCGAGTACAACTTCGATGGCCTGGTTGGACCGACCCATCACTACGGCGGATTGAGCTATGGGAACCTAGCCAGCGAGCAGCACCGGGGCGAGGTCGGCGATCCGCGCGGGGCCGCGCTACAGGGCCTGAAGAAGATGCGCACGCTCTGCGAGTTGGGGGTCGGCCAAGCCGTCCTGCCACCCCAGCTACGCCCAAGCCTCCGCGCGCTCCGCCGGCTCGGGTTTGCCGGCGCGCCGAGTCGCGTGCTCGAGCGCGCACAGCGCGAAGCGCCCGAGTTGCTCTCGCTGTGCGGCAGCTCTTCGGCGATGTGGACCGCCAACGCCGCAACCGTGGCGCCGTCATGCGACACGACCGATGCACGCGTGCACTTCACTCCGGCGAATCTGACTTCGTTGTTTCACCGAAGCCTCGAAGCGCGCGCGACGACGGCTACGCTACGTGCGATTTTTGCGAAGCCCGCGCACTTCGTCGTGCACGACCCGCTTCCCGCCGGCTCGCTCTTTTCCGATGAGGGAGCCGCCAATCATTTGCGGCTCGCCACCGCACGGTCAGCGGTCCATGTCTATGCGTGGGGTCGGGCCGCGCAATGCCCGGCGAGCCCGCACGTGTTTCCCGCGCGCCAATCGCTGGAGGCCAGCCGGGCCGTGGCGCGTTTGCACGGAGCGCGCAGCGTGTTTGCCAAACAATCCGCCGCCGGCATCGACCTCGGCGCATTTCACAGCGATGTGCTGGCCGTGGCGAACGAGAACGTGCTGCTCTTGCACGAGCTTGCCTTCGAGGACACCGGAGCGCTGCTCGGCGGACTGCAGACCGAGCTCGGCGCGGAGTTCCGAAGCATTGTCGCGTCGAGCGCGGAGCTGCCGGTCGCCGAAGCGATCGCCGCATACCCATTCAACTCGCAGCTCGTGACGTTGCCGAGCGGAAAGATGGCGATCGTCGCGCCTGTGGAGAGCGAACGGCACCCGGCTGCGAGCGGATTCCTGGAACGCGTCGTCAACACGGACAACCCGGTGGAGCGCGTCCTTTACGTAGACGTGAATGGTTCCATGAAAAATGGCGGAGGCCCTGCCTGCCTAAGACTACGCGTACCGCTGTCCGACGTTGAACGCGGCGCGATCGACGCGAACGTATTCTTCGATAGTGCGCTCGAGCAGGCACTCGAGGATTGGACGACGCGGCACTATCGCGATCGGGTCGCGCCGTCGGATTTGGCGGACCCGGTATTTTACGACGAGAACCGCCGCGCGCTCAGCGAGTTGTCGCGCATTTTGCGAGTGCCGATCGACGTGGACGAGTGAGCTCAGCCGAGCGCGACGCGCTCGCCGGTGGCAACGACGCGATACGAGCGCACGGATTGATCCATAGCGGCGAATACCGAGCCGATCAAGCCGGCGTCGTCGCCCAACGTGCTGAGCACGACCGGAATGCGCGAGCCTTTGAGAGAGCGCTCCGCCATCGTGCGGCGCGCGCTGTCGAGCAGCAGATCGCCCGCCTGCATCACATTGCCGCCGAGCACGATCATCTCCGGGTCGAGAATATTCGCCAAATAGGAGATGCCGACGCCGAGATGAGTTCCGACCTCTTCGAAAATCCGCTTGGACAACGCGTCGCCCGCCCGTGCCTCGCGCGCCACGATTTCAGCATCGAGATCCGTCAGCGCGGAGAGCGTGGTCGGCTCCCCCCTAGCCACGGCCTCCGCCGCGATCCGCGCGATGGCCGGGCCCGACGCGAGTGTCTCCAGGCAGCCGCGCATGCCGCAGCCGCACTTGGGTCCGCCTTCCGCAACCGAGCAGTGGCCGATCTCGCCGCTAAAGCCTTGCGTGCCGGGGAACACTTGGCCGCCTACGACGATGCCTGCGCCGACGCCGCTGCCCACGTGCAACCAGACGAACGAACGAACGCCCTTGGTCACACCCGCGCGACCCTCTGCGATCGCGCCGGCGTTCGTGACGTTGTTGACGACCACAGGCACTCCGAGCGCGCTCGAAAACAACTCGCGCACGGGCACGTCTTTCCAGTCGAGGTTCGGTGCCAGAGCGACGGTACCCGTGGCATAATCGACCAAGCCCGGCACGGTGACGCCCGCGGCTTGCACGCGATCGCGCGGGAAACCGGCGTCGGCACAAACCGCGTCGACGATCGCGAGCGCGGCAGCCGCCGCGGCACGAGGATCGCCTTGTGGCGTGGACAACTCTCGGCGAGCCCTCAGCTCGCCTCGCGCGTCGGCAACGCCGACCGTCGTCTTGTGAACGCCAAAGCGAATGCCCAGATACGCCGCGGAAGCGTCGTTGAACTCGAGTAGGCGAGCTCGCCGGCCGCCGCTCGCCACGGTCTTGCCGTAGCCGACCTCTTGCACGATACCGCGAGCCAAAAGATCCTCGACGATTGCGGAGACCGTCGGCTTGGTGAGAGCAGAACGACGGGCCAGATCGGTGCGCGACACCCGCCCACCCCGGCGGATGATGTCGAGCACAATCGAACGATTGACCTCGCGCATTGCACGGCTATCGACCTTCCCTTGAACGTCTTGCTGCATGAGTCCTCTCACCAGGGTTTGCAAAGAAACCTTCGACCCGAACCCCGAATGCAATCTTGCCTGCAAGGTCTGGCCAAGTTCGACCCTTAGGCTAGCACCGGTTTCTGCGCGCGCTCTGAAACCGTTTCCAGGTTTTGCGTCCTCAGCTGTTCGGGAGCGACCGAGCAGCGGTCGCGCAACTCAGTTGTAAAGTTCTTCGGGGGAGAAATTTTTGGCCTCTCATTTCCAGCGCGTTTCGACGGGCACCTGGTCGAAATGGGCCTGCGCCACGCGGCTTCACGCGCGAGGCGCTGCCTTAGGCTACGCGTCTACAGAGCTCGCGAATTGTTTGTAGAGACTCGCGTAGCGACCACGACGCGCGAGTAGGTCCCTGTGCGCACCGCGCTCGATGATACGACCGTGCTCGAGCACCAGCACCAAGTCCGCATGCCGAATCGTGCTCAGGCGGTGCGCCACGACGAAGCTGGTACGGCCCTTCAGCAGTTTTGCGAGAGCTGATTGCAGGCGGGCTTCCGTCATCGCGTCCACCGAGCTCGTCGCTTCATCCAAGATCAAGATCTTGGGATCCGCGAGCATTGCACGAACGAAGCACACGACTTGTCGTTGGCCGAGTGACAACCCGCTGCCTCGCTCGCCGACGAATGTGTCGAAGCCTCGTGGCAGGTCCTCGATCAGATCGTGCACACCGAGGGCGACGGCCGCAGCCTTTACCTCCGCCTCGCTCGCGCTCGGTCGCCCCAAGCGAATGTTTTCCAGCACCGTCCCCGTGAACAGGAAATTCTCCTGAGTGACGCTGCCAATCTGACGATGCAGGGATTTTCCGGTAACCGCGCTCAAGTCATATCCGTCGAGCAAGATACGACCTTCGGTCGGCAGGTAGAGCTTGGCCGCCAGATTGACGACCGATGATTTGCCGCTGCCGGTCGAGCCCACTAGCGCGACCGTCTGTCCAGGCTCCGCGCTGAAGCAGATCTCGTGCAGCACCGGTCGACCCGGTACGTACGCCAACGATACATCCCGGAACTCCACTCGGCCGCTCAGCGCCGGCAGCTCGACGGCGTCTGGCGCATCTGACCAATCCGGCTTGGTGTCGAGCAGCGAGAACACGCGCTCGGCGCCAGCCATCGCCGTCAGCGCCTGATTATATTGGTTTCCGATCGTCGGGATTGCGTTGAAAAATGAGTTCGACAAAAACAAAAATTGGATCAACGCCTTGAGCTCGACGTCGTGGCCGAGCGCCTGCATGCCGCCAACCACGAGCAACGTCGATAGAAAGAATTGTCCGTTGAACTCGAGGAGCGGCAAAAAGACCGCGCCGTGGCGAGCAGCGCCCATATTGTGCTTGGAGTGGTCGTGGATGAGTTGCCCAAACAGCCCCCCGTTCACGTCTTCACGCACGAAGCCTTGGATCTCGCGAATACCATTGACCGACTCGGCGAGCGTCGCCGTAACGCGGCTGAAGCTTTCTTGTTGAGCGCGATAGGCCTGGCTGAGCTTGGCGCGAAAGTGCCGAATCAGTGTCCAGAGCACGGGCGCCATCATCAGCACCACCAAAAAGAGCTTGTAATCATAGTACAACATCAAGCCGGCCGAGACGAACATGTTGCCCGCCTGCACGGTGCTCACGAACGCAACGTCCTGAACGCCCACGCGGACCACATCGACGTCCGAAGTGACTCGGCCGATCAAGCGACCAATCTGGGTGCGCTTGAAAAAGCTCATCGGCAACGTGAGCAAATGAGCGTAGATCTGGTTTCTTAGATCGTGCACGACGGCCTCGCCGAGGCGCAGCGCAAAGCGCGAGCGATACACGAAACAGAACTCCGTGATTGCCGCCAAGAGCAAGAAGCCGCAAACGCCCTGGAGCGTGCCCCGCGGATCCTGGCGCGAGATCGGTCCGCTGATCACCGCCGCCGTCGCCCAAACGATCAGCGGAGTTTGAATCGCACGCAGCGTGACCAGCAAGATCAGCAAATTGCGCAAACGCGCGTACGGCTTGGTGTAGGCGAATACGCGCCGGATCACGGCGAAATCGAGCGGGGGCTGCTCGTCCTTGCGCGGCACGGTCGTCATGCCAGATCCGCCGAAAGCAACGCGACGCTCTCCGCGTCCGCGGCTTGCAGAGCCGCCGCCGAATAGTAGAGCCCGCGCTGGGCGAGCAACGACGCGTGCGTGCCGCTCTCCACGATCGCTCCGTCCTGGAGCACGATGATGCGGTCCGCGCGCCGCAGCGTGGCCAGGCGATTGGCCACCACCAGCGTGGTTCGCCCCTGGCTTGCGCTCTGCATCGCCTCCAGCACCTCGTGCTCGGTCTGTGGATCGATGGCCGTGGTCGGGTCGTCCAAGAGCAAGATGGGCGGCTCGAGAATCAGCGCGCGCGCGATCGCCAGCCGTTGCTTTTGACCACCCGACAGGTTGCCAGCGGCTTCTTCGAGCACCGTCTGATAGCCTTCGGGCAAGTCGCAGATGAAACCGTGCGCACCTGCCAACTTGGCTGCGCGTTCGATCTGCTCGCGCGTGGCGTCCGGCGCGCCGAACGCGATGTTTTGGGCGATCGTGGTGCGAAACAGCAGACTCTCCTGAAATACGAGCCCGATGTTGCGGCGCAAGAAATCGAGCTCGAGGTAGCGCACGTCGATTCCATCGATCAGCACGGCGCCCGTGGTCGGATCGTGAAAACGCGGGATGAGCTCGAGCAGCGTGCTCTTGCCAGAGCCAGTAACGCCCACGACGGCCACGCATTCACCAGCGCGCACCTCGAAGTCGACGTCGCACAGCGCCTCGACGCCGGACGCGTAGCTGAAGCCGACTTTGCGAAAGCGGATCGCGCCCTGGATTCGCTCGAGCGCGGCGGGCTTCTCCGGACTCTGAACGTCGAGCGGCGCGTCCAGCACTTCGAACACGCGGCGCGCGCCGATCAGGCTCTGCTGCAGGGTGTTGATGATGCCCGCCATGCTCGCGACCTGGCTCGAAAACTGCTGCAAGAGCCCCGCGAACACGATCAACTCACCGAGCGTGAGCGCGTGCCGAGCCACCAGCGACCCTCCGTACAGCAAGAGGATCGCGATGTTGATCTCGGTGATGAACTGAATCGTCGGACTAAAACGGCTGACGTTGACGAAGATGCGCTGTTGCTGGTCGCGCACCTTGCGGTTCTTGTCGACGAAACGCGCGAACTCTTGTTCTTCACGGCCGAACACCTTCGTGACTTGAATGCCGTGAATGCCCTCCGACATCGCCAGCACCATGTCGTCGGCCAGCGCGCGATTCTTGGCGTAGGCTGGCCGTGCCCAACGCGCGAAGATCGAGGTCGCCAGCCAGAGGATCGGTGTGAGACACAAACACGCCGCCGCGAGCAGCGCGTGCGTGCGCACCATGTAGAGCACGTAAACGCCGAGCGAGAGCAACATGATCGCCCCTTGCAGGAGCACACCGTCGACGAACGAGCGCACCGACTGCACGTCGCCCGTAACGCGATTGATGATCGAGCCGCTGGCGTTCTCGTCAAAAAAGCGAAAGCTAAGGCGTTGCAGCTTGTCGAATACGCGCGTGCGCAACTCCGGCACGAGGCGCAGGTGGATCAAGTGACCGACCGCGATCGAGTAGGAGTAGTTCAGCGCGCCGCGGGCGACGGCCAAACCGAGCACGAGCAAGCTGGCGGCAAATAGAGTGCGCGCGGGCGACCAACCGATGGGTGGCGAAATGCCGAGCGGCCAGTGTGGCGCCGGGGCTCCCGGTTGCAGGGCGGCACGCACGACGTCGATCGCCACTCCGCTGATACCGAGCCCCGAAATGCCGAGCCCAAGCAGCAAGATCTGGAACGCAAAAACGCTCAGACACTGCCTTCGATACTGCCAGCTCAACGCGAGCAGGCGCACGAGCAGCGAACCACTCGTGACGGGATTGCGACTTGGTCCGTCGGACATCAGGCTGTTCTAGGCTCGACTCGGGCGTGTGTGGGCGTGCGATAGCGCAAGGCGGCGCACGTTTCAACGCGCGTCACTCGGCGAGCGTTTCACCGCCCACGACGATCTGTCCCTCTTCGATCGCAAGCTCGTCCCGTCGCGCAATCTTCTCCACTTGGCCGTCTCGGATGTAGACGACTCGGTCGGAATTCTTGAGCATCTTGTGGTCGTGCGTGGCGACCACGATTGTCACGCCTTCATTGACCGAAAGCCCCTTCAAGATCGCAATCACCTCCGAGCCGGTCTTCAAATCGAGGTTCGCGGTCGGCTCGTCCGCGAGCAGAATGCTCGGGTCGTTGACCAGGGCGCGCGCGATCGCGACACGCTGCTGCTGACCACCCGACAATTCGTCTGGTCGATGAGTGAGTCGATGGGCGAGGCCGACCTGCGTCAGACGCTCGCTGGCGACGCGTTCTGCCTCGGCGTTGGACGCGCCCATGAAGAGCCGGGGTAACGCGACGTTCGCCAGCGCCGTGAGCGAGGGGATTAGGTTATATGCCTGGAAGACGTAACCGATATAGTTGCAGCGCACGAACGCGAGTCGCTGGCTCGACAGCGTCGTCAGATCCAGCGGGCCAATGCGAACGGTACCGTCGCTCGGCCTGTCGAGCGCGCCCACGATGTTGAACAGCGTGGACTTACCGGAACCCGACGGACCCATGATCGACAGGTATTCGCCGGCTGAAATCGTGAGGCTGACGTCCCGCAGCGCGTACACTTCTTCCTTTTTGCGTCGGTAAATTTTCGATACTGCGCGCACGTCGATCAAAGGTTCGGAGCGGACTGAATCGGGCGCGGGCGATGATTCGGCCATGATTCAAAAGGGCAGCGTAAAGACGCTCTTGGCGACGAACGTGACGCCGATCCCGAGCGTGCCGATCAGACCGACCCCGCAGCTAAAGCCCGCGAACAATACGGGCACGTACTGTGACCAGCGCGCACCGAAGCGCTTCTTGAAATAGTAGCGCCCGATCAGCGCGCCGAGCACTTGTGGAATCACCACGAAGGGCAGCGTCTGGTTGAGGCCGCGCACCACGCCGTAGATGAAGAAGACGGGTGCACCGAGCATACCCAAACCCGCGAACAACACGCCACCGACTCCGGCTCCCGCCAGAATGAAATGCCAGTTGATGGCCTTCTCGAACTCCGTAAAGCCACCGAGCGTCGACGAGAACACCACGGATTGGCTGGCCGCCGTGACCTCCCACCACTGCTGCGCAAAGAGATACTGCGGGCTCGGGATCGGGCCGAGCCGCCAGATGAAATGGGCGAACAGCAATGAGCCGCCGACGATGATCGGCGTGAGCAGCAGCTCGGACTTCCAAATCGAACGAAAGCTCGTGCCGGTCAGCTCGCATTGTCGATAGAAGACCGTCATCTGCCCGTAGTTGTGGAGTGGGATCGGCAAGAACCAGATCGCTACGCCGCGATAACCCGAGAGGATGAAGGTCGCCTCTCGCACGAACGGAATATTGAGCACCTCGCCGGCGACGCCCTCGAGCCGCGCGGTCACGTAGCTGACGACCGGCGTATATAGAATCGCGTAGAACGCCATCACCCACAGGACGGGCCAATAGACGCGGCCATCGGCCAGATACAGCAGGTACATCGACGCGGACGTGTAGAGACCGGTGACGAACAGGTACACCCCGAAGATGAGCTTCGGCGGGATGTCGCCGCGCCCGGCGGGGATCTCGATCGCAAGCTTTTGATCGCTCGCGCTCGGCCTCGCGCTTCGGCGCGAACGCCAAAGCGCTTTGCCGACCGAGATGAAACCCACCGCCGCGATCGCAAGGCCTACCCCAATCGCAAAGCTGAAATAGAAGTCGATCTGATTCTTGTAGAAGGTCGTCTGCATGTTGTCGCCGGGGTTCCAGCTCCGGAGAATGCCGACGCTCGGGCTGTGCAAAATCGGGTTGAGCACGAGCGTCGCCAAGAAGCCGGCGAGCGTGCCGACCATGGCCCAATAGGGCAGCACCATGCCCAAGAGCACCATGCCCAGATCGAGCGCGATGGCCATGGGCGTGGCCGGCAAAGCTTGCGCGGTCTGCTCGGTGAAGTCCTTGAAAGGCAGCGGTAAGATTGTGATCGGCCGATCGAGCAGCGCCCCGCTCAGCGTGGGGATCCCGATGTAGACGAAGCCGAACGCGAGACCTATCACCGAGCCGATCGAAAACACGCGCCAGCGCCAGCCACCCTCGGCGGGCTTCTCGCGCTCGTCGCTCGAGCCCCGCTCTTCGTCCTGCTCTTCCGACAACGCGAGCACGCCTTGCGCGCCGATCGGCGCCATTGGAAATGGCAGCTTTTCGACGTCGCTGGTCAGGCGGAAGAGGCCGTAGCCGAGCACCATGTTGTCGAGCCGTCCCACCACCATCGTGAAGACGATCAGTCCGACCGCGGGTAGCCACTCCTTCATGAACAGCGAGCGGTGCTCGAGCACTTGTGGGTCGCTCGGCACGACCCAGTTGGGCAAGCGATCAGCAATGCCGGCAGCGCGCGCCGCATCCGATTGCACGAAAAACTGCGACCAGAGAGCGCCGAGCCCGCCGTAGAACTGCCCCTGCGCCATCGATGCGCTGACCATGATCGCGCCGGCCAGGTAAAAGAGCGTGAAGATCTCAGCGCGGCGGAGCTGCTTGTTGGCGCGCCGGGCGACTTCGATGAAGAGGATCACCGTGACCCACTGCGCTGCTGGCCCGACGGATAAGCCACCGACCAAGGTCATGTAGATGGATCCGGGCACCATCAACAGCGCGACAAACAGCGCTCCGAGAAACGCCGTCCAACTAAAACCGTCGTCGAACGTACCAGGCGCCTGCATCAAGTTGCGGAACTCTTCGAGTTCGTGATCCGCCGCCTGGCGCCGCTGGAACAGCCGCTTAGCTAACCCTGCCATCTGCTTCACGCGGCTGTAGAGCCGGCCTCCCCAAGTGCTTGCAGCGTGACCAAGCGGTACGCTTCGACGGAGTCGATCGACAACGTGCGCCAGAGCAGGAACTGCTCGCGAAGGCCGCGCAAAAATACGCGGTTCTGGCGATACCAGTCGTCTCGCGTGCCACTCGTGCGCTCGAGTGAAAGCGAGATTTCGTCCACGCCGGGAATCGACGACGGCAACGCCGTTAGAATCAAATGCTGCGTGACGCCCAGGTCGAAGGGCGCGACCGCGAGGTCCGCGCAAAGCTCGATGCTGCCGGCGTCCGTTTTTCGAAGCGCGACGTTCGATGCTGCGAAATCACCGAGACCTGCGTCGTCGTGGTTGCGAAAGTGCTCCGCCAAATAGCTCACCACGCCGGTGATGTCGTAGGCCGATACCGTGAATGGGAAAATCAGCGAGAGCAGATCGCCCTCTGGCTTGGGGATGCGGAACGCACGAGAGAGCCCGGGATTTGCCGCGCGCGACGCGCGCAAGGCCGGATACGCGGCGGACACGAGCACCGTGAGCATCACGATTCCGATCGCGACGAGCGAGTTCGTGGATGAGTAGTTGATGGACACGGGCTCGATCCGGCCGGTTGCCGCCAGCCGCGCAGCCAGCAAGCCCACCAGCTCGGCCAAGATCTGACCACCCATGCCGCCGACCACCGCGTACACGGCGGCCTCTGCAAAAAAGAGCAAGCCCACGTGAGCCGGCGCCAAACCGAGCGCCGAGAACGTAAAGATCTCGCGCTCACGGTCGGCGATCGAGCCGAGCAGCGTACCAAAGACGATCAAACCGCCGAGCAAGAGTGGAACGAACAACCCAAAGCCGCCCGATACATCGCTGAGCACGGTGAAGATGAGCCTCTCCACACCTTGGCTCCCCGCGGCCCACACCGGCAGCCCAGTGATCTCCGCGAGCCGCCGACCGAGCGCAGCCGGCTCGACACCCTTGCCACCGTAGATGCTGATCGCCCGCAGGGTACCGCCGAGACCGCGTACGAAGTCGCTCGAGCCGAGCACGACTTGCTCGCTCGACAGGTGCACGAAGCTGCGATCGGTCTCGTCTACCGTGGGTGTCGCGCCTGATTGCGCGCTCGGCGTCGCTTGGCTGCCCTGGGCGAGCGTCGCGGCGTCCTGAAAATCCACGGGCAACAACGATTGACCGTCGAGATTGCGCAGCCTCTGCAGCTTGCTCGCCGAGAGCGTCCCCGCCAAGCGCGTCAGGTGCCCATTCAGTGCCAGCTCGTCGCCAGGTTTGAGCTTGAGCAGCTGCGCGGTGGTCGCAGGCAAGAAGACTTCCCCACGGGACAGAGCGGCGAGCTCTGCGGCGAGCCCGCCATCGCCAAGCGCCGCAGAGAGCTCCGGGAAGCGCTTCAACTCTTCGGGCGACACGCTCATCAGTGCATCGACCGTGAAGGCTTCACCGGTATCGACTCGCGCAATGCTGAAGCGCGGCGCGGTCGCGTCTTTCGGAACGAGCCAATATTGGGCTGCCAAAAGCCCTCCATCGCCCTCCAAGCCCTGCAGAATTTCGAGCGCGCCGGGCACGAGCTCCGAATAGTCCAGTTTTCGCAGCAACGCGCTGCTCGGCGTCTGCGCGCTGAGCGGACCTTCGTAGACCGCGCGCACGCCGACCGTGCGACTAAACGACGCGAAACAAAGGATCGTGAAGGTGAGCATCGTCACGGTGAGGGCGGTGAGCATCGTCCGCATCGGACGCCGACGCATCGTCGAAACCCCCATCCCGATCGCGGCTAACGTCGTCCCGGCGCGAGAGACTTCGAGCGTATGCGCGCGGCCGGCGTGGCCTTGAATTGCCTTGAGCTCGCTGCTGAACTTGCGCATCACGATATACGTCACGAGTCCGGCGAGCAGCACGATCGCAAACGCCAGAAACACGATGACCGGTGTTGACGCGATCGCGAAGCCAGGATGGATCAGGTAGAGCACGCCGAAGGTCGTCAGAAAACAGCCTGCAAAACCGGCGATCCGTCCATAGATGGTGCTCGCGCCAAGCAGCAATCGTTCCAGTGAAAAGGCGAACGGAATCGCCAGCAACAGGAGCGCAACGACCGCGTGTACGAGATCGTCCATCGACGATCGCAAGGGACCGTAGACCCGCCCGGAGAGCGCTGCGCTCTGCAAACGAACCGCCTCCGCCCGAGGGGTATCGCTCTCGCGCGACGCACGGTCGAGCGCACGTTTCGCCCGCGCGTGGAGGAGCTCGAGATCGGCGCTCGTCACCCCGCGGGCACGCAGCTGCGCGAGCCTGCGCTCATTGAGCTCCCAGAGATCGTGCGCAGTGAGCTCACTCAGTCGGAGTCCGGGCTCGACGCGTCGCGGTTCGATGCCGGTGCCGTAAGGTGCGCTTGCAGTCGGCGGACCCAATAGCGACGGCCCCTTCGGTTGAAAAATCTTGAGCCGATAGTCTGGCACTTGGTCGGAGACGTACAGAAAGCCGAAGTTGCCGAGCTGACCCCACAGGCTGCGATTGTCACGAAAAGGGGCGTCTGACGACGCCTTCATCACCTTGAGCTGTGCGGGATCCGTTGCGTCCGTTTGCAGGCTCGTCCAGGCGTAGCCCGGCCCGGTCGAGATATTCACCCGCATCGCTTCGCTGAGCTTGTGAGCCTGCTGTTCCTGCGCCGAGATGCCGACGATTGCGCCTCGATCGTCGAACGTCGCTGCGATCGTCATCGCCTCCGTGAAAAGATCCTCGCGTAGCCCGATCGCACGATAGCGCCCATGCTGATCGACGACCTCGAGCGCCGTGGGTTCGTAGCCGGGCAATTGCGCCGATTCCTGGCGCGTCAGCCACGCGCTGTTCGCCCAAGACTTGTTGCCGGGCCATAGCGCGACCATCGCGTTCGCCGCAGGTCGATCCTCGCTCAACGTGCCGCTGACCGAGAGCCCGGCGTAGTCACCCTGCGATTGACCGTGAGAAAAACTCGGATACTTGCTGCGCGCGTAGGCGTGAAACACGCGCGGCAGCGAGAGCTCGGCGCTGTCCGCGGCGCGGGCCAACAGCTCGCTGCCTGCCAAGGCCTGTCGACGAAGCGCTCCCGCATCGAGCGCTGCGAGGTCGTCACTAGGTTGGCCATCGCGTTCACGCGCGTCATAGCCGGTCATTAGCGTCAGCTCGTAGATCCCATAGCTGCCTGCGACCGAGGCCTCCGATACGAAAGGCTCCGGTGCGAACGACAGCCCGAGCGATGAGTCGTCGAGCGTGTGCGCAGCGAGGCCCACGAGTGCCGGCCCACTTCGACTTGCTTCGCGCAGCGCGCCGAGGATACGCCCGTAGTAGCCCGGCAAGTCGCCGTCCGATTTGGGCGAGCGGAAGGCGAACAGCCGATTGCCCCAATCTCCCACGACCGGACCCCAGCTCGCGCCACGGTCGGAAAAATCGAACGCCGCATGCAGCGCGACCCAGTCAGGATGTGAGCCACTCGAATCCTTGCGACCGAGCCCGGCTCGCAAGCGCTCGCGCTGCTGGTCGATCGCAATCAGGTCTTTGAGCTCGAGCGCGCGCGCCGTGAGCCGTTGCCCGAGCCGGCGCTCGAGCTCCGAGAAGATACTGCGAAACACCGGCGCGCCCGCGTGCTGCGCGACGAACGCCACCAGCGTGTCCTGGTGCAGTGCTCGCCTCAGGTCGTCCCAGCTCTGCGTGCGTTCCGCGAGCTCTGCCATCTGCGCGCGCATGCTCGCGGTGGGCGCAGAGTGCAGGCGCAGCACCTCGAGCTGCTTGTGGCTGTCATCGTGCGCAAAATCGGCTTCGTCGCTCAGGTCGCGTTTCAGCGCACGCACTGTGTCGACGCTTGCTCCCGCGCCTTGCACGGATAAGTGCTCGCGGTCCAGTAGCCCCGCGATGGCGCTCGTGTCAGCGAGCTCCGTCGCATGTTCCTCGATCTGCTTGTGCGCCTGATCGTCCGGCATCAACCAGGCGTCGTACACTTCACGCGCCCCCTGATGTGCCCAGGCGTCGGCGTCCAAGAACATCAGGATCACGTCGCGCTTGGTCGGTTTCTCCTGAAACCGCGCGGCAGCTTCCAGCAACGCGGCCACATTGGCGGCTCCGCGCGCGCCCGCGCTCCGCTCGGGCACAACGCCGTAGCTGTCGAGATGGGCCGACAATACCAGCGCCTCCTGTTCGGCGTGCTCGCCGGCGAAGGCCGGGGCGGTGCCCGGAATGCGCGCGATCAGGTTGCGCCCGACACCGCGCTCCCAGCGCACTTCACTCACCAGCTGCGTGTTCGGATGATCGACGCGCAGGTCGGCGATCGCGAGCACGGACGGCTCGGCGTAAAAGCGCGGGAGGTTGACGGGTAAATCGACGTGTTTGGCGGCGCGTGGTGACTCGCCGCCGCGACCCAGAAAGATCACGGCGCGCGCGCCCCAAGCGAACGCGCGCTGCCAATTGCTGGCGCTGTCGTAGTCGAGCACCACGATCTTTCCAGCCGGCGAACGCGCGCCGTAGTCGGCCGGCTCACCGCCGGCGACGTACAGCGTATCGGCGCGGAGTCCCTCCGCGGGAGTCACCGGCAGAGCCATCAGATCCGGTCGCAAAGGCAAGAGCGGAACACTGACGCCGTCGAGCTCCAGGGAGCAACGGATGGTTCGGCTTTGCCAAACCTGCACGTCGAGCGCAAACACCTGTTGAATGCCGATCCCGCGCAGTCGGGCCTGGACGTAGTCCGACGCAGCACGCCCCGCCTCGGAACCCGCGAGACGATTCGGCGCACGCGTCAGCGCCTCCAGATCGAGCATGAACTGCTTGTCCGGCGTCGGCTGCGGGGCGGCATCGCGCGGCATGGGTTGCGCGCGCGCTGTGGTGGTGAAACTCAGCGCGAGCGCGAGAACCACCGTCAGAACGCCGACGAGCGGGCAAAGTCGGCGGGCGGCCTTCATGCGTGGCCTCCGATCGAGCCCAGCTTGATCGAAATGTCCGCGCGCTTCTCGACACGCTCGACGCGGCCGTCGCGGATCCACATGATGCGATCGCAGATCGCGAGCAAGCGATGATCGTGCGTCGAACAAACAATCGTCACTTTTCGTTCACGATTGATGCGCACCAGGATATCGAGCACGTCCTGTCCTGTCTTGAAGTCGAGGTTCGCGGTCGGCTCGTCTGCCAGCAGGATGCTGGGCTCGTTGCACAGCGAGCGCGCGATCGCCACGCGTTGCTGCTGGCCGCCCGACATCTCGATCGGTCGGTGTGACCAACGTTCAGCAAGGCCCACTAGCTCGAGTAGTGCCATGCCACGGCGGCGCGCTTCTTCCGGTCCAACCCCGGCAAAGGCCATCGGCACCGTGACGTTCTCGAGCGCCGTCATGTAGCGGATCAGGTTGTAGCTTTGGAAAATGTAGCCAATCTTGCGACAGCGCAGGAACGCGAGCTCGACGGCGGATAGCTCGGCGACGTCCACTTCGTCGATCAAGATGCGGCCCTCGCTCGGTCCGTCGAGTCCGCCGATCATGTTGAAGTACGTGCTTTTGCCGGAGCCGGACGGCCCCATTACGCTCAAGAACTCTCCTCTGAAAATCACCGAATCGACGCCGCGTAGAGCGTGCGTCGTCGCTTCCCCCGCTCCGTAGCGCTTGCCGAGCGCGACCGTGCGAATGATCACCGCTTGCTCGGCAGTATCGCGTGCGCTGGTCGAGATCGTTTGACTTGCCAAGGTTCGCCTCAATCCACCCGCATGGCTTCCATCGGCGCGAGCCGCGCCGCGACGAAGGAGGGGCCCACCGCGGCGAGCGCCGCGAGCACCATGCCTGCGACAAGCGAGAGCCCGAGTCCGGACAGCAAATGTCCGGCTGCGCCTGCTGCACTGAGCACCGACCCGTACTCGACGAGCCCCCTGAGCCAGGCCAACAGCGCTCCAAGCCCGAGGCCCACCGCGCCACCAATCCCGCCCTCAATCACCGCCTCCAGCAGGAACATGGTCATCACGAAACCGTCGAGGGCGCCCAGGCACTTCATGGTCGCGATCTCCGTGAAGCGCTCGGTCACGGACATCAACATGGCGTTCGCGACGCCCACCGCGCAGACCAAGAAAGAAAGCGTCACGAGCCAGCGGCTTTGCGGTGAAATGCCCAGAAAATATTGTTCGCCAGGCACGCTGTCGCCGACCGCGCGCGACAGCGCACGTTGTCGCGAACCGACGACTGCCAAGTCCATGAGCAAGCGCGGCGCTACCTCTACTGCGGCGGCGCGCTCGAGCAGAGCCGAAAGCCACTTGGCCCGCTCACTGTCGTCTCGCACGTAGTCGAGAACACTCTGCGAGCTCACCGCTCCGATCGACAGGTCCGTCGCACGCGCCACCTCCGCGCGCAGATTGCCCTTGAGCAGGGCCTTCTCGAGCTCCAAAGCGGCAATCTGTCGTTCGGCAAATGTTTTTAGAGCCGCGCTCGACCAGCCGTCGACGTCGAAGCCGGCGGCCGCGAGCGCCGCTCGAAATTCGCTCGGGGTGTCGCGCGCCGCCTCGCTCGGCGAACGTTCGCCGAGCGTTTGAGCGACTTGCGAGATTGCGGCGCGTTGGCCGTCGGCGATCGAGCGCGCGACTTGCTTGGCGGCAGGCAACGCCTGGTTCACGAGTAGTCCAAGCTCGCGCTGATTGCGCGCCGGCTCGTCACTGTGCAGCTCCTGGGCCAGTGGCTCACGCGCGCTAAATTCAAGCAACGCGGCCTCGAAGCGACGCATTCGTTCGGGCTCGCGGAGCTCGACGAGCAATTCTTCGGCGGTGCTATCGCCGCAGATCGCGGCGCGCGACGCGGGCGGCAACGCTTGTACGTAGCTCGAAAATGCGCGTTGCTCGCGCGCCGCCTTGCTGGCGGATGCGAGCTCGGCCAGCGTCCGCCCTGACCACTTTCGATATTCTTGACCGTGACGAGGCAGCGGCTGCTCGCCCAGGGCGTCCAAGATAATGGCTTCGGAATCCGGCACTGAAGCCCGCGTCAACACGCTACCGAGCGCGCGCTCTCCAGATAGCTCGCGATACGCGGATTGTGTCGTCGTCTGTTCAAGCACACCGAACGCGAGCATGTGCGCCAGAAATGCGACGGCCAACGTGAGGATCGCGACCGTGACCCCGGAACGGAACAAGCGATGTCCGAGTCCCGACCAGGCGAGCTGAGCGCAACGAGCAAGCCCGAGGCGCACCTGATCTCGAGCGACGATCTGCTTCATGCTTCCTCACTGCCGTCGAGCAGCATGGCGATCAGGTTGCGCTCGGAGAGCATCCTGAGAAACTGTAGGACGGCCTGGCGCGCCTCGTGAAAGCGCACGCGATGACGACTCGCGAACGCATCGACGATCATCTCGATCGTGCGTTCACCGTCGCACTCGCGCCACACCTCTTGACCGAGCGCGTCCAGGGCGAACCCACGTTCGCGCCGCACGGGCAACAGCCAGGACAGCGCGCGCAGCCACCACGACCATTCGATCGGCGTATACAGAATCGTCGCGCCCGCGCGAGTTTCTTCCCGCACGGCTCGATTCGGGACGGGGATCAGATCCAGCACGCGACCAGCGTCGACCACGGGCTCAGTCACGCTGCACCTCATCAGTGCACGAGCCAGAGGCACAGCAGGCGACTCGTACGGAGCGCAAGTCGAACAGCTCGCGTGCTTTCGACGAAGAGCTGACGACGAACACCGCATTGTCCACGGGGCAGAGCCAAACCAACGCCTGCAAGGTCGCGAGCTGCCCGAGCGCACGTTGAAAGAACGGTCCTCGCTCGCGCCCCTGCGCGCTCAGCGCGTCGTGCTCACGGACGACCGTAGTCGAGAAGCTACGGTAGTACTGCGTTGGCCCTTGCCGCTCGAGCAGCGCGCGATAGTCACCTGAGAACCAAGTATCCGCGGCCCCCATTTTACGAACCGACACTCGGGTGCGCGCGAGCTTGGACTCCACGACCGACAGCTCCACGCGTACGTCCATCGGTCGAACGTCCGCCTGCGTGAGCTCCATGCCGGCAGGACCGGCGATGCTGAGCCCAAACGCCGAAAGCCCAAACGCCTCCGCGGTGGTTGAGAACGATTCGAGCACCGAGTGGGTGAGCTCGTTGGCCTGTCGCTCGTCGTTCGCGTAGAGCTCGAGCTCGACCAGTCTACGCTCCAGCGGGTGATAGCGGACCGAGCGGGTCGCCCAGCGTCCGTGCGACACTCGATGAGCAAACCCGAGTGTGCCGTCAGCGCGCCGCCACAACGGCCCAACTGACTCGAGCCCCTTCGCTTTCGTAAAATCCGCGATCAATCGTTCGAGATCGGGCTCCTTTTGACACTCAGTCCAGCTCACGCGCAGCCGCTCATGGCGGCGATCGACGAATACCAGCGCGCCTCGCTCGGGATTCGAGCTATGCCGAATGATCTCCCAATCTGTCGGCACCCGCAAACCGAGCCCGAGCCAATCAATGCGCTGCGCCAGCACTTGTGGCTCGGGTTCACCAATCATCATTGCAGGAGCGCCCATCACATCAACCGGGAAAGATGTTGTACGAGACCGGAGCCTTGCCGGTCAGAAAGTAGTAACCCGCGCCAACCGACATCCAAAGGAGCCCAGCCAGCAACTCACCCGCGATGACGCCGATCATCAAAGGCCGCACGAGGCGGTAGCCACGCGCGCCCATCAAGCGCATCACGCTGGCCTTAACCACCCATCCGACCAGAAAGGACGGACCGAACATCGCGATTGGATAGGTTCCCCACACCAAGAACGCCACCGGGTGGAGAGGCCACCACGGCAACCGCAAGCGGGCGAGTGCGCTGGCGAGCGCGAACGAAAGACCGAGACCGAGCCAAATCCAGGCGCCTTGGTCGGCCTTTATTAGGCCCAAGCTGGCGAGCCCGTGCGTCGCAGTCGCGCGTGACAGCGTACCGTCTGCGGCCGCCGAGGTGATCGCCTGCGACAGAGACTCGAACGGAAAATTTGGCATGTAGTCGCGCGCCCAGTCGTTGCCGACCTGTGTCAGGCTGTGGTTGTACTGGAGGAGCAGCGTCGTTCCGCCCGCGATCACTCCGCCACCTACCAGCACGAGCAAGAACCACGGCATCAGCTTGCTCGGCGTGGGGCCGTCGCTGCGATCCGACAGCTTGAGCGCGTTGGCCACGAAAGGCATCAAGAGCTCACGTGAATCGTTGAAGAGCATGACGGTAGCGATTGACAGCGTAATCAGCGCGGTCGGTCCAATCGCCTGGAAGCCGCACAGCGCCGTGACGACACCCACGGGTGACCAACCCGTTTGCAGGAAGAATGCACCTGTCTCACAGGCGATGCGCGTCACGACCAAGAAAATCAAGAGCTCGAGAAGGACGAACAGCGTCGACAGAGCGGGTGAGAGCCCCGCGCGAGTGACGATCCAAATCGCGAACAACACCGAGAGCCCGAGCGCGCGCCCTGCCCACACCACGCGCGCCGGAGCCTCGCTCGACTTCGCGCCGAACACGCCGGTGAGCACGCGCGCGTAGTAGCCCCGGCCGGTATAGGCAATCGCAGCTGCCACGCCGAGGTACGCGCCAAAGCGTAGAAGGTTCGCCCCTTTTGCTTCGAGGTTGCCTGAATCGAGCTGGATGCCGTGCGCGATCAACAGCCCGCCGAACGCCATGAACAGAATGTGCGAGATCCCGAGGCTGAACGAGACCGAGGTCGACATGAAAAACGAGAACGCGATCACCGACATGTAGAAGGTGGAACCAAAATAGCCCCAGCTGCCCCACACCCGGTTCGCGTTCGGGAACGCGCCCGCCAATGGCCACAAGTCGTAGTTGCGCGGGATTTCAGGCACCCACTCGAACCAGGCGTGTAAGCCGTTCAGCAGGTGAAACGCGAGTAGCGCAACAATGCCGACCCAAAACAACTTGCTGGTCGAGAGATCTGGCCAAAGGCTGGTCGCCTTGCGTTCACTCAGCTCCTCGACGAAGCGCGCTATGGGATACGGCAAGAGTTCGCGCTTGGCCCACTGTGGGTGGACGATGAATCCCAAACAGAGCGCGGCAATCGACAGCGCGAGGGCGGCCCCGGCCCAAAGCCGCAGCGTGGGCCACCATTTCCGCCACGGTAGTTCACCGAGCTTGAGCTGCTGAGCTTTGCCACGCCCTTGCAACAGTGTGTCGACGGCGAACGGATCCGCGCGCCCGCCGTCGAACAGAACGCCGGCGCCCGCCGGAGGCGGCAGAACCAGATCGGGAAATGCCGCGACCAGCAGCCACCGATTTTTCTGGATCACTTCGTACGGCGCGAGCTCCGCCGGTCCCCGTGCGATCAGCGTGCTCGCCTGCGGGGGCAACGAAATCCCATGGAAATCCTGCGGCCGGTAGAGTTCGGGGCTTGCCAGCGTCGCGTTCAGTGCGCTCGTCAAGGTTGCGATTTGGTTTTGTTCGAGCGCGCCGCGCGCGCCTTCAGCAACGACGCGCTGGCCACTCGGATCGAGCAGCGACCTCACTCGAGCCGACGGTGTGTGTTCGGCGTCGTGCGATCGCAACCGGCGCGCAAGCGCGTCCCAATCCCGAACCTGCCCTTGGCCGAGCTCCGCGGAGGCGCCGGGCACATAAGACATCACATGAGCGGATTGCCAGCTCGCGTGCGTTTTAATCCAATGCGATGGCATCGCGGCCATGTGCGTGAACGTTCGAAAAAAGTTGGAACCGGGCCAACCGCACGCCAAGAGGCCGAGCGCCGTAACCACTGCGACCTCACCAGCGCGGAGCGGCCACGTCTTGCGCGCGAGCCCGAGCAGCGGGTTTGCCGCCAACACGAGCAGCGCGGCCAGACCGAAGACCGAGATCGGTAAATGATTGCCGATCAGCTGGGTCTGCCCGATGACCCAGTCGTTGAAGTACGTCCCGATCGAGATCAGAAAAGCCAGGACCAGGCCGATGACGACTGCACGTACGGTCATGACTGTGAACGCAGCGACGCGACTCCGCTCCGAGCCAAGCGCGAACGAGCTAATTAGCCGAGCCCCACCGGCACGTCGACCTGAAGCGCGCGCCATGGTGGTCTTTTTCGCGCATGACTGGTTTTTCGGCTATCGACGAGCGCGCGTGAGCGAGTAGAGCTTCGAACGCGAGAGGAGCCGAACATGCCTATCTCAGTGACCGTATGGGGTGAGAACGTACACGAGCGAACCAACCCCGACGTGCGCGAGATCTATCCAAAGGGCATGCACCAATGCATCGCCGACACTCTGAACGCGGACAGCCAGCTTCGCGCGCGCACCGCCACGCTCGATGAGCCCGAGCATGGACTGACTCCGGAGGTGCTCGCCGCCACCGACGTGCTCACCTGGTGGGGTCACGCGGCACATGGCAAGGTCGAAGATCGCATCGTCGACCGCGTGCAGAAACGCGTGCTCGAGGGGATGGGGCTGATCGTGCTCCACAGCGGCCACTACTCGAAAATCTTCAAGCGTTTGCTCGGCACGACCTGTTCGCTGAGCTGGCGTGAAGCCGGCGAAAAGGAGCGGTTGTGGGTCGCCAATCCCGCGCATCGCATTGCGCGCGGAGTCGATCGCTACTTCGAGCTACCGAACGAGGAGATGTACGGCGAACCGTTCGGCGTTCCAGCGCCGGAAGAGCAAGTGTTCATTTCCTGGTTCGAAGGCGGCGAGGTTTTTCGCTCGGGCTGTTGCTGGCGCCGCGGCGCGGGAAAAATCTTCTACTTTCGCCCAGGTCATGAAACGTATCCGACCTATCACGATGCAAATGTACAGCTCGTCCTGCGAAACGCCGTGCATTGGGCACAACCCGAACAAACGCCCTGGATCGATGCGTGCCCGAACGTGCCGTTCGATCAAGCTCCCGAGACAATCACACCGCAAGGTCCTACGCTGCACAAACGCGGCGAACCTGGGCTTCGCTAAGATCGCGCGCCGCGTTCAGTTGCGATGCGGATGTGCATGCCCTATACTGCGATTCGTCTGATGCGTTCTGAGCGGTTTTATTCCTGGTTTGGCTACTGGCACGCCCTCGCGGCGGCGCCCGGGTCGAGCTTTCTCCGCTGAGAGTCCAGTCGAGCAAGCAAAAAACCCCCGGCCGCCGCGAGCGCCCGGGGGTTTCGTGTTTTGGAACTTGGAAGTAGCGCCATGCGAGAAACGAAAGACCTGCGAATCGTGGACACGACACTCTTACAAAGCCCCGAACATGTGACGCGCGACAAGCCACTGACGCATGCTGCGGCAGACGTCGTCTCTCGCGCACGCGAGGAGGTTGAAGCCATCTTGGACGGCAAGGACTCGCGGCTGCTCGCGATCGTCGGGCCGTGTTCGATCCATGACCCCAAGGCCGCGCTCGACTACGCCGGACGCTTGCTCGAGCTGAAGCGCCGCTTCGAAAAGGAGCTTTTTGTGGTGATGCGCGTGTACTTCGAAAAACCCCGTACCAGCGTCGGTTGGAAGGGGCTAATCAACGATCCTCGCCTCGACGGTAGCGAGGATATCCCGAGCGGGATTCGTGCCGCGCGCACGCTCTTGCTCGAACTCAACGAGCTCGGCATGCCCGCAGCCACCGAGATGCTCGACCCGATCATCCCTCAGTACATCGCGGACCTCGTGACCTGGACGGCGATCGGCGCGCGCACGACCGAGAGTCAGACGCATCGTGAAATGGCGTCTGGTCTGTCGATGCCCGTCGGTTTCAAGAACGGCACGGACGGCGGGCTCAGCGTGGCGGTCAACGCGATGATCGCCGCGTCGCAAGCACACAGTTTCCTCGGCATCGACGCCAGTGGACGCGTGGGCGTCGTGCGCACGCGCGGCAATCCACACACGCACTTGGTGTTACGCGGAGGCAGTTCGGGACCGAACTACGCCGATGATCAAGTCACTGCCGCAGCAAGCGCACTCCGCGAAGCCGGTGTGAACACGCGGGTCCTCGTCGACGCCAGCCACGACAACAGCTCGAAGGACTATCGCCGACAACCCGAGGCGACGAGCGCCGTTGCGGCACAGGTCCGCAACGGCTCACAGCACCTGATCGGCGTGATGATCGAGAGCAACATCGTGGCCGGCCGACAAAATCTCGGGCAGAGCCTGACCTACGGCCAAAGTATCACCGACGCGTGCGTCGATCTGAAGACTACCGAGGAAATGCTGACCGAGCTCGCCCAAAGCGCCGCGCGCCGTTCTGCCCATCCACCCCCGGAAACACGCTGCTAGTCAGTTGCTCAATGAAGTGAGGCCCGTGAGCGGCAGCTGCGAGCCGCGGCGTGCGCGGACTGCGTCGGGGAGTTCGCGCGCGATGGGATCCGCGCCGATCGTGCCTTCGAGCTCATCGAGATAGGTGGCGGAACTCACGCGTTCGAGCTCGGCGCGCGCGTGCGCAAGTCGCTCCCCGATGCCGAGACGCTCGGCTTCGTCGCGATGGCTCGCGAGCGACATGAACTCGCTCAGGCTTTGTACATGGCGCTGCCAGAGCGACACATCCCGGCTCTGCTTCACGCGCAGCCGCTCTTTGTACCAGTCGCTGGCAAGCAAAGCTTCGCGCGTGAACATCGCGCGAATTTCGGGGTGATTGACGTCCTTGCCCTGGTAGTGACCGTGCGCCATCACGTTGAGCAGCGCTTTCAGGGGCGGGCAGGCGTCGTCGACGCTGCCGTCCTCGAAATACGCCTCGGCCGCGTGCTGCTGCGCTTCGACGATATTGCTAACGCCGTCGGCGAACACCGCTTGATCTTGGATCTCGGGCTTCAAGATCTCCTCGGTGAAAACCGCGGCCGGATTGTCGAACACGCGTCCGAAGAACGTGTGCACGAACTTGGCAGTAATGCGGTAGCCGAGTCGGCTCGCTCGCACCGATTTGCCGTCGTGCTCGTAGTCTTCCAGCTTTTCGAGGTGCCCCGCCTCGATCAAGTTTTTGGGATCGCGTTCGTGCGGGAACAAGCGGCACCAGATCTCTGGGATGAGCAGGCTGATGTCGTGATCGACGCGATAGCGCGGCCCGATGTAACCCGCGGCCGAGCTGAAGCCTGCATATCCGCAGAGCAGCATCGACACGAGCGCGTTGTTCAAGTCCGCCGTCGGCGAGAGCGCGTTGAACGGGCCCTTGGTGAGCGCTCCCTCGGACCCGGCGCCCGTGGTGCTCGGCGATTTGCCGGTGACCGAGCAGATGTAGTCCATGAAAAGCTCGGGCAGCTCCTGGTAATGAATAGGCCCGTACACGCACAGAGCACGGATGCCGTCGTCGGGCGGATTGTTGCGGCGCCCAGACAGCACGCTGATCACCGGAAAAATGACGGGCTCGCTGATCGGCAAGCGGCGATAGAGGCGGGCGCCCATCTCGGCCACGTAGCGATCGCGCGGTCGTGAAACGTCCGGGCGGACCTGCAAATAGCGGGGATTCTTGCTGGGCTTGCCACCTACGATGCGGGGTTTGGCCGAACAGATCGAATAGCCGCTGTCCGTTCGCTCCGCGTTCCTCGACACGTGCTCACCCATGGGCTGCGTGAACGCACCGTGAACCGCGACCTCCTCCACGATCTTGCGCGCATCCTCCGCGTTGAGCGGCTGGAAATTCGAGACGAACAAACCGGGGCGAGACATGTCGTCTTCGGTTTGGCGGTCGAAGCCTGGATGAATCGCATCATCTGGGCGTTGAAACAGGCGATACTCACAGTTCTGCGAGAGCTTGAGGCTCGGGTGTCCATCGTATTCATGCGGCAAGCCGAACAGCTTGGCCGCGGGGACGACCACCGACGCCGAGATATCGTCCTCCATCTGCACTTTGTCGGCCGCCAAAAAGTCTTGGCGGAGTTTGTAAGTTCGCCACGCGCCGTTCTCTTGCAACCCGACGCGCAGATAGCTGCCGACTAGCCGACGTTCGTCGTACTTGAGCTCATGGCCGGAGGCGCCGTTGATGATGTCGACGCTGAAGTGTCGGCTCCAGTCGTCGCCCCAGTCTGTCCGATAAAAGCGCTTGATCACGAATACCAAAGCGCGGACGTAGTTCGGAATGCTCTCCAGCCACGCGTTGTATTCGGCCTTGAACTCCGCTGGATTCGGCGTGAGCAGCTTGATCACCGAACCGAGTGAACGCTCCGGTGACAGGATCCGACGCGCAGGCCCAGCTTGCGCTGCGCGAAGCTCCGGCAGCAGCGCTTCGCGGTAGTCTTTTTCGAAGATGGCCTGCACCAGCTGCATGTCCTCCTCGAAGCTGCGCACGTAGATGGGGCCATAAATCACCGCGTCGATCAGGCTCTTACTGATCTCGGATTTGCCGCCGCCCGAGACGGTACACGGCTTGTGACAGAACGTCCCTTCGGGCGCCGTCCCGACCAGACGCCAACTCGGAGCCGCGGGGTGCTTGGCCATGCGGATCTTGTAGCCACTCGGGTGAAAGTAAATGCGTCCGGGCAGGAGCTTGAGGTGCTGCTCCTCGCCTTTGCTGGTCCACTTGATGTCCTGCCGTTTGACGTCGATCTCGATGTCTTCCGGCATGTAGTGGATCTCGGGATGCATCGAGTCGATCCCGTAGCCCGAGCTCTGCAGCGTGACGCGTTCACCGAGGAGCTCCAAAACCTCCGAAAAACGATGCTCGGAGCTGCTCAGCCGCGCATCGTAGCGATCGCCCAAGCTCACGGCCGAAAATGCCAGCGCGCCGCCGGCGTGCTCCTCTTCCGCGAGTCCGAACAAGTTTGCGCTGTAGCCAATCTGAGTTTTGACTTCTTTCTTGCAGTAGCCAAAATAGTTGTCCGCGAGGATCGTGACCATCACGCCGTCGATACTGCGCGCGGTGACCTTGAACGCGCTGCCATTGTTGTAGAGCTCGCTCTCGTTCGCCCAGCACATCCCCGAGGCGCGCTGCGCGTCGGTCGCTTGGCTCACGTGCGGCAAGCCCACGTCCTTCTTTCGTAGACGCGTGAGGTGCGGCGCCAAGATCACGCAGCCCGTATGGCCCGTCCAATGATCGACGTCGAGCGCCGCATTGTTCTCGGACAAGAATGGATCGCCCGCGTTGCCGAAAATGCTCTCGACGAAGTCGAGATTGCTGACCAACCCGCCCGGCGCAAAGAATCGGATCTCCAGACGCTTTTCCGGAGAGACCTTGGGCACGGCTGGGCACACCAGCGGGCGCAGCAAGAGCGACACCATCGATTGCGCGGGCTCGAGCCAGTTTGCCGTGAATGGGATGCGCAGGAGCGCGGCCGGAGGATTCAGCGCTTCACGCAAAAGATTCGCGTAAGCGATTAGCGGCACCCGCGTCTTGTCCGCGGGAATGGGCAACCCACCTTCGGCGACGTGAAACACGCCTTGCGTCGTGCGCCGATCGTTGAGCGGATTGTGCAACACGCCGTTGTCGAGGCGATAGCTCGAGATCACTTCGTTGTGCCAAACGTTCGCATCGATCGGCAGCGAGAGCTCTCGCGCAAGCCCATAGCGATCGATGATCAGCGTCTCACGCGGCAGGCGTACGGCTTCCGACAGATTGAGGCCTAAAAAAAGCCCATCCAGGTAATTTTGAATGCGCCGATCGGCTGGAGACAGGTGATCGCTGAGCAGCCGACTCTGTTCGCGATAGCGCGCAAATAGATCGCGCCCCAGATGCAGCACGTCCTGGTCGCCGAGATCGTCCGGCACCTTGACGCCCATCGCCGCCAGCTTGAGCAAGATAGAACGAATCACCGTGCGCCGTTCGGGCACACTCACGCTGCCGTCTAGCCCAAGTCCTACAGAACGTTCGAGATCCATGATTGGCCTCCGCTAATCCTTTAGCCGCGCGAAAACGGTATCAGCGTGCCGGTCCGCGAGCCAGCAGTTCTCGGTGCCATCGAAAAGTCCAAGAAGATAAGAAACTAAGCGCCGAGAACTTGCGCGACGAACAAAGCAAAACGGCCGATCTATCTGAGTAGATCGGCCGTTTCAGCCTGGTTTCGCCGGACGTTATTCTTCGCCGACCGCCGACGAAAGCTCCGCCGGCTGAACGCGCGTGAACGTGGGCGGCGCGTACGTGGGCGACTTCTCGTCGAGCACGACCTGCAAGCGCTTGTACGCCGGCAAACCAGTACCCGCCGGGATCAAGCGGCCCATGATCACGTTCTCCTTGATGCCGCGCAGATCGTCCGTCTTGCCGCAGATCGCTGCCTCCGTGAGCACTTTGGTGGTCTCCTGGAAAGACGAAGCGCTGATGAACGATTCGGTCGATAGAGACGCCTTGGTGATACCGAGCAACATCGGCTCGGCTACGGACGGCTGACCACCGCGCTCCATCACGCGCGCGTTGTCGCGCTCGAAAATGTATTTTTCGACCTGCTCGTCGACCAAGAAGTTCGTGTCACCGACCTCCTTGATCCGCACGCGGCGCAGCATCTGCCGCACGATGGCTTCGATGTGCTTGTCGTTGATACCGACGCCCTGCAAGCGGTAAACCTGCTGGATTTCGTTGACGAGCCAGGCCGCGAGCTCCTTTTCACCCTTCACGCGCAAGATGTCGTGCGGGTTCGCGGGTCCGTCCTGCAGCGGATCGCCGGCGCGCACGTGATCGCCCGGCTGCACCTGGATGTGCTTGCCCTTTGGGATCAGGTACTCGCGCCCTTGATCCGGGAGCAAACCGCCGTCGATACCGAACGGCGTGATCACGACCTTGCGCTTGCCCTTGGTGTCCTTGCCGAACGAGACGATGCCGTCGATCTCGCTGATGATCGCGTGATCCTTTGGCTTACGTGCCTCGAACAGCTCGGCAACGCGCGGCAAACCACCGGTGATGTCCTGCACCTTGGTGGTGTCGCGCGGAATCTTCGCGATCGCTTCACCGGGCGAGATGTGCTCGCCCTCGAGCGCTACGATGTTCGAGCCCACGGGCAGCAGGTAGCGCGCGTCGAGATCGGTGCCCGACAGCTTCATCGGCTCGCCCGTCTCGGCGTCGATGATCGAGATGCGCGGGCGAAGATCCGCCGCACGCGACTCGATCACGATCTTGCGGGAGAGACCGGTGACTTCGTCGACCTTCTCCATCACGGTAACGCCTTCGACGAGATCGCCGTACTGCACCAAGCCGCCCATTTCGGTCAGGATCGGCGAGGCAAAAGGATCCCATTCGGCGACGATCTGGCCAGCCTTGACGCGCGCGCCGTCCTCGCACTTGAGCACTGCGCCGTACACCAAACGGTGATGCTCGCGCTCGCGGCCCGTGTCGTCCATCACGACCAGCTCGCCGTGGCGGTTCATCACCACCACTGTGCCGTCCTGCTTCTTGGTGAGTTGAGCACCCTTGAGATGGATGGTGCCTTCGGTGCGTGTTTCGAGCGCGCTCTGCTCGATCTTGCCGCGCGCTGCGGCACCACCGATGTGGAACGTGCGCATCGTGAGCTGCGTGCCGGGCTCGCCGATCGACTGCGCCGCGATGATGCCCACCGCTTCGCCGATATTGACGCGATAACCACGCGCCAAATCGCGGCCGTAGCACATCGCGCAAACACCGCGGCGGGTCTGGCAAGTGAGCACCGAGCGGATCACGACCTCTTCGATGCCGGCCTCTTCGATCGAGGAGACCTTGGCTTCGTCGAGTTCGGTGTTGCCCTCCACGATCACCTCGCCGGTGAGCGGGTCGACCACGTCTTCCAGCACGACGCGACCCAGGATGCGGTCGCCAAGCGGTTGAATGACTTCGCCGGCTTCCTCCAGCTTGGTAACGCGGATGCCGTCGAGCGTGCCGCAGTCGAATTCCGCAACCACGGCGTCCTGCGCCACGTCGACCAAGCGACGGGTGAGGTAACCGGAGTTGGCAGTCTTCAGCGCGGTGTCGGCGAGACCCTTACGCGCGCCGTGGGTCGAGATGAAGTACTCGAGCACCGTGAGGCCTTCGCGGAAGTTCGCGGTGATCGGATTCTCGATGATTTCGCCGGAGGGCTTGGCCATCAGACCGCGCATGGCGGCCAGCTGGCGCATCTGCTGCGGCGAACCGCGCGCTCCGGAGTCGGCCATGATGTAGATCGGGTTGAAGCTCGAATCCTCGGCTTTTTCCCCGGTTTCCTTGTCGGTCATCGTCTCGCGACCGATGCCGCCCATCATCTCTTCGGCGATGCGATCGGCCACGCCGGCCCAGATATCGACGACCTTGTTGTAGCGCTCACCGTCGGTGATGAGCCCTTCCTGGTACTGATCGACGACCTTCTCGAGCTCGGCCTGCGCTGCGCCGACGAGCTCCTTCTTCTTGGCCGGGATGACCATGTCGTCCATGCACACGGATACGCCCGCCGTCGTGGCGAAGCTGAAGCCGAGCGTGCGCAGACGATCCGCGAGCAGCACCGTCTCCTTGTTGCGATGCTTGCGGTAGCAAATATCGATCAAGGAGGAGAGCGCCTTCTTGTTGAGCACCTTGTTCACGTACTCGAAGGGCAAACCGTCCGGCAAAACCTCGCTGATCAGCACGCGGCCGACCGTGGTCGTCACGGTCTTGGTATCGCCGTTGCCGTCGTCGTCGTACTCGGTCATGCGCACGCGGATCGCGGCGTGCAGATCCACGACGCCGTTGTCGTAGGCCATGCGCACCTCTTCCGGTGAGCTGTATACGCCACGCAGGTAGCCCGTGACTTGCTTGGACTTCTCGTCGTATTTGAGGCTGTCCTCACGGAAGCTACCGCGCACGAAGCGGCGCATGCGCGTCGCGTAATACAGGCCGAGCACGATATCTTGCGTCGGGTTGATGATCGGGCGGCCGCTCGCCGGCGACAGAATGTTGTTCGTGCTCATCATCAGCACGCGGGCTTCCATCTGTGCTTCGACCGAGAGCGGTACGTGCACCGCCATTTGATCGCCGTCGAAGTCGGCGTTGAACGCCGCGCACACGAGCGGATGCAGCTGAATTGCTTTGCCCTCGATCAGCACGGGCTCGAACGCCTGAATGCCCAGGCGATGGAGCGTGGGCGCGCGATTCAAGAGCACCGGGTGCTCGCTGATCACCTCGTCCAGGATGTCCCACACCTCGGGACGCTCCTTCTCCACCATCTTCTTTGCGCTCTTGATGGTGTTGACGTAGCCGCGCTCTTCCAGCTTGTTGTAAATGAACGGCTTGAACAGCTCGAGCGCCATCTTCTTCGGCAACCCGCACTGATGGAGCTTGAGCGTCGGACCGACCACGATCACGCTGCGGCCCGAGTAGTCGACGCGCTTGCCGAGCAAGTTCTGGCGGAAACGGCCTTGCTTGCCCTTCAGCATGTCGGACAGGGATTTGAGCGGGCGCTTGTTGGGCCCGGTGATGGTCTTGCCGCGGCGACCGTTGTCGAACAGAGCGTCCACCGCTTCTTGCAGCATGCGGCGCTCGTTGCGGATGATGATCTCCGGCGCGTTCAACTCGAGCAAGCGCTTGAGGCGGTTGTTGCGGTTGATCACGCGGCGATAGAGATCGTTCAAATCGCTGGTCGCGAAGCGGCCTCCGTCGAGCGGCACGAGCGGACGCAGATCCGGCGGCAAGACCGGGATGACCGTGAGCATCATCCACTCCGGGCGATTGCCGCTCCCGCGGAACGCCTCGACGACCTTCAGCCGCTTTGCGTACTTCTTACGCTTGGCCTCGCTGGTCGACGAGCGCATATCGGTGCGGAGCTGGTCGGCCAGCGAGTGCACGTCCACGCGCTTGAGCATCTCGATCACGGCTTCACCGCCCATGCCGGCTTCGAAGCGCTCTTCACCGTACTCTTCCAGTAGCTGGGCGTAGCGATCCTCGGTCAGGAGCTCACCGCGTTCGAGCGGCGTGTCCTTCGGATCGATCACGATGTACGCCTCGCAATACAGGACCTTTTCCAGGTCCTTGAGCGTGATGTCGAGGATGTTGCCGATGCGCGACGGCAGGCTCTTCAAGAACCAGATGTGCGCGACCGGCGTGGCCAGGTTGATGTGGCCGAGCCGCTCACGGCGCACCTTGGATTGGATCACTTCGACGCCGCACTTCTCGCACACGATGCCGCGGTGCTTCATGCGCTTGTACTTGCCGCAGATGCACTCGTAGTCCTTCACCGGGCCGAAGATCTTGGCGCAGAACAGGCCGTCCCGCTCCGGCTTGAAGGTCCGGTAGTTGATGGTCTCGGGCTTCTTGACCTCGCCGTGCGACCACTCCTGCCGGATCTTTTCCGGGCTCACGAGCGAGATGCGCATCGCGGAGAAAGAGAGCGGATCCTTCGGCTTCTCAAAGAAGGAGAAAATGTCACGCATGGGACGACTCCTGGGGTTCCGGGAGAAAAACGAGAGAAAAAACTGGAAGGTTGGTCAGTGTCACCCGCGCCTCAATCTTCGGCTGCGGTGGCTGGATTGCCGGAGGCTTCGATCAACTCGACGTTGAGGCACAACGATTGAAGCTCTTTGATGAGTACGTTGAAGCTCTCCGGCAAACCGGCTTCGAGCGCGTACTCGCCCTTGACGATCGACTCGTACATGCGCGTGCGGCCCTGCACGTCGTCGCTCTTGACGGTCAAGAACTCCTGCAGTGCGTAAGCTGCGCCGTACGCTTCCATCGCCCAAACTTCCATTTCGCCGAGGCGCTGACCGCCGAACTGCGCCTTGCCGCCCAGCGGTTGCTGGGTGACGAGCGAATACGGTCCGATCGAACGCGCGTGGATCTTGTCATCGACCAGATGGTGAAGCTTGAGCATGTACATCACGCCCACGGTCACGTCCTGGTCGAAGGCCTCACCACTGCGTCCGTCGAACAGGATCGCCTGACCCGAGGTCGAGCGACCCGCGCGTTCCAGCATCTTCTTGATCAAGACTTCTTCGGCGCCGTCGAACACGGGTGAACCGAAGAACAGACCGCGCCCGAACTTGCGCGCTAGTGCGGTGACTTCACTGTCGTTCATGCTCTTGACGAGCTTGCCGAAATTCTTGTCACCGTCGTAGATCTCGACCATCCGATTACGGATCTTGTCGGCCGCGATCTTGTCCTCGATCATTTGCTGAAGTTGCCGACCGAGCTCGCGCGCGCCCCAACCGAGGTGCGTCTCGAGAATCTGACCGACGTTCATGCGGCTCGGCACGCCCAGCGGATTCAGACGATGTCGACCGGAGTTCCGTCCTCAAGGAACGGCATGTCTTCCTCGGGCAAAATCCGGCTGACGACGCCCTTATTTCCGTGGCGACCGGCCATTTTGTCGCCGACCTGGAGCTTCCTCTTGATGGCGATGTAGACCTTCACCATCTTGATCACGCCAGGCGGCAATTCGTCGCCGCGGCTGAGACGGTCGATCTTCTCGTGGAAGTGCTCCTCGCGCTCCTTGATCATCTTGTCGAGATCGGAGAGCAGCGACGAGATCTGTTCGGCGCCGCCGTCGACCGGGATTTCACCCCAGTATTTGCGCGGGACCTCACTGAGCGCGGCGTCGTCGAGGGCGACGCCCTTGTTCAAGAGCACCTTGCCCTTGTCGTCGACGAGCTTGCCGCTCGTGGTCTTGCCGCCGAGCACGCGCTTGATCTTGCGGAAGAACGAGTCTTGCAAGATCTTGATCTCTTCGTCGCGCGAGCGCTCGAGCCGGACCTTTTCCGTGTCCTCGATGGCCTTCGCGCGCTCGTCTTTGTCGGTGCCCTTGCGCGAGAAGATGCGAGCGTTGATCACGATGCCGCTGACGCCCGGCGGCACCTTCAACGAGCTGTCGCGCACGTCGCCGGCCTTTTCGCCGAAGATCGCGCGCAGGAGCTTCTCCTCCGGCGAGAGTTGGCTCTCACCCTTGGGCGTGATCTTGCCGACCAGGATGTCGCCCGGTTTGACCTCGGCGCCGATGCGCACGACGCCCGCGTCGTCGAGATCCTTGAGCGCTTCTTCACCGACGTTCGGGATGTCCTTCGTGATCTCTTCCTTGCCCAGCTTGGTGTCGCGCGCGACGCACTCGAACTCCTCGATATGCACCGAGGTGTACACGTCGTCCTTGGCGATACGTTCGCTGACCAGGATCGAGTCTTCGAAGTTGTAACCCTGCCACGGCATGAACGCGACGAGCACGTTCTGACCGAGCGCGAGCTCTCCCATGTCCGTCGCCGGACCGTCCGCGAGCACGTCGCCCTTCTTGACCACCTCGCCGGGTCGAATGACCGGTTTCTGGTTGTAACAGGTGCTCTGGTTCGAGCGCTGGTACTTGGTCAAGTGATAGATGTCCGGCACCTCGTCGCCTTCGCCCGAGGTGGCGCGGACGACGATGCGTTCGGCATCGACACCTTCGACGACGCCGTCGCGCTTGGCGATCACGCACACGCCGGAGTCAATCGCGACGCGACCTTCCATCGACGTGCCGACGAACGGCGCCTCCGTGCGCACGAGCGGCACCGCTTGGCGCTGCATGTTCGCGCCCATCAACGCACGGTTCGCGTCGTCGTGCTCGAGGAACGGCACGAGCGCGGCAGCCACGCTCACCATCTGGTTCGGCGCGACGTCCATCAGCTGCACTTGATCCGGCATAGCCATCCGGAAATCGCCGTTCAAGCGCGCGCTGACGAGGTTGTCCTTGAACTTCTTCTTCTCGTCGACGTCGGCGCTCGCTTGCGCGATGTACTTGCCCTCTTCTTCGAGCGCGCTGAACCACTGCACGTCTTCGGTGACGTGGCCGTTGGCGACGTTGCGGTACGGCGTCTCCACGAAGCCGTACTCGTTTACGCGCGCGAACGTCGAGAGCGACGCGATCAAACCGATGTTCGGGCCTTCCGGCGTCTCGATCGGGCAGATGCGGCCGTAGTGCGTGGCGTGCACGTCGCGCACCTCGAAGCCTGCGCGTTCGCGAGTCAAACCCCCCGGGCCGAGCGCGGACAAGCGACGCTTGTGCGTGACCTCGCTCAACGGATTGGTCTGATCCATGAACTGCGACAGCTGCGAGCTGCCGAAGTACTCTTTGACCACGGCGCCCACGGGCTTCGCGTTGATCAAGTCGTGCGGCATCAACGTGTCGATCTCTTGCGACACGCTCATGCGCTCTTTGATCGCGCGCGCCATGCGCACGAGACCGATGCGATACTGATTTTCCATCAGCTCGCCGACCGCGCGCACGCGGCGGTTACCGAGGTGATCGATGTCGTCCACCGAGCCGCGCCCGTTCTTGAGCTCGATCAGGTGACGCACGGTCTCCAGAATATCGCCCGGCGAGAGCACTTGCTGTTCGAGGCCCGGCTTCTGGTCCTCCGGCATGTCCCGGTAGAATTTGTAGTTGAGCTTGAGCCGACCGACCGCCGAGAGATCGTAGCGCTCGGCGTTGAAGAACAGGTTGTGGAACAGCTGCTTGGCCGTCTCGAGCGTCGGCGGATCACCGGGACGCAGGCGCCGGTAGATCTCCATGATCGCGTCCTCGGTGGTCTTCACCTTGTCGGCGATCAGGGTGTCGCGCAAGTACGGACCGACGTTAAGGCCATCGATGAAGAGCACCTTGAACTCGGCCACGTTTGCCTGCCGCAAGCGATCGAGCGTGATCTCGGTGACCTCTTCGTTGCACTCGAGCAGAACCTCGCCCGTCTCTTTGTCGACGACGTCCGCGGCGCTGACCTTGCCGACGAGATCCGAGAGTTCGATCGGCAAGCGATCCAGCTCCGCCTCTTTCAGCTTCTTGATCGAGGCGCGCGTGAACTTGGTGTTCTTCTTGACGATGACCTCGGCGCCGATCTTGATGTCGCGCGTGGCGCGCTGGCCGGGGAGCAGGTCGTATTCGATGCTCTTCCCGAATTTGCCAGCCTTTTCCAGGTAAACGGTCTCGGTCGAGTAGAAGTAGTTGAGTAGCTCCTGCGTGCTGTAGCCGAGCGCGCGAAGCAGCACGGTCGCGTGCATCTTGCGACGGCGATCGATGCGCACGTAAATGATGTCCTTGTGGTCGAACTCGAAATCGAGCCACGAGCCGCTGTACGGAATGACGCGCGCGGAATACAGCAATTTGCCGCTCGAATGCGTCTTACCCTTGTCGTGATCGAAGAACACGCCCGGGCTGCGGTGGAGCTGCGACACGACCACGCGCTCGGTGCCGTTGATGATGAAAGTACCCGTCTCGGTCATGAGCGGGATCTCACCGAAATAGACTTCCTGCTCCTTGATGTCGCGCACGATGCGCTCGCCGCCCTCGCGCGTGTCGTACACCATGAGCTGCGTGGTGACCTTGATCGGCGCGGCGAACGTCATGCCGCGTTGGCGACATTCGTCGACGTCGTACTTCGGCTTCTCCAGGTTGTACGAGACGTATACGAGCTCGCTCGTGCCGTCGAAATCCTTGATCGGGAACACGCTGCGAAAAACCGACTCGAGGCCGATCTCTCGACGGTCACGCGGACCCGTGTCCGACTGCAAGAACTTGTCGTAGCTCGACTTCTGGATATCGATGAGATTCGGGATCTCGACGATCGATGCCACACGGCCGAGGTTCATGCGGTGCCGAAAATTCGACTGGACCTTGGACGCCATTTCAGTTCCTCCAAACGCAGCCGCGCGGGTACGACACACCAGTGCCGTCCCGCGAAGCGCCTATCCGATCACGCTCGCTCAGAAACATGCCCGGGCCGACGGTCGGCCCGGACTCGCAAATTGAAGTAGTTGGCTGAGACAATGGAGGCCTACTTGACCTCCACCTTTGCGCCAGCTGCTTCGAGCTTCTTCTTGATGTCCTCGGCCTCGTCCTTGCCGACGCCTTCCTTGATCGCCTTGGGCGCGCCTTCGACCAGATCCTTGGCTTCTTTCAAGCCGAGGGCCGTGATCTCGCGAACCGCCTTGATCACGTTGATCTTGTTGGCGCCCGCGTCGGCGAGGATGACGTTGAATTCCGTCTTCTCCTCTGCGGCTGCAGCGGCCGGGCCCGCGCCGCCGGCGGCGGCAACGGCGACCGGAGCCGCGCTGACTCCCCACTTCGCTTCGAGCGTCTTCACGAGCTCGGCGATTTGGATGACGGGGAGGTTCGAGAGGTGTTCGACGACCTGTTCAGTAGTGATCTCAGCCATGATTAAACTCCATTCTTTCCAGTAAAAATTTCAGCCGCCGGCCTGACGCCGCTTGGCGTCGAGCACACCGACCAGATTTCGTGCGGGCGCGTTGAGCAGCATCACGAAATGCTGCGCTGGCGCCATCATCGTCGCGAGCAACATCGCTCGCGCTTCGTCCTTGCTCGGCAGAGTCGCGAGCTGATCGGACACCGCTTGCGGCGCCAGTACCTGCCCTTCGAGCAGCCCTGCCTTGACCTTGAGCTTCTCGTTCTCTTTCGAGAACTCCTTGACCACGCGGGCCGCGGCGCTCGGTTCTTCGAAGCTCCACGCCACGCCGGTCATGCCGCGCAGGGCCGAGTCGAGCTTCGGCGCCCACGCGTGATCGGCCAACGCTTTCTGCACGAGCTTGTTCTTGACGACTCGGTATTCCACGCCCTTGGCGCGGAACACGTCGCGGAGCTTACTCACCTCTTCCACCGTCATGCCGGTGAAATCGAGGAACACTGCCGACGTCATGCGATCGAACTGCGAGCGCAGTTCCTTGACCGTCGCTTCTTTTTGCGCGCGTTCCATCAGTTCTCCTCCTCGCCCGCCGAAACGACCGTAGCCGTATCGACACGCACGCCGGGACCCATCGTCGAAGAGAACGTGATGCTGCGCAGATAGATACCCTTGGCTGTCGAGGGCTTCTTGTGCACGAGCTCATTGAGCAAGGCCATCGCGTTCTCGGTCAATTTCGCTTGATCGAACGACTTTCGACCAATCCGGCAATGCACGACGCCGGCCTTGTCCACGCGATATTCGACCTTGCCGGCCTTGGATTCCCTGACGGCATTTTTGACGTCGAAGGTCACCGAGCCGACCTTGGGGTTCGGCATCAACCCGCGCGGGCCGAGCACGCGACCGAGCTTACCGACCGAACCCATCATGTCCGGCGTAGCGATCACGCGATCGAAATCCAGGAAGCCTTCCTGCACGCGCTGCACGAGTTCGTCACCACCGGCGACGTCCGCACCCGCTTCGCGAGCTTCCTTTTCCTTCTCACCGCGCGCGAATACGAGCACGCGGATCGACTTTCCGGTTCCGTTGGGCAGCACGATAGCGCCGCGCACCATTTGATCGGCGTGCTTGGGGTTGACCCCCAAACGCACCGCGACGTCCACACTCTCATCGAATTTCGCGAACGCACTCCCCTTCACAAGCGCCATCGCCTCATCGACGGTGTATCGCTTGCTCTGGTCGAGCTTTTTGAGCGCCGCGGCTCGATTTTTTGCTGTTTTGGGCATTACTTGGCGTCTTTCGACTCCTGGGATACGGGTCACCGAACCGAGGTTCGTGCCCGCTCCAGTATCTTCGGAGCGCGTCGACTTTTCAGACGACGTCGACCCCCAAGCTCTTGGCCGTCCCGGCGATGCTGCGCGCAGCTGCTTCGAGATCGGTGGTGTTCATGTCTTTCATCTTTTCCTTGGCGACCTCACGCACCTGGTCCCAAGTGATCTTGCCGACCTTGTTCTTATTCGGCTCCTTCGAGCCCGAACCCGGCTTCTTCGAGGTCGGCAGACCGATCGCCTTCTTCACCAAGATGCTCGCCGGCGGCGACTTCATGATGAACGAATAGGAGCGGTCCGCGTACACCGTGATCACGACCGGCAGGATCGTGTCGCCGAGCGGCGCACTCTTAGCGTTGAAGTCCTTGCAGAACGCCATGATGTTCACGCCGTGCTGACCGAGCGCGGGGCCGACGGGTGGCGACGGATTGGCTTTACCCGCCGGCAATTGCAGCTTGATGTAACCGGTGATTTTCTTCTTTGCGCTCATGACGTTTTCCTAAGCTCGCTCGCTGGAGCTCAGCGCTTCTCCACGTGGGAAAATTCGAGCTCGACCGGCGTGGGCCGACCGAAAATGCTGACCATGACCTTGAGCTTCTGCTTGTCGGGCTTGACCTCTTGCACGGTGCCCGAGAAGTTGGCGAACGCGCCCACCACGACACGGACCTCGTCGCCCTCTTGAAACTGATGTCGGGGTTTCGGCTTGACCGCGCCCTCGACGATGCCGCGTCGCAAATCTTCGATGTGCGGAGGCTTGACCTCTTGCGGCCGCTGATTGCCGATGAAGCCCGTGACCTTCGGCGTGTCCTTCACCAAGTGCCAGACGTGCTCGCTCATCTCCATCTCGACGAAGATGTAGCCGGGGAAGCTGGTCTTGGTCTTGATCCGCTGCTTGCCGTCCTTGGCAGAGTCCGTGACGGTCTCGGACGGGATCAAGATCTCACCGAACTTATCCTCCATGTGATACTGGCGGATCCGCTCTTGCAGCGCCGATTTGACCTTGTTCTCGTAGCCCGAGTAGGTCGTCACGACGTACCACTTCTTGCCCTGCGGGGCGGGAGCTTCGGCTTCGGTAGTCATGCCTTGTACACCAGCGTGGTGAGGAAACTCCAAAAGCGATCGAGGATCGCGATGTAGACGGTCGTGATCGCGCTCGCCACGATCACCACCAGCGTGCCGTTCATCACGGCCTCGCGATTTGGCCAAGTTACCTTCGCGAGTTCAGCGGCTACCTCGTCCGCCCAGCGCCGCACACCCTCGTTGCGGTACGCTTGAATCACGCTGGCCGCGCCGAGCACCGCCCCGCCGACCATCGTGTACGTCTCGCGCTGCTCTTCCGAGTACGCGATCAGCTGCGGCACCGCGTGAACGGCGGCGGGCCACTCGGTGAGCCTGGTCCAGCCTGCACCGAGGACCTTGCTGCCGATGAATGCCGCCAAAATACCGACCACGAAGAATGCCGCGTGAACGTACTTGGCGGTACCGAGCTGCGAGGCGCCGTGCACCTCCGCGGAGCTGCCTTCCGTCGGCTCGATCGAGGACGGATCGAGGGCGTCTGCGGACTCGATTTCCGCTTGCTCGTCTCGTTCGTCTTTCGTTTCTTCCGTCGCCATGAATCCTCTAAACATCCGATCGGGCAGGGGCGGAGAGACTCGAACTCCCGACCCGCGGATTTGGAATCCGCTGCTCTACCAACTGAGCTACGCCCCTAAGCAGAGCTTCGTTGCTCGCCGCGGGTGGACCGCCTGAACGTCTACTTTCCTTCGATATGCACCGTATGTGAGTTGCAAACCTTGCAGAATTTCTTGAGCTTGAGCGCTGAGCCACCGGGTCGGGTCGATTTCGTCGTCTTGTAGTTACGGGTGGAGCAGACAGAGCAGGCGAGAACGATGGGAATCCTCGGATATTTCGGGTCGCTTTCGCTCGGCATCAGGGGCCCGCGGCGAGCCTGAAAGCGGCTCGCCAGGGTTCTCTTGGACTTACTCGATGATCTTGGTGACGACGCCTGCGCCGACGGTCTTGCCGCCCTCGCGGATGGCGAAACGCATCTGCTCTTCGAGCGCGACGGTGGTGATGAGCTCGACCTCGACCGTGACGTTGTCGCCCGGCATCACCATCTTCACGCCCTCCGGCAGCATCACGCTCCCGGTCACGTCCGTCGTACGGATGTAAAACTGCGGTCGGTAGTTGGTGAAGAACGGCGTGTGTCGCCCGCCCTCTTCCTTCTTCAGCACGTACACCTCGCCCGTGAACTTCTTGTGCGGCTTGATCGTGCCCGGCTTGGCCAACACCTGCCCGCGCTCGATGCCTTCCTTTTCGATGCCGCGCAGTAGACAGCCCACGTTGTCTCCAGCTTGCCCTTCGTCCATCTGCTTTCGGAACATCTCCACGCCCGTCACCACCGACTTCGTCAACTTGTCGAAACCGATGATCTCCACCTCTTCGTTCACCTTGATCTTGCCGCGCTCGATGCGCCCGGTCGCCACCGTCCCGCGACCCTTGATCGAGAACACGTCCTCCACCGCCATCAAAAACGGCTTGTCCACTTCCCGCACCGGCTCCGGGATCTCCACGTCCAGCGCGTCCAGCAATTTCCCGATCGTCTCCTCCCACTTCGCTTCTCCGTTCAGCGCTGGCAGCGCCGCCCCGCGGATCACCTGCGCTTTGTCCCCGTCGAACTTGTACTTGTTCAAGAGCTCCCGAACTTCCATCTCCACCAAGTCCAGCATCTCGCTGTCTTCCACCGCGTCGCACTTGTTCAAAAAAACCACGATGTGGTTCAAGCCCACCTGCCGCGCCAAGAGCACGTGCTCCCGCGTCTGCGGCATCACGCTGTCGAGCGCGCTCACCACCAGGATCGCTCCGTCCATCTGCGCGGCTCCCGTGATCATGTTCTTGATGTAGTCCGCGTGACCAGGGCAATCCACGTGCGCGTAGTGACGCTTCGCCGTCTCGTACTCCACGTGGCTCACCGCGATCGTCACCGTCTTCGTCTCATCGCGTACAATCCCGCCCTTCGCGATGTCCGCGTACTTGATCTCCTTCGCCAGGTTCTTCTTCGATTGAACCTTCACCAGCGCCGCCGTCAGCGTCGTCTTTCCGTGGTCGATGTGTCCGATCGTTCCTACGTTCACGTGCGGCTTGCTTCGAACGAACTTTTCCTTGGCCATTGTTACCTTCGGACTCTCTGACTTCTCTTGGTTGGTCTAATTCGACTGCGAGCGATTCGTGTTCGAGCCCACCACCAGGATTGAACTGGTGACCTCGTCCTTACCAAGGACGTGCTCTACCATCTGAGCTAGGTGGGCGGAGATAGCACCAGAGCGGGAGATGGGGCTCGAACCCACGACATTCAGCTTGGAAGGCTGACGCTCTACCAATTGAGCTACTCCCGCAGACTCTCTCGAGCTCGCGCAACTCCCGCGGGAGTTGAGCGCGTCCGCATTCAGCTTGGAAGGCTGACGCTGAGCGATTCCCGCAGGGGTGGAGGGTGTTGGATTCGAACCAACGTAGGCGTAAGCCGGCAGGTTTACAGCCTGCTCCCTTTGGCCGCTCGGGCAACCCTCCGAAGCGCTCGGTCGCGGCGCACCATGCGCCGCCTCGCTTGAGCTAGCGAGGGGACTTGAACCCCTAACCACCTGTTTACAAAACAGGTGCTCTACCAGTTGAGCTACGCCAGCGAAGCCGCGCACCACTCCCGCCGAACCCGGAGCGGGACATAGAACGAGCGGCGACACTTGATGAAAGCCTTGATCCTGCATGAGCAAGTCTGGCGAGCTGAAGATTTTTCCGGGCCCGAAGTTTCGAGGTTCGCAGCGGGGTCGTCCTTCCGACTTGGTGCCGACGTAGAGGCGGCGCTAAAAAGGAGGCACCCCACCCTTGCTCCCACCGTTCCTTTTACTGGGCGGCGAAAGATTTGGGGCGAGGACCGACGCGAACCGCGCTCTGGTAGCGCCAGGTCCGGGGGGTGTCAAGCATATTTCATACCGCACCGGGGCGCGGACTCAGCTCTCGGACTCCCCAGTGAATATCTTAGCAATTTCCTGCGATTACTGAATTTATGTTCAAGTAGTCGTTTCGAGCTGTCTCAGGGCTTGGTTGGCCTCGAGGAGCCCGCCGCAGAGAAACTGTCGAGCGCAGCCTGAAGCTCTTCGCGACTATAGGGCAAACGCGAGAGCGCCGCTGCCTCTTCTGCCATCGCTTGGGCGATCGCGTCGCGCGCGTCCGCGCTGCGCTTCACCCAGCTCGATTGTTCGCCGGTGCGCGCCGCCATCAGCAGCGTGTGGTCCATCATCGCTTTGGCCTTTTCCAACAAAATTGCATAGCGGAGCCGCATCGCCCCCTCGAACAACTGGCGTCGCCGCACAGTGTCGGCCGATTTTGGGGGAGTGACCGCCATCAGATCCGCGTGCAGGCGTTGATAGAGCTCACCCACACGGAAGCCGGCCATCGCCGACCAGTGAGCGTCGTAGGCACGCATCGCGTCGGAATAGGCGCTCTGGGCGTCGAGCAGGAGCTGGCAGCGCTGCTCGAGCACGGCGCCAAAGTTGCTCGGCACCGGCACGAAACGAATACGCTCCGCGCGCAACCGCCTGGCTTCCCCGAGCGCGTAGTAGAGTTCGGCTAGCTCCGTGGGTAGGCGGCCAGCGGCATCGAGCCGCTCGCCCTCCACGATTTCGCGCCCCTTCTCCACGAAATACTCGGCGCGCTCGCTGTCACCCACAGCATCGCGCTCGAGCGCGCGCGAAGACAGAGCCACGATCCGGTCGATTGGAGGCAGCGCCGGAAACTTTTCGAGCACCCAACTCGCAAGCTCTCCTGCGCGTTGATAGCGCTCCAGGAACGTCAGCAAACGCAGCGCGCGGATGGCCGCTTCACGCGTCAACTCGTGCTCGGGAAAACGACGAACGACTTGCTCATAGCGGCTGAGCGCAGCGTCGTGCGCGCCATCGAGATCGAGCATCTCGGCGCATTCGAACAATGATGAGGCCGCGAGCGGACCATCGGGATCGAGACCGTATGCGCGTTCGAAACCGCGCGCGGCTTCGGCAAACCTGTGCGCTTGTCCGTCGCGCGTCGATTGCTGGTAAAGCTCGGGAATATCTGTCGTCGTTTCTGGGCCGATGATCGTGCGAGGAACCTGCACGAGCTCCGGCGCGCGGGCGTGGGCCGCCGCGACCGGACTCGATTGACTGCGCGCCGCGCTTGGTGTGCACGCGCTGGCCACGAGCAACGTGACGACCGCTAGCAGAGGGGAACAGCCGTCAACACAGCGGAGTTCGAAGATTGCGAGGACGGAGAAGTTCCGTTTCACTGACATTTCTGACGAAGCTCGTCGCTGAAAGTTTTCAGCCGTCCAAAACCGCGGCGCGCGACGATAGCCTGGCACGAATCATGCGATGCCTCGAGCCGCGCTCGCGTTGGCGTTTTCGATTGACGCCTAATGGGTGCGCTTTACCCTGTCTGCGTGGACGAACGACGCGGCCGCCTGTGGGGTAAACAGAGCGGGCGCGAGCGCACGTCGAGCAAGAGGAGCGACGAATGGAGCCATTTTCGAACGGGCAGCTGAGAGAGTTGGAGCAGCAGCATCGAGCGTTGAATGATCAAGTGGACCGACTCGAGCGCCGCGCCTATCTCACCCCGGACGAGCAGCGCGTGATTACGGATCTCAAGAAGCAAAAGCTGAGAGCCAAGGATCTGCTCAGCGTGATGCGCCGGACGTAGTCCCACCTCAGTTCCGGCCAGAACCGGCGCGAGCTCAATCCGTCAGAGCGGAATGCACTGACGGTTGTCGCAGATATTCTGTGCGGGACAATCGGAGTTCGATCGGCAACCGCCCGGTTGCGATGTGTCACCGCCGTTGTCCGTCGGCTCTTTCGTTTTCTCCACGAAGGTAGAAGCGCTCTTGTCGAAGCGCTCACCTCCGCCGTAGACGTCCTTGTTGAGATCGTCGAGCGAGCCTTCGAGGCGCTGCTTCCACTCCGGATTCAAACCGCCGGGATGCTCCTGCTCGGTCGCCTTCGCAATCGCCAGCCAGTGCCGTGAGTCAGCGCGGAACCCAAGCCGATAGTCGGTCATGCCGCGCAGGTACGCGTAGCGCGCCTGGTCATACAGAGTCAGTGAGTCGGTATCCGCCTCGAGTACGCGCCACAGCGCGAGCGCATTTTCGTACTTGTTCTCCTCATAGTAGCGCTGACCCCGATTGAGGTCCTCTTGATAGGTCGCGCAAGCGGCGAGAGCGAACGGGAGCACGAAGCACGCGATGCGGATTCGCATTGGTGGCCAAAGCCTAGCCTCAGTAGAGAACGGGGATCAAGGGGTGCTCAGGCCCGGCGAAAGAGCAGGCGGTGAACCGGCAGGCCGTCGCGCATGGCGCGGCGCTCGCGCGGACTTCGCGCCAAAAAAGGGTTGTCGGCGGGGTGACCGTCACCGACCGGCTCGAAGCGCGACTCGCCGCGAACCAAGTCTTCGTATGTTCGCGCTCGCTCGGGCACGTCGGTCTGAATGAACAGTTCGCCACCAGGCCTGAGCACGCGCCATGCCTCTTGAATGAGCTCGGGATTGACGACCAACCGCTTCTTGTGACGCTTCTTCCACCAAGGATCGGGAAAATGCACGAAGAGTGCGGACGCACAGGCCGGGGGAAAACGCGGCAGCGCGTCGCGCGCGTCTTCCGCAAAAACCCGCGCACGGTCGCCGAGTCCGCGTTCGCGCAAGCGCGAGTCCACGATGGTCGCCCACTTGCGTCGAATCTCGAGTCCGAGCAGGCGTAGTTCCGGCGACACGGCCAAGCGCTCGAAAGCGAAGCCCCCGCGCCCCGGACCGATCTCGATTTCGATCGCTGCGCCGCCCGAGCCGAGCAGGACGCGTGGATCCACGAGTTCCCCTTCGGGCAAGCGTGGCGCATCAGCATAGAGATTGTTCATGGGCGAAAGTGATAAGAATGCCGGCGGTCGTGCTAGCACAGCTTCAAACCGGCGCGCGCAAGGCTGCGCGCACTCCCTGGCCGTACCTGGTGACCGCCTGCGCGCTCGGCGCTTTCACCTCGCACCAGGTCCTACGACGTGCAGGCGCTCCCGCCGTTCCGCTCGACGACGCGTACATCCACTTTCAATTCGCGCGCTCGTTCGCGGAAGGTAAGCCGTTCGTCTATTCGCCGGGAACGGCGCCGGTAGCCGGGGCGACCAGCTTGTTGTGGCCGCTGCTCCTCAGCATTCCACAGCTGTGCGGGGCCACGGGGCTCGCGTTGATCCCATGGGCCTGGGTGTTTGGCTGGCTGTGCCTGGCGGGCTTGGCCTACGACACGGCGCGCGCTGCCGCACGCATCACCGGCGAAGGCATCGCGGCACTCTGCGGGCTGGCGGTATTGGCATTCAGCGCGAATGCCTGGTTTGCGACGAGTGGGATGGAGGTCGTGCCACTCGGCTGGATCCTGATCCGAACCGCAAGGCGGAGCGCAGAATGGTTCGAGGGCGACCGTTCGCATCTCCGCGAGCTCTTCGCGCTCGCCTGGCTCGGGCCACTCATGCGGCCCGAAGGTTCGGTCGCGACGATGTTCGTCGTCGCCGCGCTGATCTTCGGCGGAGAGCGGCCGGCCGCGCGGCGCGCGCTGCAAGCACTCGGTGCGCTCGTCGGAGTGCTCGTCCCTCCATGCCTCAATCTGTTGTTCACCGGCCACGCGACGCAGACAACGGCGCTCGTAAAATGGCTGCCGCTCAACCCGTATTTGCACGGTGAAGAAGTGCTGGGAACGATGCTCGACAATGCCCAGGTACTCTTCGGCACGTTGCTCGACGGCAAGGTGTGGAGCGCCGTATTCGTTCCGCAGCACGCGCGGATCGTGGCCTGCTGCGCATTGCCCGCGCTGCTCTACGCCGGTAGCGCGCGCGGCGTATGGTCACGCGCGTGGCTGCTGACGGTGCTCGGACTCGGCATGCTGATCCCAACGAGCTACGACAGCTTTCTCTGGAATCGTTTGCGCTACTTATGGCCGTTCGCCTCCCCGTGGCTGATCGGCTTGGGCGCGCTCTGCGATCAGCTGGGAGAACTCGCCGCGCGGCTCAATGCAAGGCTAGGTCTCGTGCGCTACGCGTTGATGGCGAGCTTGATCGGCGCGCTGGCCAGCAAGTACCCGTTCGCGCTTTGGGATTTGGCTGAAAGCTGCGCGGCCATTTCCGCGCAGCACGTCGAGCTCGGCGAATGGGCCAAGACGGAGCTCGCCGCTGACGCACGGATTGGCGTCAACGACACCGGAGCGATCGCCTACTTTTCGCGGCATCCGGTGTTCGATATCGTCGGCCTGACGACGCCGGGTGAAGCGCCGTATTGGGTGGCCGGGGCGGGCTCACGCTTCGAGCACTACGAGCACTTGCCGCGCAGCGCGCTGCCGACGCACTTCATCGTCTATCCGGGCTGGCTTGCGATCGACAGCTTGCTCGGTGAGTGTCTGGAAGAACGCACGGTCTCCGCAACGATCCTGGGCGGTACCACGATGGTGGCTTGCCGCGCGGACTACAGTTCGCTCGGCAGCGCCGAAGCGCCACTGGCGACGGAGCTAGCCGAACGGGAGCCGCTCGACGTACTCGACATCGCCGATCTCGAGAGCGAAGCCGCGCACGACTACGCGCGCTGGCCCGCCGCGCAAGGCGATGACATCGTCGTCAGCGACGGCGAGCGGGTGGACGGCGCTCGCCGTAATCGTACCCGCGATTCGTTCACGTTCCGCGTCGCCCCCGGGGCATTGCTCGTGGCGCGCCTCGGCGCGAACGGACCCATACGACTCACGGTCCGCCTGGACGGCCAACCCGTGTGCGAGTGGGCCCTGCGCAATCGAGATTTTCAGGAACTTTCGAGCACCTTGCCAGCAACGGTCAAAACCGGTGTGAGCAGGGTCGAAGTTTCGGCAGAGGTCGGCAAGCGCTTCTCGGCGGCGCACTTTTGGATTTATCGTTGAAGAAGGTGCCGGAGTCGGGTCGCGAGGACCGCGCGACGACCCAAGCTTTGCTATACCGCCGGCATGCGCAAGCGCCCGCTCGGCAACACCGGCATTTCGCCGAGTGAGCTCGCGCTCGGCACCTGGGGGCTTTCCGGGGACGCCTACGGCCCCGTCCCGGAGTTGGAGCAAGACGCAGTGATCGAACGCGCGTTCGCGCTCGGCATCACGCTGTTCGATACCGCGGACAGCTACGGCAAAGGCGCGATGGAGCAAAGACTCGGCCGACACCTGGGCAAGGAGCCGCGCGCCTCGTTCGCGACCAAAATCGGGACGGACCGCGCACGAGTCCCGGCGCGCAAGTGCTTCACCGTCGCCTTTCTGCGTGAAAGCCTGGCGCGCTCGCGCGAGCGGCTCGCTCGCGACGTGATCGACATCGTGCTCTTGCACAATCCATCCCTACAAGCGCTGGAGAAAGGCGACGCGCCGGCCTGGCTCAGCGAGCAGCAACGCGCAGGAAAAATCCGCGCGTGGGGCGTCAGCGTGGGCAGCCTCGAGACCGGGCGCGCTGCCGTGGAGCGCGGCGCGCAAATTCTGGAGCTCGTCCACAATGCGTTCCACACGCGTGAGCTCTCCGAGATCGCCACTGAAATCCGCGACAAGAACGTCGGCATTCTCGCGCGGTCGGTGCTGGCGCACGGCCTATTGTGCGGTCAATGGCCGATGACCAAGGAATTTCCGAGCGGCGATCACCGCGCCGAACGCTGGACGCGCGACGATCTGCGCCGCCGCCTCAACCACCTGAACGCTTTGCGTCCCTGCGTGACTGGAAGCGTGACGAGCTTGCGGGCCGCGGCACTCCGCTACGTGCTGAACAACGAGCTCGTGGGGAGCGCAGTACTGGGTCCGCGCAGTGCCGTTCAACTCGATCAATTGGTGCGCGACGCCGGCAAGGAGCCGCCCTACCTGAGCCCGGAGGCGCAAAGCGCGCTGGAGCGGCGGCTCGTCAGCGTCGGAGCCAGCGCGTGAAACGCCCGGATCTCGACGCGTTAATCCGGATCGCGCGCGAAGCCTCCGAAGTCGTGCTCGAGGTGTATCGGGCGCCCTTCGCAGTAGACTTCAAAGCGCCCTCCGATCCCGTAACCGAAGCGGATCGTCGCGCGAACGATCTGATCTGCGCACGCCTCGCCGACGAATTCCCGGGCATCCCGATCGTCGCCGAGGAGAGCGCACCAGAAACGTTTGCAGGCTATCGTGATTCCGAGCTCATTTTTTTCGTGGATCCGCTCGACGGCACGCGCGATTTCGTGCTCAAAAACGGCGAGTTCGTCGTGATGATCGGTTTGGTCGACGGCGAGCGCTCCGCGCTTGGCGTCGTGCACGGACCCGAAGCGGGCCTCACCTGGGCAGGCGAGCTCGGCGTCGGGGCGTTCGAGATCGCGGCGGATGGTGCGCGACGCTCGCTGTCCGTCAGCCAGGTGGCGTCGCTCTCGGAAGCACGCGTCGTCGCTTCGCGATCGCACCGGAGTCCCGAAACCGAAGAGGCGTTGCGGGGCCTGGGCGCCCGCGAGCTCCTCACGCTCGGTAGCGCCGGGCTGAAGGGTTCGCGAGTCGCGAGCGGCTTGGTAGAAGCGTACGTTTCCCCATTTTACGCGGGCAAGCGCTGGGACGCTTGCGCCGCCGACGCGCTCGTTCACGCCGCCGGCGGCAAAGTGACCGACGCCCACGGCGACGCTTTCGACTACCGCGCCGCGGATCTGGGCAATACTCACGGATTGCTGGCCAGCAACGGCGTTCTCCACGGCGCATTGCTCGCTCGTTTGGCGGCGCGTCGATCCGCGTGAACACCGCGCAATCCGGGTCTACGATGGCGTCGTGACCGAAGGCGCCGACGTGGTCGTTATCGGAGCCGGCATCATGGGCCTCTCCGTCGCCTACCATTTGGCACGCGACCATGGGCTCCAGCGCATCGTCGTGCTCGATGCCAGCTACCTATGCGGGGGTGCGAGCGGCCGCAACGGCGGTGGCGTGCGCGCACAATGGTCGAGCGAACTCAATATCGTCCTCATGCAAGAGAGCCTGCAGCTCTTGCGTGAGTTCGCGGAGCGACACCGGATCAACACCTGGTTTCGTCCTGGTGGTTACCTGTTTCTCGCGCGCAACGACCAGCGCGCCGAGGAGTTGCGAAAGAACGTCGCTCTACAAAACGAGCACGGCGTCGCGAGCAAACTCGTGGACGCAAGCGCGATCGGCGAGCTCGTGCCGCAGCTGTCGTGTGAAGGAGTCGTGGCCGCCAGCTACAACGAGAGCGACGCGATCGTATTTCCTTGGCCGTTCGTGTGGGGCTACGCCGAGAGCGCTCAGCGACTCGGTGTGTCGGTACGACCCTTCACGCGCGTCGTCGGCATCGAACGAAAGGGGCGCACAATCACGAGTGTGCTTACGGAGCGTGGGCGGATTGCGACGTCGGTCGTCGTGAACGCGTGCGGTGCATACAGCCCGACGATCGCGAAAATGGTGGATGTACTCTTGCCGACTCATCCACACCGACATGAGATTTGCTCGACCGAACCGCTCAAGCCGTGGCTGACTCCGCTCGTTGCCGATCTCAGCGACGGGCTCTACTTCTCACAGTCGATTCGCGGCGAAATCGTCGGGGGCATCGGCAACGACCAGGTGCCCGCGGGCTTCGATCAACGCTCGTCGATCCGATTCCTGTCCCTCTACTCGCGTGCTTTGACTCGCGTCTGCCCGCTGCTCGGCTCGGTCAAAATTTTGCGGCAATGGGCTGGCCTCTACGACATCTCACCGGACGCGAATCCCATCGTCGGCCCCGTCGACACAGTGGACGGATTTTTCCTACTGAGCGGTTTCATGGGACACGGCTTTATGATGGCGCCTGTGGTCGGGAAACGTGTAGCGGAAGGCATTGCGAGCGGTCGCTCAAGCGGGCTGTTCGAGAGTTGGAGTCTGCGTCGATTTGCGACCGGTCGGCTGCTCAAAGAGGGGATGATCATCGGCTGATCATGGACTCAACCTTGGATCCAATGTCGGTAAACGAGGCGGCCAATATTGCGGTTTGACAGCTGAGATACGGACGGCGTACCGTCCGTCTCGCAAGAAACTGGGGAATTTAGGCCATTTCTGGCCCCCCGTTCTCGTCCGACAAGACCCTATCCCCTGGGAGGAAATCTCCATGCTCCGCTCCTCGCGCACGATCGCCGCCCTCATCCGCTCCCTGGTGCTCGGCACCGCTACGACAACGACGATGGTGCTCGTCGGCTCCACCATGGTCGGCTGCAAGGACGAGAGCCAACCCGAATATTGGGTCGACAAGCTGAGCGATCAGGCGTGGCGGGGTCGCGCGGTCAAGCGTTTGGAGCAGTTCTATGACGACGCCGTCACCAAGAACGAAGGCGTGAAGGAGTTGGTCGACAAAACCGTCGATCCGCTCACCAAGTCTTACGTCGACGGCTATGACGCGCTCGATGGCAAGACCCGCGTCGCGCTGATCAAGCTGCTCGCGGCGTTCAAGGACAAGCGCACGGAGCCCGCGCTCAAGAAAGCCTTCGTCGAATTCGCCAAGGCACCGGCTAGCTCCAAGGACGATCAAGATCTCAAGTGGGCGGCCATCGCCACCGAGGATCTCGCGTTGCCTTCACTCGCTGATCCGCTACTTCAAGCTTTCCTCAAGCTGCACGCGAGCACCATGCTCGGCGGCGTGGCGTACCGTGACGTCAACGACGCCATGCGCGCCATCCCGGACAAAGCCTGGACCGGGCCGCTCATCAAGCAGCTCGATCCGGTGATGACACCGCCCAGCAGCAAGGACAAAGGCTCCGTCGACGCTTACCGCGACCAGCAATTCTGGCAGGTCACCGCGGCCGAGATTCTGGGCAGACTCGGCGATCCGGCTGCAGTCGACCCATTGCTGAAGGTCATGCTCGATCCAACGAAGGCGGACGTTCAGGCGACCGCGTTGATCTCACTCGTCAAGCTCGGCAAGCCCGCGGCGGACGCCGCAGTAAAGCTCTTGCGCGGCCAAAACGACGCGCTCGCCACTTTTGCCATTCGGCGCGTCAAAGAGGTCACTGGCAACGATCCCAAAGGGAAGCCTTACATCGCCACGGCAGCGCTGATCGTGGGCACGATTGGTCGCAGTGACACGATCCCCGCCATGATCGACGCCTTGAAAGCAGAAACCGACGACTCGAACAAAGCGATCATTGCGCGTGAACTCGCCAAGATCCCAGCGACCGCGGATTCGAAAGCGGCCTTCAAGGCGGCCTACGAGTCCATCCCGCTAGACGCAGAAATCCCGCCGGCGGGCAGCGCCCTCGAAACGCTCACTGAATCTGCAGGCACGTTCTTCGACTCCAGCATGGTCGAGTGGTTGCTCGATCGTGCGACCAAGCTCAAGGGTAGCGACGACGACAAGAAGTCGCTGCAAGCCGCGATCACGGTGACAGCCATGAAGCTCGCGCGTCCCGAGCAAATGGCGAAGGTCAAGGCAGCCGTCGCCAAGTACGGCACGCAAGTCGAGAAGGACGCCTTCGCCCAGGTCGAGAAGCAGATCACGGCCTGCGGCAGTGGCGTGGCTTGCTACGTCACCGAGATTCAGAAGCCTGCGAACCAAGAGCGCGCAACCCAATTCAGCGCCGTGAAAGCTGGCTACATGATCGGCATCCTGGGCAATGATCAAGCGCGCGATCAACTCGTGGCGGGGCTCGACTCCGTTCAGAACGCGGCGGTGCGCTTCGTCGCTGCCGAAGTCATCGATCACCTCTCGCCGAACGGTTCGAAGGACGTCGCCAAGAAGCTGATGGCCATCGTCGACAGAAACGCGAAATCCCCCGACAAGGAAAAGTCGGCTGGAGATCCGCCGCTCAAGCAGGTCGCCTGCAGGCTGGAAGCTCGCGGAGGCTGACCCGCTTTCCCGCCGTAGAATGGCCGCCATTCGCCTCGAAGTACTGACTGGTTCAGCGACCGGTCAAATCTTCGAGTCGGATCTGGACGCGATTCGACTGGGTCGCTCGCCGAGCAGCGATCTCGTCTTGCCCGACGCTCACGTTTCCGCGGACCACGCTCGGATCGTCGGCAGCGTGGAGGGTTTCTTGCTCGAGGACCTGGAGAGCACGAACGGCTCTTGGGTTCGCCGTGCCGAGGAACGCATCGCGCTCGACGACAATCGGCGCAGCGTGCTGCTGCGCGCGGGAGACGTGATCGAGCTGGGAGGCCCTGCGGGTACGGGGACCGAACTCGGGCTGCAGTTCGGGCTAGACGCCGAGCCGCCGAACGTCGTCGCGACGCGTTCACTGGCCGAGCTTGCCCACTCTGCCACTCTGCCCGAGGCGATCGATCGCCTCAAGGCGTTGGTCAATGCCCTACGGCGAGTGAGCGAGCAGTCGGAGCTCGCCGGCGCGGTCGAGAGCGTCGCCGACGCGGCGCTCGTTCTCGTCCCGCGAGCAACCCACGCGACCGTGGTCCTGCGGGACGACCCAAAGGGTAGTGAGGCGACGGCACCCGCCGCTTTCGTAGCAGTCGTCACGCGCGTGCGGAGCGCGCTTGGGCCGAGTGCGCCGAGCGGCCCCGTCGTGCTCACGCGCAGCGTAGTGCAGAAGGTGATTCGTGAGCGTGCGGCGGTGCTCGCGGCAGACGCGCCGAGCGAGAGTTTCAGCAGTGAATCACTGCTCGGCGCGCAGATCCGCAGCACGATTGGCGTGCCACTTTGGAAAGGCGAGGAGATCCTGGGTGTGCTCCAGCTCGACAACCGAGATGCGCCGGCGATGTTCGACGCGCGTGACGTCGACACGCTGGGCGTGCTCGCCGCCAACGCCTCTTTGACGATCGCCAACGCGCGACTCATTCAGCGGCTGACCTTGGCGGACATCGAACTGAAGCGACAAAATCAATACTACCGCGGCAAGGAACGCACGCAGAGCGGTGAGTTTCGCATCATCGGTGAGAGCCGCGCCATGACGGAGCTGTTGCGCCAGCTCGACAAGGTCGTCGATACGCGCGTCAGCGTGCTGGTCGAGGGCGAGACCGGCACGGGCAAGGAGCTGATCGCTTCCGCCGTGCACTATCGCTCGAAGCGGCGTGACAAGTTATTCGTCGCGCAGAACTGCGCGGCATTTGCCGAGAACCTGCTGGAGAGCGAGCTCTTCGGGCACAAGCGCGGTGCGTTCACGGGCGCGAGCGACGACAAAAAGGGGCTATTCGAGCTCGCCGACGGTGGCACGCTCTTTCTAGACGAGATCGGCGAGATGCCGCTCAGCTTGCAAGCCAAGCTCTTGCGCGTGCTGCAGGAAGGCGAGGTTCGCCCGCTCGGCGCGACCGCATCCAGGCAAGTCAACGTGCGCATCGTCGCCGCCACCAACCGCAGCCTGGAGCAAGAGGTCCAGGCCGGAAGATTTCGCGAGGACCTGTACTACCGCCTGAAAGTGTTCCCGATCCGGGTGCCCGCCCTGCGCGAGCGGCGCGACGACATCCCACTGCTCGCCAAGTTTTTTCTGGACCGCTACACGCGCGAGATGGGTAAATCCGTGGCCGGGTTCGCACAGGAAACGCTCGAGCTACTAGCCAACTACGAGTTCCCCGGCAACGTGCGCGAGCTGGAAAATGAGATCCAGCGCGTGGTGATTCAAGCCGAGTCGGATGCGTTCATCACGCCCGAACTGCTGAGCCCGCGCGTCAGGCAAATCGAAACCGTGCTGTACAGTGTGGGCGCCTCCAAAGGCTCCTTGCGGGAGATGGTTGAACAAGTCGAGCGTCATATCTTGCTCGAAGCTCTACGCGAGCACGACAACAACAAGACGGCTACCGCCAGGACACTTGGCATCACCCGCGAGGGGCTGCACAAGAAGCTCAAGCAGCTGGGCATCGCCTGAGGGCGCCACGCCTACTGAATGCCGTACTCTCGCAGACGCCGGTAGAACGTGCGCCGAGGGATGCCGCTGATCTCCGCGGCCTTGACGCGATTCCAGTTACTGTCGCGTAGCGCTTGCAGAATGCGATCGCGTTCGTCGCGGCGATGCTCGGAAATAGTGCCTTTTCGCTGTGCGCGCGCCGGACGAATCGCGTGCGGATGCGTCTGCTCGCTCCTGGCGGGCTGCGCAGGCGCCCAGCCGTCGGGCAGATCGAGGTCGCTTGCTTCAATCTCGGGCGCGTCGGTGAGCACCCAGGCGTTGAGCAAGACGTTCTCGAGTTGACGTACGTTCCCCGGCCAAGCGAAGCGAGTGAGACGCTGCAAGGCTTCCTTGTCGATCGTCTTTTTTTCCCGCTTGTAGCGAGCTGCGAAAATCCCCAAGAAGTGATCGACGAGTTGCGGGATATCCTCGGCGCGTTCGCGCAAGGCCGGCAGTCGAATTTCGACCACTTGAATGCGATAGTACAGGTCCTCGCGAAATTTTCCCTCGGTCACGAGCTGCGACAGATCGCGGTTGGTCGCGAACAAGACACGCACGTCTACTGGCTCCTCCGTTGCTCCGCCCACCGCTCGCACACGTCGCTCCTGCAGCACCCGCAAAAGTCCGGCTTGCATTTTGTGTGGGGTCTCTCCGATCTCGTCGAGCAAGATCGTACCGCCCTCGCACTCGCGGAATAGGCCCCGGCGATCCCGATCCGCGCCGGTGTAGGCGCCCTTGACGTGACCGAACAGCTCACTCTCCAGCAAATTCTCGGGAATCGCGCCGCAGTTCACGCCCAGCATCTTGGCCTTACTGCGCAGGGACGCATCGTGGATAGCGCGCGCGACGACCTCTTTGCCCGTGCCACTTTCGCCCGTGATCAACACGGGCACGTCGGTCTCCCGCACTCGGTCGATCAGCGAGTAGATGCGGCGCATGGCCGCGCTCGTGCCGACCAAACCGCGGTAGCCAAAATGGCCGTACAACGTCTCGCGCGCGTCACGGAGCTTTTGCCGCGCGCGCTTGAGCTGCTCGGTGCGACCCTCCAGCAGCTCGTGGAGTCGAGCTTGCGCTTCCTCCAACTGGCTACTCTTGAGCACGAGCTCATCGTTGCGCTGCTGGTTCTCGTTGACCAGACGCGCATTCTCCAGCGCGATCGCAACCTGATCGGCAAACGCCTGCAGCGTCGGCATCTCGCGTTCGAAGCCCGCCCCCGGGCGCAGGCGTGTTTCGAGGTAGAGCGCCCCGATGGCGTCGCCCGATGGCGCCAAAATCGGCAAGCACGCCACGGATTCGAGCAGCAGCTGATGCACGGACGCAAAACTCTTCAAGCGCGAGTCGCCTCGCGCGTTCAGGGCGACGATCGCTTCACGCGAGGTCATCACGGATTCGGCGATCGAACGCGAGAACTCGGCGTGCTCGAGGTCGCCCGAACGCGAACGCGAGGTGTGAACACTGAGCGATCCGTCGACCTGGCGCAAAAGAACGTAGCCGCGCTCCGCGCGCGCGAGCTGCACCGCGTAGTCGGTTATTTTTGCGGTCAGGCGCGGGACGTCGAACTCGCCGACTAGGCCGCTGTTCACCTCCAGGATCCAAGCCAAGCGCTGTTCGAGCGGTGTCGAGGTGAGCTCCGAGATCGCGCTCTTGCCGGGTGAGCGTAGGGTCCCACCGTCGAAGCGGGCGCTGCTGCGCCCGTCGGCATTGAAAGGCAAGAACTCGGTTGCCGCGGTGGCCAGCGCCGCAGGCACGCAAGCGCGCAGACCTCGTCGACGCGTATCGTTCCAATACACTTCGCGCAAGTCTCGTGGCAAACGCGCGGCGATCTCCTCGAGCACCGCCAAGGCCTCCTCGCGGTCGCGACGAGCGAGCAGCTGTTGCCCGCCCTCCGCTTCGAGCTCGGCGCGTGCCTCGAGCGCCCGCCAAATCCATTCCTTTTGTGCGGCACCGCGCGCAGCGACCAGCGCTTCATCGAGTAGCGTGCGGGCTTCGCCTTCCGCTCCCGCCACCTTCCGGACGCGCGCCGACGCCAGCAGCAGCAGCGGACGATGTGCCGTGTCTCCGAGCTCGCGTGCCGAGAGCGCGAGTTCGCTCGACAGAATGCGCAGATCCGGATGCACTCGGCGTGACGCAGCAAGCAGCCCTTCGAGCCTCGCCTCGGCCGCGTCGGTTCCTCTGCCCAGAGCCACGTAGGCTTGCGCACATTCAGCGTAGAGCTCAACGGCCCGCTCCGCATCACCCTCGCGCAACGCGAGCTCGGCCTCGAGCCCGGTGAGCTGGGCGCGCATCACGGGTGAGAGCTGGGCAACCTGCTCGCGCAACGCCTGAATGCTCGCGCGTGCTCGCGCTAGCCGTCCTAAGTAAAGATCCGCGTTCGCCAGATTCAGGAGCGCCTGGCGCGCGCTGAGCTTTCGTCCCGAGCGGCGGCCCATGTCGACCGCCGCCTCGAAGTGTTCGATCGCGCCCGCGATGTCGCCTCGGATCTTGAGTAGTCCGGCCAGATTGAGCTGGATGGTGGCAAGCATGCCGGCGTCACCCGCACGCTGTGCTGCCGTGAGCGCTCGGCGATATGCGTCGTGCGCCGCCTCGTTCAAATCCGCCCGCTGCAGGACCAAGCCGAGCGACGCGAGCACCAGCGTTTCAAGACGAGGGGCTTGTATTTTTTGTGCTCGCCCGAGCGCTGTCTCCAAGGCAGCTCGCGCGTCCTCGTGCTTGCCGATCATCGACAAGGCGAGGCCACGGTAGGAAAGCGCTTCGGCCCCCAGTGGGTCGTCTTCAGCCGTGAGTTCCTCCAGCAACGCGAGCGCGCGCTGGTACTCGCCCACCCCTACTTCAGCCCGAGCCAGGTAAAGTGTGAGCAATTTGCGTTCGGCGTCACTCGGCTTGGAGTCGCGCAGCGCGCTCGAGAGCAGGTCCCGCGCGAGGGGCGCCTCGCCCAGACCAAGCTGCAAACGAGCGCGCGTGATCAGCGTCCGAGTGGACGCATGCTCTTGGCCAAGCGCGTCGAGCGCGACCTGCGCATCGTTGAACCGCCCGCGATCCAAAAAATAAGCCGCGCGCTCGAGAGGCTCGGACGGTAGCTCTTTTGCGCCGTCGAGCGCACCAATCGCGCGTTCGATGTCGGCGGTCGAGGCAATGGCGTCGTGCGCGATCAGGCGGACCAACCTTTGCAGCTCGCCCGGCCTCCCGCCCGACACCTCGAACACTCGCTGCAACAAGGTCGGCGTGAGCGAGGGCACCGCGCGCTTCAGCAGATCAATGGCCGCGTGTTCGTCGAGCGCCGGCACCACGAACGATCGCTCGGCGCCTCCCAGCTGCATCTCACCCACCACCACGAGCCGCGCGCCCGCGGCACGCGCCTCAGCGAGCAACTTCACGCTGCTGGCTTCCAGCGCGTCGGCGGCATCGACCAATATCGTCACACCGCTTGACGCGGGATGTGCTGCAAGCTCTCCAGAAACCACCGACGGAGTAGCCGCGTCGTCGATCACGCACAGGCGAACGCCCGCGACACCGAGCGACCACGCGAGGCGCCTGAACAAGGCTGTTTTTCCGGAGCCTGGGGGTCCGCCGATGCGCAGCACGTTGCTCGGGGACAGCTCTCGAACCTGCTCCAACAGCTGCGCAGAAGTCGCGTCGATGCCCACCACTGGCCACAAGCCGACGTCGGCTTCGCCTGCGCTCGGGGCGGGTATGCCCGCCGCATTGCGAAGCGCGCTCGCGAACTCATCGACCGATGGATAGCGACCACTTGCGTCGTGCAGCGTGGCGCGCGCTGCCACGAGTTGGAGCTTGCGCCGTCGGTTTGCCTCGTCGTGACTCGGCTTGGCCGACCCCAGAATTTCAGTGAGGGTGACGCCAAGCGCGAAGACTTCAGCGCGCACCGTGAGCGCGCCGCCGCCCAAGAGTTCCGGCGCCGCATAGCGCGGTGTGAGCCCCTCCGCATGCGCGCCTCCCTCGAGCCAAGGCGCCGCCAGCCCGAGATCGACCAAGGTAGCGCGATCGCTCACGCTCACGATGATGTTGGCGGGCTTCACGTCGCCATGGAGAAGCCCAGCGCGGTGCAGCACCGTCAACTGATCCGCGGCATGTCCGAGCGCGGACAACGCGCGCTCGGATTGACCACTGGACACGAGCTCATCAAGACTCTGACCGTCGACCAGATCGCGGATCAAATACGCGCGCCCGCCGCTCGAAAGCCGGCCGAATTGCACGACTCGTGGCAAGCCGAGTCCTTCCAGACCGGACAGCGCGACGGCCTCCCGCACGAGCGCGCTCATCTCGCGCTCGCTCGCTTGCTCGGCGAGCACTTTCAGCGCGTAGTGCTTACCGCTGTATCGGTCTCGGACGGCCCAGACCTCCCCGCCACCGCCCTTGCCGAGTTCGGCGATCGGCTCGTATCTACTGGGTAGCTCGAGCTCCGCCACGATACGCTCTTTTTCAGAGCCCGTAGTCGGCGCCCAGTCCCAAGAAGAAACCGCTCGTGCCGAAACCCGCGTCGAGACGCGCGACGAAGTTGCGATGAGGCTTATAGCGCAGCCCCGTCTGTAGCGCGAACCACGGAAATATGATCGGCTTCGAGCCGCCGTTCGCCCAACTTGGTTCGGTGTAGCCGCTGTAGTGCGCGTTGTCCGTGCCGCAGTAGTTTGGATCAGGGATCCCGGGCGCCGTGCATTTCTGAAAACCAGCACCCGTGCTCGGATCGGAGCCTGGCGGTCCGTACGCCTGCGTCCGAAACAGATCACCCCACACGATGCCAACGCCAGCGCCGAGGCCGTAGTTGATCGCAAATTCCGGCGCAAAATCGTGACTCCAGAGGAAATCCGCCGTCAGGTAAAAGACCTTGATCCGACTCTCGACGATTTCCCACGCGGTCGCTGGATCGGAGCTCGCCTTGAACGGCGTCGGATCCATCGAGTACGCGGCGTACCACGCCGAAAAGTCGTACTCGAAACCGTCCTTGCGAATGCCAAACTCCGGCCCGATACCGTTGACGTACACGGTCGCACCGCCTTGACCAAACAAGTTCATCATGAACTTGGGCACGATGATGCCGCGGTAGCGGAGCCCGACGAAGCGATACGTCTCTCCCGGATTCTCAATCGGTGAGCTCGCGGCTTCCGCGTCGGCAGCGGCTTTCGCGTCCTTGTCGCTCTTCGCCGGCGCGGCATCGCCTTTCGCTTCACCCTCGTCTGCTTGGTCGCCCGCGGGTTTGGCGTCCGCCGACTTGTCGTCGCTCGGCTTACTGTCGTCGGCTGATTTGTCGTCGGCTTTGGCGGCTTGCGCTGCTGAAGCAACGAACAGACTCGAGCTACCGAGCGCGACAACGGCGAGGAAGGATGCGAAACGAAAAGTCATGTTGGTCTCCTATCGGGTCGGGTAGGCGCGAAACCCACCCGCAAGGACATCCCGAGGCGCGCCGATAGTGCCATGGCACAGAGGTGCGTTGCAAAGGCCTTGAAAGACCTGGATACGGGTGCTCTTCAAACAGACTTGGCACATACGTGCCAGGCTCGCCGCAGTGTGGCGGGAGTGTAGGTGTCCCGCTCACTCGGCACCCACTGAAATGTTCCAGCGCGAAC
>DASXKQ010000014.1:0-22473 GCA_036496745.1 Polyangiaceae bacterium
GCGATGTACGTGGCGTCCTCTTGGGGTTCCAGGACGATAGTGCCGTTCTTGAAGAAGCGTCGTAGGACCTCGCGTGCTCGAACGGGATCGGTGCCGAGGAGCGTCTTCAGGTCGAACACGACGGTCTTCACTTCGTTCGGCGCTGGAAGGGCAACAGGTTCAGCGGCCCGGCTTGCGAGTCTTCCAAGCTCAGCCTGGAGCCCTTCACGCTGCTCTTGCAGGGCGGACAGCGATTCACGGACCGGTACCAGAGCGGAGCCCTCCCCGGCGTTGTCTTGAACGAAGGCTACGAGCTGACCGATCTGCTTCTCGATCTTGCTGATCTGCTTTGCAATGCGAGTCTTCTCTTGGCTGAGGCCTCGTGACAACTCGCCCAACTTCTCGGCCAACCACCACCTCCTGGCGCACCGCCGGGGTATCGGCCCGGCGAGCAAGGGGGTGCGCCGGGTTGCGGTGGATGTGGAGCGAGCCCGCGGGCAGGCGGCTACTCGATTCCCAACCCGTGGTGGCAGGACCAGGTATTGCAGCACCCATTCCGGACTTGGGCCGCTCTAACTGTCAGCGTCTCGGCTTTGGCCGTTGGTGGCTGGGCTCTGTTTGGCGAGGGTGCTGCCGCAGACGGAGGAGTATCGGCTGCTGAAACGATAGCGCGTGGTTTGGTTAGTCCTAGTGGCAAATTGGGCCAGTTGCTGCCAGCGTTAGAGAGCGAGTTTGGCGCCGCAGCTCCGGCAAATGCTCTGGACGCGTTAAACGTTGTTGGTCAAGCTACGAAAAGCATAGGGCTCGAATCCGGATACGTGATTTCCTCGGGGGGTGACACGATCGTCCTTCAGAATGCAGGTGGCGTCATCACCACATTGAGTTCTGACGGATCAATCCTCGTCCAACGTGGCTCTGATATCCTCCTGCACCTGATTCCCTGAGGCTTTGAAATGGACAGAAACCTTGCTGAAGCAGTCAAGCGGCTCACTAAGGACGCGGTCGACTCCTTTCCAGACGTTGCTCGAGAGGCGGCGAACGCCACTGGCGGTCTGCCTGTACAGTGGGATATGGGGGGCGTCCTGGTACTGACGGCTCTTGGAGAGGTACTCCACTACGATCCAGAAACGGGGACAATATCGGCGGTTGCCGATCGCAGGTGGCGAACTGCCGCCCTGGTTAAGGCATCTCGAAACCATCATGAGCTTGCAGCTCTTTCACCAGCGAGACCGAGCGATGCCCTGACATGTATGCAATGCGGTGGTACAGGCAAATTGTTTGACGTTGCGGATTGCGGCGTGTGTATGGGCACGGGCTGGATCACCTCGGAATCCGAATGACGCGGCTCGAGGCCCAAGGTGCGACGCTCCCTAGCCCGTTGCCATGAGGATTTTTGTCGATGAGCAAGGACCGACAGCTAAAGTATGACGCCATGGCTCGCGTGCGACTGCGAGCGACAGAAGCTGGAAGCGATACCTGAAATGCGCGGGCTTTCGGTCGCGCATCCCGCGAGCGCGGCCAGTGGAGTCGCGGGCAAAGTACCGACCGAACTTGATGATCATGCCCGCGCTCTCGACGATCGCGAACCAGCGCATTTGGACGATTGCTTCCATCCCAGGCGAGCCCGTAGCTTCCCGAGGGCCGTCAAAATTAAGATGAGCAGCTACGACCGCAAACGCCCGGACGTGGAGCGCGCTAAATGAACGGCATTGGCCTTAAGGCGTATTACTTCTCTCTCGCCGACTTGTTTGCCGAGAAGCGCTTCTTCTCCCGCGCGCAAGATCTGGCCGATCTCGAGCATCGACCCGCGCGACGTCGCGCCAGGCTCGGCGCAACACCCCCTGCAAAGCGAAGAAGGGGACGACCAGACGCGGGTGACGGTAGCACCGCGTTGGGTCACTTCGGGCAGTTCAAAGAGAGATCGGCTCGCGTCGTTCCACCAGCCGACACTTTGAACGGTTGCCCATTCAATCCGGACAAGCGCAGCCGACCGCCCGCCACCCCCGTACCTTTCCTACCAAAAGACCGGACGTTCCCTATCTGAGTGCCGCCGGTGAACGCGGACACCGCAGATCGGGACGACCGGCCCGAAGTCACGCCGCCGCTCTTTGTGCTAGCCACGGGCGTCTTTGAAGGAGAGATTCAGCAACGAGCGGCCAGGCGGCACGGCACGTGAGCGGCGGCGCCGAGGTGCGCGCACGTGACGACCTTCCGCTTCGGTGATTTCGAGTGGGACGAGGCGAAGGCCCGCTCGAACCTGAAGAAGCACGGCGTCTCGTTCAGCGAGGCCGCGACCTGCTTCCTTGACCCGGAAGCTTTCACCGCTCGCGACTAGGACTACCCCGACCGATTCGTCCTGATTGGTCTGTCGCGCCAGCTTCGGGTACTCTTCGTGGTGTCCGCCGAGGCTGGGGACCGCATCCGAATCATCACTGCCCGAAAGGCGTCCCCCGCGCAGCGGAAGGTTTACGAAAATGGCCCGTAAGAGCGAAACCGATCTCAGTCGCTACGATTTGACCCGCGGCACGCGCGGCAAGTACTTCGAGAAGGCTCGACGTTCGTTCGAGACCATCATCGTGGACAAGAAGGTCGCCGCGACGCTGGGTGGCCCGGAGGGCGTGACGGCCCTGCTCGAAGCGTTGGCCAAGTCGGTGGGGCAGGCGAAGAAGAAGCGGCGGGCCGCGTAGCACTCGTCGGCTACCGCCGCCCAATCACGATCGCCTCCTCGAACGGCACCCACACCTCCGCAACCCCTTGGAATTGCTGGGCAGGAAAGTCGAGTTGCAAGCCCGCGCAACCACTCGCTGGATACCGTCCCTCGCCGCTCTCCTCAGTGGGAGCGGCGGCGGGGGGCGGGAGAGTGAGTAGAACCATCGGAAGAATCTCGCTGCGTGCAACGTAGAAACCGGCCGGCCGCGGGAGCAGGGTGATCTTGCCGTCTCGGAAGATGCGGCGAAGCTCTTCGCGGGCCTGGGTGGTGTCGGCGTTCAGGCGTTTCTCGAGCGTGAAGACGATGTCCATCAGCTAGGCCGGTGAGGGCAGGCGGATCGCGGTCGCCGCCTTCCTTTCGAGAACGGAGACCTTGCCGCGCTGGGCATCGGCTGCTCGCTCGAGCCCCCGGAGCATCTCGGCGACGGCCGCGGTACCGTGTCCGTCCGCCACGAATGCCAGGAACTGCTCGATCTGCCGAGTGCGCCTGTCGAGCTGCTGCCGCGTTTCGTTCAGCGCCACGTCCCGTTCTCGCGTGAGCTCACCCAGGCGTTGTCGGGTATACAGCGGCTTCTTCGAGACTCGCGACCAGGACGACGCGCTGTGGTCTCCTCCGCACTTCGCTCGAAATCTCAGCTTGCGTGCTCGCGTGCGTAGGCGCCGGGGGTCGTGCCGACGAGACGCCGGAAGTGCCGATTCAACTGGCTCTGATCGTAGAGTCCGACTCGCTGCGCGACTTCGCTCGGCTTCACGCCCGCCGCCAGGAGCTCCTTCGCGCGTATGATGCGCAGCTGCGTGAGGTAGGCATGAGGTGGTAGGCCGACTTCCGCTCGGAAGGCGCGGCACAGGTGGAACTTGTCGATGCCGGCGTGGTCGGCGAGCGCGTCGAGCGTCACCTCGGCATCGCGGCGGTCGCGCAGGTGCTCGATCGCGCGCCGCACTGCACGCGTCTGCTCGCATCTCGCGCCCTGAATGGCTGCGAACGCCAAGGTCGCCTCGGTAACCGCGACTTCCAGGGCCAGCCGACCCGCACCGGCCTTCACTGCGTCGTGCAAGCGCTGGAACGCCGCGCCGCGCGGATCCCCCGCTTCGAGATGCGAATGGACGCGGACGTTGTCGTTGACGCCCTCCACCGCGCGCGGCGAAAACACGACGATCTGATAGGTCGCGGCGCCATCTCGTGCGAGGTCACGCACGACGTCGCCGGGCGCCTGGATTCGGAGAGCGCCAGGCGCACTCGACCACACCTTGCCGCGGGTCAAAAAGGAGGAACGCCCCGCCTCGACGCGGGTGATCGTGTACGATTCCTTCATCCCGACGTAGAGCTCGTCGCTCGTCCAGCGCAGCGCGCGGAGGCCGGGAACGGACACAGGGAGGACATGCTTGCGAGCCGCCACATCACCATCCTACGCGCGCGCGGGCGGGGGGGTTTGGACATTCTTGGCACCACTCGCGAATTTCCTGCCAAGAATCGCCAAGGCAGCGCCTGCCTCGCTGGCTATGTCTGAACCATGCACGAAAACAAGGTCGCGCTGGTCACCGGCGCGAACAAGGGTATCGGTCACGCCATCGCGAGCGCTCTCTACGCGCGCGGTCTCACGGTGTTGGTCGGCGCACGAGACGCCGCGCGTGGCGAAGCCGCCGCCCAACGCATCGGCGGCGATGCTCGCGCCTGCCCGCTGGACGTCACCCGCGCCGATTCGATCGCTGCCGCCGTCAGCCGCATCCAGCGCGAGTTCGGGCGCCTCGACGTGCTCGTCAACAATGCCGGCATCGCAACGTTCGGCACAGCGAGCACGACACGCCTCGACGACGTCCGCGCGGTGTTCGAAACCAACGTCTTCGGCGTGATCGCCGTCACTCAGGCCATGCTGCCATTCCTGCGCGCGGCGCCCGCGGGCCGCATCGTCAACGTCTCCACCCGTCTCGGCTCGCTCACCGCCATCACAGACCCCGCCTTCCCGATGCGCGGCATCGGCGGCGTCGCCTACGGCCCCTCGAAGAGCGCGCTCAACGCCATCACCGTGGCATTTGCACAGGAGCTCGCTGACACGAACATCAAGGTCAACGCAGCATGCCCCGGACACACCGCGACCGACCTAAACGGCCACAGCGGACAGCGCACGGTTGACGAAGCAGCGAAACAGCCAGTGCGGCTCGCGTTGCTCGGCGACGACGGACCCACCGGCACGTTCTGGAACGACGCCGGCACCATTCCGTGGTGAAAGTTTGAGGCGGGCCGACGACATTCGAAGACTGCGTGTAGCTCGCCATTGAGGATCTCGGCCACGAGATGAGCGGGCACGAACGTCGTCGTGCGTCGCGCGGCGTCGGGTCGAGCGACCGCTAAAGAAAAACGTTGAGTTGCCAACGCTGCTGGCTCCGCGTTTTTCTTTGTTCCACGTACTGTTGCACGCGGCACGACACGGGGCGATGGTCAGGCACCGTACGGTTTGAACGCGCGCAGACGCAGTGTGCGTGCGGGATACGCTTGCCCACCAATGGCTGAGACATCCCCTCATAAGACGCCGAGAATGTCGCGGGAGATGGCATGATCGGAGACGATTTGGCCGAAGGCTTCCATGAGTGGGCGCAGGCGTTCATGGGAAGGGCGGAGTACCAATAACTGCCATCGCGTAGGCACATGGAGCGTCGCGACCGATTCACCGTCCGGCGAGCAAATCGCCCTCTCTTGTAAGGCGTTCCGCTAGAAACTCGATCACAACGCGCACGCGAGTGACGCGTGCGAGATCGGGGTGGACGACGAGGTAGATGTCGCGGGCGCCCAAGACCTCGGGCGTAAGCCGCACCATCGTCTCCTCTCGCTCGGCGAGAAAACAGGGCACGATTGCGATGCCTGACCCGCCGAGTGCGGCGTGCCACGCGGCCACGATGCTGCCACTGCGCAGCACGATGTTCGCGCCCTCGCCATGGGCTTGCAGCCAGAGCGCGCCGGGCGTTTGCGAAAGGCTGTCGTTGTAAGCGATGACGTCGTGACCGGCGATGTCGGTGATCGGCATCGGGGTTCCGCGAGCTTCGACGTAGCTGCGCGCTGCATACGCCGACCAAGCGCCAGTGGCTACTTTGCGGCACAAGAGGTCCGACTGCGTCGTCGGGGCGCTGCGGACGGCGAGGTCTGCTTCGCGCCGCGTCAGGTCGAGATTCGCGTTCCCGGACAGGACCTCGATGGTGATGCCCGGATATTTGGCGTGCAGCTCTGCTAGCCTTCTGCCGAGAAATCCGGCGAACGTTTCGGAAGTCGTGACGCGCACGAGCCCCTCGGGCCGCTGGTCTTCGCCGAGCGCGATCCGCTCGATGCCCTCCATTGCGCGCTCGGCCTGCTCCGCAAGCGGAAGAATTTGCCCCGCGCTTTCGGTCGGGAGAAAGCCCCCGGGAGTGCGCGCGAACAGTGTCGCCCCGAGGCCGCGCTCCATCGCAGCCAGTCGACGGCCCACAGTCGTGTGTTCGACGCCGAGTGTTCGTGCCGCGCCCGCTAGCGTCCTGGAGCGGTAGATGGCGAGGAAGAACCGCAGATCGTTCCACTCCAGCATGGGGTGCATCTTCGCACGGGTGCCGTGCATCCATGGGGAATTCCTTGGGCGGACAATGTCTCGTATGGTCGGCGTCGAAAGAGAGGGACCTATCAATGAATGAGTCGCAACAGATTCCGCCCCCGGCAGCTGTAATGAGCCTCATCACCGGCATGTGGGCCGCCAAGGCCGCGGCCACGGCCGCCAGCCTCAGAATCCCGGACGTTCTCGCGCAAGGCCCGAAGACGGCTGACGAAGTGGCGCAGGCAATTGGTGCCAACCCGGCCGCGGTCTATCGCTTGATGCGCGGGATTGCATCGGTGGGAGTGCTCGCGGCAACACCCGACGGCAAGTTTGGACTAACGCCGGTCGGCACCGCGCTTCGTTCGGACGTTCCTGGCTCGATGCGTGCGGCGCTCGTTGCCGAGATGGCGCCCGGCCATTGGCTGCCCTGGGGGGATCTCGAGCAGGCAATCATGACGGGCGGGCCCAGCGCCCCAAAGGCGCTCGGGATGGATGTGTGGGACTACTTCAAGAAGAACTCAGCCGAGGGCTTCCTCTTCGCGGAGGCGATGAGCGGAATATCAGCCATGGCGATGCACGCCGTGCTCGAAGCGTATTCCTTCTCCGGCGCCACGAAGGTGGTCGATGTCGGCGGGTCGCACGGCGCGTTCGTCGCGGCGGTTCTTCAGCGCGAGCAGTCGGCCCACGGCGTGCTCTTTGATCGCCCTGAGGTGATCGGGGGAGCCGGAGCAACCCTCGAGGGCGCGGGCGTCAACACGCGCGTCGAGCGCGTCGGGGGCAGCTTCTTCGAGAGCGTGCCCGCCGGCGGTGACGTCTATTTGCTGAAATTCATCTTGCATGATTGGAGCGACGACGAGTGTGTAACCATTCTACGCCGCGTCCGCGAGGCGATGGCGCCCAACGCGCGCGTCGTCGTGGTCGAGATGCTCATCACGAGCAGCGGCCCGCCGTCACCGGCGCCGCTGCTCGACCTCAACATGCTCGTCATGCTGACTGGCAAGGAGCGCACCGCGGATGAGTTCGGCGCACTCTTCGCGAAGGCAGGCCTAGCGCTCAAGGCTGTCACACCGACTCACTCGCCGTTCGCCGTTCTCGAAGCGCGCCTCGGCTGATCTCTCCGCGGTGATCGGTGCTCGGGGGTTCGCTACGCCACCCGCACCTCGATCGGCACAATAAGTCCAGTTGTCCACGTGTAGAGGGAGTGACGAGAATCCGTGGAACAGCAGAATCGTCGCTTCTGCCGCCGTTTTAAGCCATTTTCGCGCATCAGACGCCCGATGCGTTTCTTGCCGACGCGCACGCCCTGAGCGCGCAGCTCGCGATGAATCCGGGGGCTGCCGTAGATGCCGCGGTTGCGGCGATGCGCAGCCGTGACCTCGACCGCAAGTTGCGCGTCCGATTTGCTGCTCGCTGATGGCGGCCGCCGCTTCCACGCGTAGCAGCCGCTGCGCGTGATGTCAGCGGAGCGGACATGAAGTATGAGCACATTCTTGTTCCCAATTGGGACTCGCGCGGCGCTGACGAGCAGAAAGTCTAAATGGCGGCCGCGTCGCGAGGCGCCAGTCGTTCGAAATCGGGATGGCCCAGGCGAAGGGCGCGGCGTAGGCACGCGCCACGCGCCCATCGGCGGCTCGCAGCAGCTGCGCATCGCGATCATCGACTGAGTTGTCGTAGATGTAGAAGCGGTCCACCTCCTTCGGCGCTGATTGCCCGTCGCACAAATTCAGGCTTATCGGCACCAGAGACAGGCCGGGCCGATCCGCGGCGAGGCCTGCGTCGCTGAGGCCTTTTCAAGTCGGCTCGAGGCGCGCATAGCCGATCATACGGCGAATCGCTTCGCGCGCACGGCGCGGTAAAACTGCATGCGCGGGAACGAACCACCACGGCAGCGGCAACGGTCGTCCGAGCCGTTCTCCTTCGATCGGGAGGTAGCGCATCTCCGCTGCGCGAAAGCCGTGGGCGCGAAAGAATTCCTGCCAGTTTTCCGGCTGAAAGCGCATCGGCGCGTTCTTCAGATGGCTGCGTTGGACGCGCGCGCGAACGGTGCGGTTCAAAAAACGAGCGCTATGGTCGGCGATCCACGTTCGGAATCGGCTGTGCGCCCGAAGGTCGTCCGCGAGCGCCGCGACTTCGTTTTCGGTGAGATACGCGAGGACGCCCTCCGTCAGGACCACGACGTCCTGTCCAACCTCGCCGAGCCGCGCGAAGAGAGCACGCCTCGCGACGGCATCGCTGAGGTCTGCCGTGACACGCTCGAGATCGCACTTGGGGCGCTCATCGCGCAAAAGCTCGTCTTTGCGCGCTACGATTTTCGGCACGTCGACCTCGATCCAACGGAGCGTGGATGGCAGCGCGAGCCGGTAAGGTCGCGTGTCGAGGCCGGCGCCCAGGTTGAGCACCATGCCAGCCCCACGAGCCACCGCTTCGATCAGCAGCTCGTCGATGACCACGGTGCGGATGGTGGTCATCCAGTAAAACTGCTCGGCGCCAGTCATCGTGGCGGCGACCCGCGCTCCTTTCGGACCCGCGAGACGGGCGGCGAGGGGATCACGAAAGAGGGCGTCCGCGCGTGCCGTCTCACGCGCGCGGTACGCTGCGATCCACAACGCGGTGTCGGCAACGTCGTCGATCGCGGCTTCGCTCTCTACGCGCGGCACGGGCGCAGCATATCGCGTTCTCCACGGTCGAGGGGTCAGTAGGTCGCCGAGACCCCCCCCGCCCCCGACCTTCCTGACCGGCGACGTGGTTGGCGCTGCGCTGATGTCGCACTAAGCATGGCGATCCCGTGTTCAATAGAAATCCTGCATCGCCTTGAGAGCAAAGGTCCAGAGCACGCCGAGCCCTACGAACCCGGTGAGCAGCGAGCGGCGCCGCACTCCGCGCAGCTCGAGGATTCCGCTCGCGCCGCTCACTGCGATCACGGGCAGAAAGAAAAGCCACAAGCGCGCGACTTCACCCAGCGTCCTGCCGAGGAAGGCCGTTGCGAGCAACGTGAGCAGCGTGGCGAGCGCGACGCCTTTCGCTGGGCTGAAGGGCCTATGAATGCTGCGGACTACGTCGACGGTGAAGGCCACCACCATCGGCGCGCCGAGCCAATAGGCCAATTCTATCAGATTGAGCTTGGCGGCAGGCCAACGCAGTGATTCTTGCCACGTCTTCCATTGACTGTGATTCGCCATGCAGCGCGCGTAAGCAACGAAGGGATCGTAACTGAGTATCCAGCGCGCAATCAGCGAGATGACGAGGTAGCTCGCGGTCGCTGTCGCGGTGGCGCGCGCGAGCTGCCTCCACTTGTTCGGATCGGTACGCGCGAAGGTGACGCTACAGGCCAGGGCCGCACCGATCGGGAGTATCGGCAGCAGAGAGAACGACACGAACAGCGAGACCCACGCCAGCGCACCGAGCGCCGCCCAATTGCGCCAACCGTGCGCCATGTCGACGTTGTTCATTGCGTAGCGCGCGCACAGCGCCCAAAACCAGGTGGCGAGCGACGGATAGAGCACCTGGTCCAAATGCATCTGGACCAGCGCGGGCGCGGGCAGACTGAGATAGAGCAATGCCGGCCAAAGGGCACGCTCGGGCGGCAGCAAGTGACGCGCCAGGTCGCTGAGCGGAAAGAGTACCAGCAAGCCGATCAGCGGAAAGAATAGCGTTGCGAAGTGGACGAGCCTCGCGTGGCGCTGGCTCTGTATCTTGGGGCTCGCGATCGGAGCGTCCCAGAGCCAGGGCATCACGCGATCCGCGACGCGCGCTGCAATGACGTAGAAGAGCAGCTGACCCGGGGGCTTCGAGCGCGCGTAGCGTTGATCCGGCGCCTGGACGAACCCTTCATAGTCGCGAAGCATCGTGAACGCATCGAGATCGCGGCTGGCCGTCACGGCGAACTCGGCATGACCGGTATCGATCATGCGACTGGCCATCACGTCGAAGCCGCGCCCCTGGGTAAGCGCGAGGCCCTGCTGGTAGACGAAGCCCCATGCGACGAGCAACAGAATGCGTCGCGTCGGGGTCGTGCCACTTCGAACGAATGCGCACGCGCGAATCACGTAAGGAAGAGCGAACAGCGCCGCTCCCAGCACGGTGAATCTCAACACCCCGATGTCCCGGAGCGGCCAGAACCAATATTTCAACGTCTGAACCGTTGCGCGGCCGCCCCACAGCGGGATGAGCTGCCAGAGCGTCGCGGCGAGCACGAGCGCAGCGACGAGCCTCGCGGAACGATCCCAGCCAGGTCGCGACCGTGTCCGATTTGCGAGCGGTTCATTCATGGAGCGCGGGTGACTCTAGCCCGTCGTACTGGCGGGTACCTCGCTCTATCGGCCCCGGTGAAGACGGGCGCCGACCAAGAAGGGACGACGCACGCTGGCGCACAAAAACGCGATGTAACATCGATTCACAATCGCCTGCGCGGTAGGGCTGAGCACAACTTGCGTGATTCGTTTCATGACTGGCTTGCGCATGTGCCTGCTAACCGCAAAAGCAGAAGCAGTTGTTGACGCAAATGTTCGGCGTTGGCTGACTCGGAGAGCAGCCGCACATCGGGTTCGGCGCGGCGCAGTCGGTGTCTGCCGTGCACTCCTTGTGACATGTGCACGTCCCGATACCCGGGCCGCCGCAGCCGCAGCGGTAACCGCTTGGACAATCCGTGCCGCCGACCGTGCACGACGTGGCTCCAGAAGAACCGCCGATTCCCGCTGTACCGCCGATTTCCGCTGTACCGCCGACTCCCGCTGTACCGCCGACTCCCGCTGTACCGCCGAGCCCTGCCGCACCGCTTTGTCCGGCAGCCCCGCTCTGTCCGGCAGCCCCGCTCTGTCCAGCAGCGCCCGCCGTACCCGCGCTGCCCGATCCTGCTTGTCCGCTCGCGCCACCACCGGGTTGCCCGGATGCTCCCGCGCTGCCACTGCTCGATTGGCCTGCAGCTCCCGCGCTCCCGCTCACGCCGCCAGCGGGGTGTCCGGAGGCTCCCGCGCCCGCGCCGCCGCCACCCACACCTCGCCCCGAGACCCCCGCGTCGCCGCTACTCGCTGGACCGGCGCTCACGGTAGAGATCTTCGATGCGCAGGCGGAGCCCGCGAGCAGAAATCCGACCGCTATCGATAGCAAGCAAGAGTTTGTCACGCGTCAAAATCCAATGGGCTATTTGGCGAGCGTGCTCCCCATGAGCACGCCTCCTGCGAAGTACGCTCCTGACGCCGAGTCCGCGAGAATGTCGTACGTGTACGGCTCGCTGTACGGAACCTTTTCGACGGAGAGAATCGTGACACCGTCGATTTGCTGCCCGACCGTGAGAGCGCCGATCTGCCGGCCATCGGCCGTCGGGTGGCGCGGGCTGAGCTCGAGCGTGCTGCCATTCGCCAGCGATAGACGTACCATGGTGTGATGGGTCACCGACGCGCGGTTGATGCGCAATACCGGTACCACCACGACGCCGCTCGCTCCGACGCTGTAGATGAGATCGCCGGGCCTAAGCGCTGCGATGGGCAGCTCGCCGCTCGGCGTCGCGATCGGTGTGTCGGGTGCGGCGCAAACGCAGAGCGGACAGCCGACGGGACACGTTCCGTCGACAGGATCGGCGCAAGAGCCTATTGGCCCTATCATCGCGGGACCGCCTGAGGACTGACAACAGAGTTGCCCGGTTGCGCAACATGCGGCGCCGCAACACACGCTGTTCGGGGCGCATAGCTCTGCCGTGCAAGCCGGAATTACGCAGACTCCTTGAGCACAGAGGGGCGCAGAGCTCGGGCACACGATGCCACACTCACCGCAGTTTTTGGGATCGTTACCGAGATTCCGACACGCATCGCCGCAGCACGTGAGTCCGCGCCCGCTACACGTCGTGCAGGTTCCTCCAGCTCCGCTGCTGCCAGCCGTTCCCCCGCCGACACCGGACGAACCCGCTGCGCCACTTGCGCCTCCGCTACCGCTGCACGTGGCGGGGCAGGTCTGGCCACTCAACTTGTTGATGCAGTGCCCACACTCCGCGGGCCCGCAGCAGCGTTGATCCGAGGTGCAGGTGGCGCTACCGCAGAGCTGGCCTCCTCCTGTGCCGGCAGTTGCTCCCCCGCCGGTGCCGGACGCGCCGCTCGCGCCTCCCGCACCCGCCGTCGCTCCTGAGCTCGATTGGAAATCCTTGCCGCTACACGCGCCGGCACCGAGTGCAAGCAGCACGGCAATCGAGCGCACATGCAAAGGCGGGAAGCGAATCGTCGAACGAATCATGACGAACTCCTTACAATCTAAGATTGCCCAGTATACCGCAGGCCTGGGGGACACGCCGCGCGGCTACGCGCAGGTGAGTCGGCATGTGCGCCCCTGTTGCATCAAACATCCGGTTGGGATCGTATTGCTGCAGTAGGGGGGTGGCGGCGTGCAGGGCGCTGGCTGACAACAAGTGGCCGGATTGAGGCACAGGTAGCTCGGGCCGCTCAAGCATCCCGTGGTCGAACCGGCTGGACAGGTACCGCCGTCGGGCGCTTGAAAACACGGCTGGGCTGTGCCTCCGCAACACGGAATCACGCAATATTGCGCGGGTCCACAAGGGGTGTCTCCACACGACTGAGCACCACCCGCACCGGCGCTCGAGCCGCCACTACCCGCCGCTGCGCCCGCGGCACCTGCGCTCGAGGCACTCGAGCCATCGGAGCTGCCGCATCCGTAGGCGCTCGCGAACGGCACGGTGACGGCGCACGCAATCAGAACGCGAATTGCTCGAGGCATCGGGCCGTGACACAACAACAGCCATGCCGCGCGCATTTGTGGATGCCGCCGGCAATTTTGCACGGTTTGTGCCACCCCTTGTGCCAAATCCAGGACAAGTGCGCCCGGGAACTGGTTGCAATTGAGGCGATTCGCTCGATTCAGCTTCCGCTCGAGGCTCATCGTCGCCCCGACGCGTAAACCTGACTCACTTGCAGGTGCAGAAGCAGTCGTTGACGCAGATGCCCGGCGCCGCGTTGCCCGCGGTGCACCCGCACATTGGGTTCTGCGAGTCGCAGTCCGAAAGGCCGGTGCATTCCTTGTGACAGCTGCAGACTCCCGTACCTGGACCTCCGCATGCACAGCGGTAGCCGGCGGGGCAATCCGTTCCGCCGACCGTGCACTGCATTGCGCCTCCGCTACCGGCTCCGCCACTTAGTCCCGCTACGCCTCCCTGTCCGGCGCCACCACTTTGTCCGCCGCCGCCACTTGCACCCGCGCTGCCGCTGTGGCCGGCCGCACCTCCGGCGCTGGGGCCGCCGCTGCCACCGCAGCTTGCGGGGCACGTTTGCCCGCTCAGCTTGCTGATGCAGTGACCGCACTCGACCGGTCCACAACAAATCTGGTCGACGGCACAGGCGGCGCCACCGCACAGCTCACCCGTGCCGCTCGTCCCGCCACTCCCAGCGTTCGATGTCCCGCCGGCAGCGCCAGTACCGGCTCCAGAGCCATTGGAGTCCTTACCACTGCAGGCACCTGAACCGAGCACGAACAACAGACCAAGCGCGGATGCACAGGCGAGTGAGGAACGTGCGCTGATGCTAAACATGGGACCTCCTAAAATACTACGGCGCGCCCGCCGGCGTACAGCTTGGTGCGCCGAAGCCACTGCAGACCCATAGCACCCCCGCGCCAGCGTCTGCCGACTCCGTGCGACACTGGCCCGGCCCTCCGTCGAGCGACACGCAGCGAACCAGGAACTCCAGCGGGCCGAAGCCAGCCAGCGCCCCGTCCTCAGTCGACGCCTGGCTAGCGCAGCCTAGGCCCGCTGGGCAACACGTCGGATACGGGTAGCAGGCTTCGAACGCTCGCGCCGAAGTCGCGACGGCGATGATCGTACTCGGACCACAGCATGTATAGGTCGGCCAAGCTTCGCAGTCGCTGTCGAGCTGACAGGCTTTTGCCTCGGCCACGAGCCGGCCTTGTGAATCGAAGCACGGAGCCGGTGTGCTGGTGGCGTCACCACCGTTCGACGCGACGACGCAGTTCGAGCCCGCTGCGCCTCCCGAGTTGCCTCCGACACCCGAGCCGCCGGATGCGGGCTCCGCGCCGATCGAGTGGCCCACTGCACCCGAGCAAGCGGAGAGGATCGCAATCGATAGAGCAGGGAGGAAACAACGGCTCGGGGTCACCCAGAAGTGTGAGCACAAGTCGTGCCTGCATGCAGGGTTCGCTGATGTCTATTGATGGCCGTAGAAAATGCCGGGTGTGCCAAGTTCGTGTGCCAACCCCGCGACAGTTCTGGCAGGGATTCGCGGACGAGTTTGTCCCGAGGTGGCGTTCATGGACACGTACCCGAAGGGGCAGTCGTTGCACGTCACCAGCGTGCCGGTGGTACCGGCTTGTGGTCGTGAAAGAGTTTGAGGTCCGTTGGCATGCGAAGTGCTTTGCGCTGAGGCGTGGACCGCCAAGCTCGAGTTGCATCTGTTTGATTCTCCCTCATCGCATCCGTTGCGATAGGGCTCTCTGCTTGTTCAGGGTCGAGCGCCACGAGCTCGGCGCCTAACGCTGGAGCTGGGGCTGCGAGCGCGGCAGCGGTGTGCTGGCGCTGGCGGACTCGTTGAACCGGACGATCAGGGCAGCTTAGGCAATCAATTGTCAGGGTCCGAGTCGTTCGGGCTCGCTGTGCTCAGCGCAGCCGTAGCATCTTCGTCGCCTTGACGCAGAAGATCCCTTGCTGTGTTCGGCGCGACGCGGGCGCCGTTCGCAAAACTAGGTCGTGACTGCGCACCAGCCGTTGCCGCTCGAATCAAAATAATAACTTGGCCCGTTGGGCATGTTTTGGCCATGAAGAGGAGCTACTTTTTCCCGAGCATCCAGCAAGCAAGAGATCAACGTGTCTCGACTGCCAAACCGTGGACCCTAGCGCCCACCCGCGGTCCACAACTGATGCTATCGCCTCCTCAAAGCCCGACCCACATCTCCGGAACTCCGGATTTTTCCCGGAGACGAAGCGTGCGACGTCGTCAGGCTGGTCGAGCTTGTCCTCGAGGGCGTCGACTAGGCGGCGAACGCAGGTCGTGAAAGCGTACCGAGCCCTGCGCTCGTGTCTATGGGCTGCACTCGGCGGGTGGGACGCAACCCTCGTAGCACGACGACGTATACGACAATACGTACGCGGGCGACTCGCAGTAGGGAGTTTGAATCGTGCAGCCAAACGTCGACGGCATGTTGCAGCTGGCCAGCTTGCCGCTCGCGCAACTCGAGAAACCAGCACAGCAGCCAGCCGATGCGCAGCGGCACGTACCCGGATCGTAGAATACCGAGTGGCAATCGCCGCGCGCGTCGCAGGCCGCTTGTGTCGTGACTGTGGAGCAGGCTGCGCCGCCGCTGCCCGATGCTCCAGCGGCAGCGCCGCCGCTGCCACTTGCGCCCGCTTGTCCCGCCCCACCGCCCGTGCCGCCAGCGCCCGAGCACCAGATCGTCGTACAGCACTCCGTGACGGAACGACAACTGCCAGGGCACTGCGCGGCATTGGTGAGCATGGTCTCGCCTTGCTTGCAGGTCGGCGCGCACGCGCCGCAGAATCCGCCGCTGCCGCCCGCACCGCTGCCGCCACTCGCACCGCTGCTGCCACTCGCACCGCTGCTGCCACTCGCGCCCGCGCTGCCACTCGCGCCCGCGCTGCCACTCGCGCCCGCGCTGCCACTCGCGCCCGCGCTAGCGCCCGCTGTCCCGCTGCCGGCAGCTCCGGCTGTACCTGTCACTCCACCGCCGCCGGACGCACCCGCAGTTGCGGGTGGGCTACCCGCGCTCCCTGCTGTGGATTCGAGCAGCGTATCGCGCGATGACGAGCAACTCGACAGCGCCAACGTGACGCTCGCAAAGCAAAGTCCAAAAGCTAGCGCTCTCATGCCGGGATCAGTGGCGATCTCGCCCAAACAGGCCCAAGGATTTCGTCTTCAGAAGGCGATTTTTGCACCTAGGGCTGCCGAAAGCCAGGCTCCGCCAATAGAGAGCTGTGTCTGCTGGTCGACGAGGCCCTCGGCGCCCACCAGGGTGAGCCCTGCCTCCAGCGACAGGCCGGCCGCGAACGCACCCCAGGCCTGATCCATCCGGATCGCCAGGAGCGGCCCAGCCCAGGGCTTGCTTGCCGTGTGCGCGCGCACGTTCGTGCTTGTGGCTACGCCGCTCAAGGAAGCGACACCCGCTCGGGCGCCCGCCACCAACGCCACAGAAAAATCATCGCGGCGAAGGCTCGGCCCAGCCCACAGCGAGCTCGACAAGAGCCTTGCGTCGAGCTCGCCCAGAGCCGAACGTCGGTGGGCAAGGGCGATTTCGATGTCGATTCCCACGCTCAATGCCTCGCTCGGGCGCAGAGTGAGATCGACCTGGCCGCCGAGCGCGAGCAGCTGCGGCCGGGCGCCGAAGCGACGAGCCGCGGGCGCTACGCCGAGCCAAACCCGCCGCGGGGGCGGCTGTGTTTTCGGGTGATCTTCCTGTGGCGCGCGCTGTTCCGACGACGGCGCCGACCGCGGTGCTGCGCGCCTCGCGCGCTCTGCCTGAACGTGCTCGAGAAAAATCGGGCTGGCCGCGCTGAGCGCTTCGATCGCCGCGAGCGCCATGGCCCGCGCGACGGCATCTTTTGGAAACGCATCGAGATCGAGCTCGTTGTCGACCGGCGGGCGCGGGGCGCTTTCCGCGCGCACCTGCACGGCCCGCGCGTTGCACGTGATTTCAAGCTGGTCGCGCTCGCCGGAGCGCGGAGCCTCGGAGCCTGCGGCAATGGATGACTCGCCAAGATCGAGCGCGATCATGCGGCGAACCTCGGTGGCGAGCTCGTCCGTGCAGCCGCGGATCGTGAGCTCCACGTTCAAGGTAGGCTCGGTCGGGCGAGCGAGCGCGACGCGCGTACCGAAGGCAACGGTCGTGACGCCGGCAAGCACAGAGATCCAACGAACCCCCACCACCGAGATCTATAGCCCGGCGACCGCCCGCACGCGGTCTGCGAAGCGCCCTTCGCCGTAGCGAGCGAGATAACTCCGCGCGAGCGCCTTGGCGCGTTCGTGCTCGCCGGCTTGCGCCCACGCTTCCACCTCGCGCGCCAAGGCGTCTTCCACGAACGGTCCCGCAGCATCGCGAGCTCGCACCTGCGCAAACGCCGCGGCCGCCTCGCGCGGCCGTCCAAGCTCGGTCAGCAGCATGCGTCCCAGGGTCATCGCGGCAAGCGGTGCGCGCGCATCGCTTCCTCGCTCGCGCAGGATCTGGCGGAGCAGTTCGACAGCGTGCTCCGATTGGCCGTGGGCACGAGCCTGATCGACCTCCTTGAACAGCTCTTGAACGCTCGGTCGCGGCTCGGAGGGCGCCTCGACTGCTAGCACTGCCCGCGCCGCGCCGGCGGAGCTCGCCGCGCTCGGCCGCTGTGCGCGCGCGCTCGCCGCAAACGCTGGGGTGGGCACCAGCAATGGCGGAAACCAGCCTTTCTCGCCTGCGGATAGCTGCCCGCTCGCCACGCCCCAGTCCACGAGCACAGCGCCGCGCTCAACGCTCACGCCCACGCGATCCGCGACGACCTCGACGTCGAACACGGTGCCGGTGACACGCACCGTGACCGCGCCGGCTCGCAACAAAAACGACCGCTGCTCATTGTGGGTTACTTCAAAATGCGCGCGACCGCGGCTCAGACTGAGCTCCGCGCGACTCGCCGAGTCCTCGAGCAGCGACAGCTCCGTGCCGCGCTCGAGCGGCGTTGCGCTCGAGCCGTCAGCGAGGACCAGCGCGGGGGCGCGGTCGCTCGGCGCGATGCGCGCGGCACTGCTGAGGGGCGCGCCGGGCGCATGCGTCACGGGCGCTGCACGCGGCGTGCGCACAGAGAGCTCGTGCAGCCCGAGCCCGACCGCCGCGGTCGCCAAAATGCCGGCGCCGAGGCCCAGCTGCAACGCGCGCAGGCGGCGCGAGCGCTCGCGTCGCGCTGCGCCGCCGCGCACCAGACGCTCGACGTGCGCCTCATTCAGCTCGGGCGTCAGCTGTTCGCGGAGCTCCGCAAGCCGCTCGAGCTCAGTCATGCCCGAGCCTCCACTCCAGCTCCGTCCGCGCTCGAAAGACGCGACGCTTGGCGGTGGTGCGCGAGCACTCGCACAGTGCCGCTACTGTATCGATCGTCTCGCCCTCGATGTGGTGCAGCGCGAATGCCACGCGATCGTTCACCGGCATGCGGCTCAGCACCTCGTACACGCGCGCGATCAGCAAGCGATCGTGCGCCGATGCGCTCGGGTCAGCGATAGCCTCGTAGTCGCGATCCTGCGCGGGGATCAACCAGCGGTAAAGTCGCTCTCGGCGCAAGCGTCGCCGGACCACGCGCACCGTGATCGTCGCAAGCCAGGCGCGGATTGCGTCCGAATCGCGCAAGCCCTCGAGGCCGCGCGCGGCCTCGGCAAACACGTCCTGGATCGTGTCGTCGAGCTCACTTCTGTGACCCGATATACGCAGTGCGACAGCCGCCACGTAACGGCAGTGCGCCCGATAGATGCTCGCGAGATCGAGCGACGCTTCCGAGCTCGGCACGCGCACCAGCCGCAGCGGGGGCTTTCGGAGGGCGGCAGGGTGAGCCATTGCTTGTCCTCTTAGTGTCCGAATCGCTGAAAGTGGCCCAGGCTTACTGCCGGCGCGAGCCAATCTTAGTCCGATGCAGCCATCAAGGAGACGAAACCGCGGCGGTTGAGCCTCCCCAAGCCGGCGCCTTCACACCCGTCTACGCACGGAACCACCCCCGAGGGCAGCTGCGCCTCGCCAGGGCAGATGTCCGCCACAGCCGAGCGACATGGCTCGAACTCAAGCCCGCCGCCACGCGCAACCGCGAGCGCGGACTGCGCAACCTTCGCTGGCGATTTTTTTTCAAGAAGCCGCTCAAGGCCAGCGTGAACCCGGACATATACGGGTCACTGAGCCAGAAATCAGTCGCAGTCGCACGCGTAGCAAGGCGTGCTGAGGCCACCCGGTGCGCAGGAGGACCCGTAAATGTCCCTTGAGCAAGTGCAGGTGCGGGTCTGAGCGAGGGAGCCTGAGCACTCGTAGAGAGCGCATAGCCCGCAGTCCGGGCACGGCGAGCCTCCGCCGTCCGGCGCCGTGAGCCTGCAACATGCGGACTTGTACGCGCACGCAGGGCCGGCGTCGGGGAATTCGCAGCACATGCAGGACGACGGCCAGCTCACGTCGCTCGCGCACGCGTACGCCGGGCACGGGTAGCCCGGATCCGACTCGTCGTGGTGGCAAGTGTTCCAGTGAAGGAATACGCAACCCGGGATCTGTGCGTTGGGACCCGCACCTGCGGACCCGGAAGCGCCCGAGGCCCCCGCGTTGTTTCCCGCGGCCCCCGCGTTGCTCGGCATACCCGCAGTCCCCGCGCTGGCTCCCGAGCTACCGATGTTGCCGGACGATCCTGACGTACCTGTGTTTCCGGACGTTCCCGAGGCACCCGCACTGCTCGACGTTCCTGAGGAACTCGTGCTGCCGGACGTGCCCGCGTGACCGCCTGCAACACCTGCGGCGCCTGCAGCACCTTCAGCGCTGTTCCCCGCGCCGTTCGTCTGCGACTGGCATCCGACGTAAAGAGCGAGGCTCACGCAGCCGACGCTCAGAAATGCAACGAGGGGATGGCTGGACATCGGTCTCTTGCTTGCCCTCTCGCTTGGCAGCATATCAAAGAATCGAATCGGTTCATCCTGGCTCCTATCCCTTGCTCAGCCCGCGCAACAGCAGCGCACGCCGGTCAAGCCCGCGAGGCTCTGGTCGCACGTGCCGTTCGATGAGTCGATGTTATCGCCGCAGTTTACCGAGCCCTGGCCCCACCACTCGATCGACTCCGTTCCAGACGGGCCGCAAGCGGCTGCACAGGTCTTGCCTTGCTTCTGGCAATAGTCGGTGCAGCTCGTGTAACCGCTGCTCGAGGTCACGCACGGAGCGAATATGGGGGTGCAAGTGCCCGACGCACACCAAGCCTCGGCAGCACACGCTTTTCCGCAGCTCCCGCAGTTGCTCGGATCGGTCACCAGATCCGAACAGCAACCAGTGATGGTGCTTCCATCCGGGACCAATGACACAGGTTGGTTAGTGCTGAATGGGCAGCAGCCGCAGCAGCCGCAATTCGTGGGATTTGTAACGGCAATCTGAACGGTTTTGGATTGGTATCCCGGCGCGCTTAGAGAGATGCTGTAGCTGCCGTCAGCGAGGGTGCCCTGACTCGTGCAGACGAATCCACAGCCCGAGCGAGTGCAGTTCATCGTGACGCCCGATGACTGCGCGCTCAGCGAGCCAATCACGCCGCTGCTTCCCCCACTGCCGCCAGGCGCGGTCACTTGCAACATGATGGCGTTCACGCTGCACGCGGTCCCAGGACACGGGCCGCAACCTCCCGCTCCGGAGAGTCCGCCGTTCCCCGCACCGCCCGACCCCGCACGGCCGGCGGCACCAGCACTAGCCCCGGCAACGCCCGCAGTGCCAGCCGCACCAGCACTCGTGCCGCCCGAGCCTGCGCCAGCCGCACCGGCGCTCGAGCCTGTGGCTCCCGCGGCGGAGCCAGTAGTCGTACCGCCGGAGCTGCTACACGCAGCAGGCACTGCGATTAAGGCAAGGATCCACACTCGCATTGTCGCTCGAACAGCAACTAACGTGCCGCAACCAGCAAGCAGAAACCGGGTCCTGCACACTGCATCTGTGCCACTCGTGTGCCAAATCCAGGGCAAACAGATCGCGGAATCGGTTCCTCTCACGGCGCTGTGTCGTGTCCCGGCCGGATCCGCTGACGGTACAGACCTTGCGTCGTTGCGGCCCGTAACATGGCGCTTATCACAAGATCCTCGGTCCGCAGCTCCCGCTCCCGCCGTTGGCAACCCCGCCCGTCGACCTTTGCATGCAGCGTCCCGAGGCGAGCGCACGGGTCTCGGAGTCGAGCTTGTCGTAGAAGTCGACGATCAGCTGCCGGAGCTTCGGCAGCGTGATCAGGTTCAGCGCGACCTCAGCGCGGTCGGCCTCGTACATGGGCGTCGCGACTCACGGTCGCGCCAAGAGGACGCGCGTTGGCCTCCAGGTCTTTCGCCACATCAGGACGAATCTTGAAGATAGTCTGAATCGCGCCGAGCGAGTTCTTCGTTTCTGTCGATAGCGCGTCGCGCGCCACCTCGTTCGTCCATTGCACGCGCCGCGCGTGCAATGGGCTTCCGTTCAAGTCAACAAGCACGTAGTCGGAGTTGACGGTGCCGAGGACATATCGGCGCCGCTCCGGATCTCCTCGAACGAAGACGTGGCTGAACAGCTGCTGTACGAGGGACGGCTCGCAACCATTGGACGAGCACAAAGAGTGCGACGATCGCTTCGTGTCGCGGAGCTCTTTTTGCAGAAATTTTTAGCGAGGCCGATGGAGCCTTCGACGAAAGTTCTGATTCGATTCAGCTCATATCCTCGTTTGCGTCAATCAACAGCGTGCAACTGTCGTGCTCGCAGAATCGTGATCCTCTCGCGCGTTCTGGGGAATGGAGTACGCGATGCGCCTCAAATCGGAACAAGATCATCCGCGCCTTGCTGTGACTGCTTTGGCAGCATGGGCGCTCGTCGTCGCAGGTTGCAGCGCGAGCGGCGCCACTAGTGGCGAACCAAGCTCCGGCGGAGCGATGGCTGGTAGTAGCGCGGGCGGTGCGTCGGCTGGCAGCGCGGGCCTCGCGTCTGTAGCTGGCGCGTCGGCAACGGGCGGAGTTCCGAATGGTGGCACGGGCGCGAGCACTGCGGGTGGTAGCGCCGGGAGCGCAGGTGTGAGTGGCGCGGGTGTTGGCGGAAGTGGCGGTAACGCTGGAGTGAGCGGGAGTGGGAATGGTGGAGCGAGCGGCAGCGGGAATGGTGGAGCGAGCGGCAGCGGGAATGCTGGAGTGAGCGGGAGCGGGAATGCTGGAGCGAGCGGAAGCTCTGGATCGAGCGGCGGAACAGCTGGATCGAGTGGCAGCTCTGGATCGAGCGGTGGATTAAGCGGTGGCGGCGGCACTGCGGGATCGAACAGCGGTGGGGCAGGCGGTGGAACCACGTGCGGCGGTGGCAGCGCAATGTCGGGCGACGTGACGGTGAACCTGAGCGACGTGCATCAGAAAATCTCGGGGTTCGGCGCTTCTACGGCGTGGGGGTCCACGATGAGCGCAGCCGACGCCGACACCTTGTGGTCGACGACGAGCGGAGCGGGCCTCTCGCTCCACCGCATTCGCATCGACTACACGAACGGTCACACGAGCGAGCTGAACATCGCGAAGATGGCAGTGGCTCATGGCGTCAC
>DASXKQ010000015.1:0-42091 GCA_036496745.1 Polyangiaceae bacterium
ATCAGACCGCCTTTGTAACCGCCGTAGAGGCCGATCAGCGTTCCCACCAAGGTGGCGACGGTGCCCGCGAGGAACCCGACGTACAGGGACGCGCGCAGGCCCGCGACCAACAAGGAGACCATGTCCCTACCGAGGTGATCGGTGCCGAGGACGTGGCCCGCGCCGGGCGTCATGTAGGCGAGGCCAACGCGGTGCACGACGTCGAGGTGCATCACGAGCGGGCCGAGCAGCGCCAAAAACAGCGTGGCCAGGAACAGCGTCATCCCGATCAGGAACGACGGAGTCTTCAGCAGATTTTTGAGCAGCTTCATGGCGCCTTTTCAGCCTCCGGCCGCTTGGGCCGCGCGAATGCGTGGATCGAGGAAGCCGATCAACATGTCGACGCTGAAGTTTGCGATGAGCACGCAGGTCGTGATCAATAGGCACGTGCCGGTGACCAGCGGGTAGTCGCTTTGTTGGATCGCCGTCAGGATTGCCAGGCCGAGGCCCGGATAGCTGAAGATGATCTCGGTGACGAGCGCGCCGCCCACCATCGTGCCGAGGGCCAGCGCCAGGCCCGTGAGCTGCGGCAGCATCGCGTTTCGGAACATGTAAAACAGGATCTTGCTCTCTTTGATACCGAGCAGCTTGGCGTACTTCACGTAGTCGGTGCCAAGCTCGTAGATGCACATCGAGCGCATGCCGATCGCTTGCCCGCCGACCACCAGCAGGAACACGGACAGGAACGGCAGCACGTAGTAGTAGCTCGCGCTCTGCAGGAACGCGATGCTGAGTTCGGGCGTGAGGCCGTCGTCGTAAGCGCCAATCGCCGGGAACCATTCGAGCCGGATACCGAAGAAGTACACCAGCAAAATGCCGAAACAGAACGCGGGAATCGCGCTCGCGAGCAGCACCAGCGGGTAGAGGAGCTTGTCGAACGGGCCGCGCTTGTAGGCGGCGAGCGCTCCGAGCACGTTGCCGATCAACCAACCGAGCACGATGGTCGGCAGCTGCAGCGCGAGCGTCCAAGGAATGCCGGTCTTGATGATCTCGCTCACCCGCTTGGGATATTGCTGAATCGAGCCGCCGAGGTCGCCGTGCAGGCTCATCCCGAGGTAGCTCACGAACTGCGAGGCGAGTGACGTTCGGATCGGCTTGCCCGCCGCGTCCCGTCGGATCGCGCCGGAAGGGTCCACCTCGATCAGGCCGAACTCTTTCAAGTACGCTTCTTCTTTTTCCTTGGCGCTCTTGGCGTCGAGGCCACCGCTGACCTTGGCCATCATCGTGTCGACGGGGTTTGCGTCCCCGAGCCGCGGCAAGAAGAAGTTGATCGTGACCGCGACCAGGAAGGTGACGAAATACCAGGAGGCTCTGGCGAGAATGTATCTTAGGGTCGGGTTATTTTTGAGCATGGAAAGTGAGCGCTAGTTGAGTACCGGCGTGATCTTCCAGAGCATCGCAGTTCCAAGGCGATCGCCGGGGATCAGCGGCGGCAGATAGGGATTCTTGGCAGTGGGCATGTTGGCCCAGTGCTTGTTGCTAAACTCGTAGAAGGCGTCCGCGCGGTACACGAGGGGGATCGTCGGCTGATCGCGCATGAAGAGCACGTTCAGTTCGCGATACGCGGCGATCAGCTCCTGCTCGTTGGTGATGGTCGGAATCTTGGCGATCAGTTCGTCGAGGCGCGCGATGTAACCGGGGCTCTTCGGGTCGTTGTAGCGACCCATATTTTTGTACATCTTCTCGCCCTCGGGCGCGAAGTCCTGGGTGGTCATCAGGAACTCGAAGCGCGACCAGGGCTTGGACGGCGTGGGCGCAGACGACGGCGTTTGCATGATCATGTCGAAATCGCCCTGGAATAGCGCGTTCCAGAACAAGCTCGAGTCGACGAAGCGTTCGCGCGCGTCGATGCCGACCGCGCGCATGCTCTTGACCGCGATGCGCACGATCGACTCCCAATCGCTCCAGCCCGCGGGCGACTTGATGTACACGGTCGGCACCTTTTGGCCGCTCGCGTCGTGCGTCTCGACGAGCTCGCCGTCGCTATTGAACACGCCCGTGTAGCCGCCGTCCTTCAACTCCTGCTTGGCGCGCTCGGGCTCGAACCAGGTGCCGTACTGCTTGGCGTCCTCGTCGCTGTAGAACTTGCTCTCGAGCCCAAAGGGCAGGATGAGCCCCGGCTTGAGCGGATCCGAGTAGCCGGACACCGCCAGCTCGCGGATGTCCTTGTAGTTGATGGCGAATGCCATCGCGCGCCGGTAGTGGACTTCGTTCAGCGGGCGATGCTTGTGGTTGATCATCAGCATCGGGATCGACGTGCTCAGGAAGAACGGTGGTTCATCCATCCAGCTGTGCACGCCCTTCTTGTTCTTGAGCCAGATGCGCGGCACGAACGTGCTGGACGCGTCGAGTCGGCCTTGCCTAAGCCCGATGCTGAACGCGTCGTTGCCCTTGTAGATTGGGTGGACCACGTATTTGACCGCCGGCAGCTTGCCGCCGTGGAGCGCCTGGTTGCCCCAATAGCCGTCGTCGCGCACGGTGACGACCTTTTCACCGCTGTAGGACAAGAGCTTGTACGGCCCCGAACTCACCGCGTCTTTGTCGAACTTGAGCTTCAGAAATGCGTCGATGTTGCCGCCGAGCGCGCGCAGCTGCGGCTCGATCGAATGGCGCGGCACGATGCGCGTGTTTTGGAACTCGTCCAGCACGACGAGCGGATTCTTTTTTTCCTTGTTCAGCACGAACACCACGCGCCGCGGATAGTTCGCGCCCTCGACCGGATCGACGGGCGCCTCTTTGCCGGCGTCGTCGTACAGTTTGATCTCGGTCAGGTATTGCCAGAGCGGCGCCATCGGCAGACTCTTGTATTTCTGACCCAAGTCGAAGCTGTACTTGACGTCCCAGCCCGTCACCTTCTTGCCGTCGTTCCAGTGCGCGGCAGGGTTCAACGTCGCCTCGACCGTATCGTCGGTCGTTTGGTACGACTCGGCGAGCAGCGGCTCCATCTTGCCGGTGAGCGAGTTGTAATAGAGCAGAGTCTCGTAAACGAGGTTGATACTGTTGGCGACCGGCCAATCGGGGTTGCCCGTGAGCGGGTTGAACGACGAAGGCTCCCCCCATTGGCGTCCGGCCACGTAAAACGTCTCGGCGCGCGGCAGGCCACCCGAGTCCGACTTTTCGTGACGGCAAGCGCCGAGAAACAGCAGCGCTGCGGTGACGGCGAGCGCAGTGCGCGCGCGGCTGCGTGACAGTTCGACTGTAAGCGTCTCGCTCATTGGGGGGCGTTACCTGGCGTTGTCAGCGGGACGAGCCCGCTTTCGCGGGCGGAACATAGCCCGGACCAGCCCATGAACCCAAGCACCGACGAGTGCAACGCGCCCGGCCAGCACCGCGCGGGCGGAAAATTGGAGCAATTCGCGCGGTTTGTGGGACCGATCCCACAAACCCACGTCAAGCGCGGCGACGACGAGCTACTTGTACGGGCTCTCCGCGAACTTTTGCGCGCAGGTGTTCCCTTTGCCGGCATTACCGGTCTTTTTCGTGACCTGGACGTGCTCGCCGTTGACGGTGAAGTTCACCTCACCGGGGCCCATCTCGAGGTTGGCGAACTCGGCCTTGATCGTCGGGGTCCAGTCGATCGTGACATGGTCGAAGGTCGCGCTGAGCATGTGCTGGGCGTCGAAGCCTTGCAGGGTGATCACGGGCTCCACCTCCGGGTGGCTGCCCTTCACCATGAACACGTCGTTGAACAAGAGCTTGGTGTATTGCGGTACGAGCGAGCCCTGCGCGTCGCTGTAGTGCGGACTGAGCAGAATCGGGTTTTGCATATCCCGGATGCAGACGTCGCGGTAGGTGATGTCCGTCACCAGGCCGCCCTTGCTCAGGTCGGACTTGATGCGGATGCCGTTGAGATCGCTCTTGGGCATTCCTCCCGAATCGACGTCGCCGTCGATCGTGAGGTCGCTCACGCGCACCTTGCTCACGCCGCCGTTGGTCTCGCTGCCGATCGACATGCCGTGCCCGGCGCCGAAGTGATTGTGCGCAATGATCAGATTTTCGATCGGGCCGCTGTCGGTGGCCTTGACGGCGATTTGGTCGTCGCCCGTGCTGATGTTGCAATACACGATCGCGCCGTTGCTGGCCGACGACGGGTCGATGCCGTCGGTGTTGCGCGCGTAAAACGGCGATAGGGCCTTGCCCACGCTGTTGGTCTTGCGCGACGGCGTGAGCACCTCGACGCCCCACACGACGTAGCCCGCGCTGTTGATCACGACGTGAAATTTCGGTGAGTTGTGGAGTTTGATCTTGTAGAGCGTGAAGTTTTCCGCGTCCTTCACGTCGATCAGCCGGGGCGTCGAGTGTTTGACTTTTTTGACCTTGGCCGCCTGCGCGACGTCCCACCAGGTGAGCTCACTGCCGATCATGGGCTCGCCGCCGCGCCCGTCGATCACGCCCTCGCCCACGATCCCGACGTCGCTGGCTTTCTTGATCAAGAGCAGCGGTTTGCAGCCACCGCTGTCGTCGTTGGCCTCTGTGCCGCAGGTGTTCGAGCCGGGCTCCTTGTCGAAATCGCGCGGATCGCGCGACGCGAAAAGCGTGGCTCCGCCGTCGACCCACAAGCTGACGCCGCTCCTCATCACGAGCGGGCCCGACACGAAAGCGTTCTTGCTCCCGCTCTTGGCGAGCTTCACGGCTTGACCCGCGGAGCAGCCGTCGATGGCCTTCTGAATCCGATCCGTGTCGAGGTTTTGTTCGTCGGCCGCGCTGACGATTTGATCCGTCGCGGTCTTCTGCGCTGGCAGCGTGACGCACGCGGACGGCATGTGCGGCTCTGGCGGCAAGCTGCCTTCCCCCTCGGCGGCATCCGCGTCGGTAGTCGGATCGGCCGCGGGCCGATGGCCGTGACAAGATGCACTCGCGGCGAGCGCTGAGAGCAAGAACACACGCAGTGGGCGCCAGGTCATGTTGGTATCGCTATAGCCTTGATGCGGCACACGCCGCGAGTCGATCAATATTCCGAGATTATCGGCTGCTCGAGACACAGAAAACGGTGCCAATAAATGGGGCCGCTCGCCGCCGGCGATGTTAGCTTTCGCGCTCGATGCGCTTCGTATTGGACGCTCGCTACGCGGGCAGACGAGTGAGCGGCATAGGCAACTACGTCCGCGCGCTCGCCACGCGCTTGCCGCGCCTCGCGCCGCACTGCGAGTTTCGCTACTGGATCCCGCGTGACGCCGAGCCGCTCAGTGACGCACGGAACGTGCGCCATCATCGACTGCGCCCGATCCCGAACAGTCTCGCCACACTGCTCGCCACACCCTGGCTCGACGCGCTCGCGGCGGACGACGTGCTGCACGCGCCGGCCAACGTGCTCGGTTTGGGCGTGAAAAACCGCGCGCTCGTTACCGTGCATGATCTGATGTGGCTCGAGCATCTGGCCTGGTGTCAACCGAACCCGTGGCTGCGTCCGATCAGCAAGCGTTACTTCACGCTCGGCATCGAGCACGCGCTGCGCGCTGCGCGGCGTATTCTCACCGTCTCCAAAGCGTCGGCCGACGCGATCGCGCGGCGCGTGCCCGACCGCGCTGCGCGCATCGTGGTCACTCCGAACGGCTGTGAGCCGCACTTTCGGCCGCCGGAAGATCGCGATCGCGATCGCGCGGCGGCCGCTGCCCTACTCCGCTTTCAGCAGCCGTTTTTCTTGATCGTCGGTCAGAATGTGCCCTCGAAAGGCCACGAGATCGCGCTCGAGGCCTTCGCGCTCGCGAACGTAGCCGAGCATCGCTTGGTGTTCGTGCAGCGGCTCTCGCCAGGCAAGGGGCTGCACCGGCGCGCCAGTGAGCTCGGTGTCGTCGAGCGCGTCCACTTCATTGCGGAGCTCGGCCTCGATGAGCTGCTGTCATTGCTTCACGCCGCCACCGCGCTCGTGCAGCCATCGCTGGCCGAAGGCTTCGGGCTACCGGCGCTCGAGGCCGCCGCGGCGGGCGCCGCAGTGCTGGCGAGCGACATCGCGCCGCTCGTCGAAATTTTAGGAGACGCAGCCGAATTTCACCAAGCGGGCTCTGCGGCCTCGCTCGCGCGCTCGCTCGAGAAAATCGCGGGCGACCCGGGTCGTCTCGCCGAGCTCAGAGCCCGCGGTCCCGAGCGCGCTCGCCCGTTCGATTGGGACGAAACCGCGCGCATCACCTGGCAGGCCTATCGCGAAGTCGCGGATCGTGGGTGAGGGTTTGAGATTTTTTGTGTGTTCCATGTGAGATGCCTCGCGACACACGTGACCTGATGGAAAGCATGCGCCGGTTACGCCGGCTCTCGTGCTGGGCTGTGGCTACGATTCCACGCTGAGATCTGCTGCGCCGGGACTGACACCGCCGTATTGCGGGGCTCTGCCCCCGCGCCCCGAGAATGCGGCTGAAATGTAGTGATGCTTGGCTGCCAGTCGCGAAGGTCGCTGGAGTTTTCCGGTCGGAATTTCGCAAGAACAAGTCACAATCAGCTGCGACGACTACTCCGCTTTTGCGGGCTTCGCGGGCTTCGCGGGCTTCGCGGACGCTGCGGGCGGCGCTCCCGAACCCACTGGGGCGGCGGAGTCGTCGGGCGTGTCGTCGTCTTTTTCGAGTTGCACGACGTTGTCGGCGGCCTGTTTGATCTTGAGTGCGGCCTCTTCGACGGTGTGTCGCGTGTGGACGTACGTCATGCTCGTCACGCCGATACAGCTGAGCCCGAGGACGACCGAGACCGTCCACACGATGCGATTCGAGAGCAAGAGCGCCACCGAAGCGACGACGATGCCGATCTCCGCGAAGAGCAGGCCGTACTCGTAGCCCTCGGCGGCTTCTTGGTGTGCCTCGATCATCTTGTCGTACGAGTCGGCGTCCTCTTTGGCTTCCTTCATGTCGCGCTCGTAGCGATGCGCTATGTTGTTGAAGTCCGTGAGCACGTGGTGATCCGGCGTCAGCAGGTCGGCCAGATCCTCCACCGAAGACGCGATTAAATCCTTGAGCTCGGCGGTGTCCTCGTCGTCCTTCCGGCCCGACGCACCGCGCTTGGAGCGCAGGGTTTCCGCGATCTTTTTCTCTTCGTCGGGCTCGGGCGAGAGCGCCTTGAGCAGCTCGGAGTTGGCCTCCATCGCGCGAAATTTCATCGATTCCGTCTGATACAAACCGACGCGCGTGGACTGCTCGACCAAGGACTGAATCAAGTCCGTGCGCTGCGCGCCGACCAGCGCGGAGCAAAACGCGACCATCACGCCGAGCAGCGCCATGGTCAGGCCGATGTACTTGGTGACGTTGCCGTGCCCGCCACCGTGCCCCTCGTGAGCCGCGTGTTCGATGTGCTCGACGACCTCGTGCATGCTCATGAGCGCACCCGCCCGGGAACTCTGCTCGCTCGCCAGCGCCCTGGCAGCTCGCCGTTTTCGGGGCTCGGCTGCGCTTCGTAGTACCCGAAGGGGTGGGCCTCGCAAACCCACACAAAAGGAGCATCAAAACTACGCCACTGATGAGAGGCACCCACGAGCTGACGGCTCGCAGCGAAGCGAACGCCGAGGCGTGGCAATTGCTCGAGGTAGTCCTGGAGGTTATCGCTCAGATCGGCGCGATCCTGTTCTACCCGTGGGCTGAGCGCTATGATCGGGGAAGCCGAGGCCCTAAGCGGAGAAGTCATCATGTCGAGTCGTACTTTTCGGAAGCCTGAGGAAGAAGAGCTGCGCAAACGGCTGTCACCGCTCGAGTATCAGGTCACTCAACGCGATGCCACCGAGCCACCATTCCAAAACGCGTTTTGGAACAACCACAGTGCCGGACTCTACGTCGATATTGCAAGCGGGGAACCGCTATTTAGCTCGCTCGACAAGTTCGACTCCGGTACCGGCTGGCCGAGCTTCGTGCGGCCGATCGAAGCCGAGCGCGTGCTGGAACGCGTGGACAAAAGCCACGGTGTCCGGCGTACCGAGGTGCGCTCGCGCGACGCAGACTCGCATTTGGGTCACCTGTTCGACGATGGGCCCGCCCCGACAGGTCTGCGATATTGCATTAATTCGGCGTCATTGAGATTCATTCCGGTCTCCGAGTTGGCCGCCGAGGGCTACGCGGAATTTTTGCCACCATTTGGCGAAGCGCGAGCGCCGTTGGCGGCTGATCACGACAACGCGTGTGCGGTGCCGGCGCCCGGCGAGCAGGCGAGCTGCGAGGCGACGCTCGAGACAGCCATCGTCGCCGGCGGCTGCTTTTGGGGCATGGAAGAGATCCTGCGCGCAGTGCCGGGCGTGCTCGAAACCGAGGTCGGTTATACGGGCGGCACCACGCCGAATCCCAAATACGAAGACGTCAAAACCGGCCGTACCGGGCACGCAGAAGCGATTCGCATCGTGTTCGATCCCAAGTTGCTTTCCTACGCAGAGCTGCTCGATCGCTGGTTTTTTCGCATGCACGATCCGACCACCCGTGATCGTCAAGGCAACGATCGGGGCAGCCAATATCGTTCTGCGATCTTCGTAACCTCCGAGGAGCAGCGAGCCACCGCCGAGCGGGTGCTCCGCGAGGTGGAGGCCAGTCATCGCTGGCCGCGCCCGCTCGTGACGGAGGTCGTCCATGCCGGTCCGTTTACGCGTGCAGAGGGTTATCACCAGCGCTACCTGGAGCAGAATCCGGGCGGCTATACCTGTCACTACCTGCGCGACTGACGCTCGTGTCGAGCGTCCGTATGTCAGCGACGCCACGAGCTCGATTGTGAGTCGGCCCGACGTCCGACATCGAGTCGGCATGCGTCCGCGCCTAAGTGCAGAAAGGGATCGATGCTTACCGTCCGCCGGCGTCCCGTCCATTTCTGCGGACGTTCGCGGACACGCGTCGAGGCACTCTTCGCGCGGTTTCTGCCAGCAAGTGTTGTGCGGGAGTGGCCAGGTGGGGTAAACGGTCGGCGGATTACTGGCGTTTTCTTTGGATCATTGGTGGTGACGGCGCGAGGCCCTCGCACGGCAGACCGACACGGTCGCTCGGGAAGGAAACGCGCAATCTTCGCGTACTTTGGCCCTGTCGTTTCTGCTCGGAGTGAGAAATGCGAACTTTTGCCCGGCTCTTGAACTTCACGCTGTGCGCTGCAGCCGTAACCCTTCTGACGAACAGCGCCGTTGCCAAGGAGCCGACCGCTGCCGAGCGCAAGGCGGCGAGTGACAGCTTCAAGAGCTGTCACGAGCAAGAGAAGTACGGCGAGGCCACCACCTGCTGGCGAGTTTGGTACGACAAGTATCAAACGATCGGCGGAGAGGCGGAGGTCCTCTACGCCCAGGAGAAGTTGAAGCACGCCGGCGTTGCGCTGCCCGCGCCAAGGTCCGACGAGAAACCAGCGCCGGAGACCAAACCGGCTCCGCTACCGCCGACTCCGAAGACGCCCGAGCCCAAGCCCGAGAAGAAATCGAAGAAGACGGAAGAGCCGCCACCGGAGCCGAAGCCGATCGAGGTCAAGCCGAGCGAGGAGCCCAAGGCCGACCAGACGCCGGCTCCGGGCGCCGATGCGGCCGCCATGGTCGTGCCGGCCGCGGTCGCCGTCTCAGGCCCGAATATCTGCGAAATGCAGCCCGATCCCAACGCAAAGGGCTTCTCGCGCAAGCGCGTCGTCATCTTCTCGTTCGCCGACGCGGAGAGCATCGAGACCGACCCCGCGATCAAGACCGCAGGCGGCGCTCACCATTTGCGTGAGGTGTTCATCGAGCGCTTTCCGCTCGAGCGCTTCGCGAATGTCGTCACCACGTTCTCCGGCTTGAGCGGGTGGGAAGGCACGCCGCAGCTGACGAAGGATCTGATCAAACAGCGCATCACGAGCGCCAGGACGGACGAGAACGGTGCCGCGCTCGATCGCCTGTCGCAGTCCATCGATTGCGCGGACTACGTCGTGTTTCCGACCGTCACCGCTCACACCGTCAAGCCGGTCGCCGCGCAAACCAAAAACGGCCAGGCAATACCGGCTGGCGTCGAGCTGACGCTGTCGGCGAAACTCGGCATCTTCAAGGCGTCGAACGACGGCTTCTCGCGCGTCGCGACGCTCGAGACCAACGTGCCCACTTTCTTCGATCGCGGCATCGAAGCGGCCGCGTCGGCCAGCGCGGGCGCCATGTCCGGCGCCACGGGCGCGCTCGACTCCGCGAACAAGACAGCGAACCAGGTAAAAAACGCGCCCGGGCAGCTGGAAAAGATGGGCGATCAGGTCAAAAACGCGGCGGGCCAAGCGGGCGACGCCGCCGGCAACCTCGCGAACGGCCAGATGCCGGGCGGTCTGGGAACGAGCGGCGGCAGCGACAGCTCGCCCGATGCCAAGCCAGCCGATGCGCCGCTGCTCGCAAACCCGATGGGCGGCCTGCACGAGCGTCTCTCGGATCGATGCACCAAGCCGAAGTCGTCGGACGACGTGGTCGCCTGCGAGGTGCGCGTGCGCGGTTACCAAGCCGCCATGCATTTTCGGGAAGATTCAGCGAGCGTCGAGGGCTGGCAGCTCTCGGCGCCGCTCAAGTACATCAACGGGGACCAGGCAGCGCCCGGCATTTCGCTCGGCAGGGAAGAGGCGCTCAAGGTCGGCAATCGGTTCGTCGTGGTCGGACCGGACGGCAAGCGCCAGGCGTACTACAAGGTGACGAGCGTCGGCCCCGGCGGCAGCGGCGGCGAGGCCGATCCTTCGAAGCTTGCGCTGCGCTTGGGCGACGCGCCGGAGGGCTCGGAGCTCCGGGAGTATCGGAAGATCGGGCTCGAGATCGAGGTGCACGGGTCGGTGGGCGTCTTCTTGCTCAATCCAGCGGCGCAATACCTGTATGACCCGCTACTACCGACTTTTACCGATGACCCCAGTCGTCGGGCTGGAGATTGCCCAACCGGCAGCTCTTGTTTTTTTGCTGCCGGCTACGCCGATCCGAAGATCGGATTCGGTGGAGGCGGTAGCATCGGCTACGATCTGAGCTCTCTGCTTTCGGTCAACGAATTGCACGTCCGCGTCGGAGCCGAGTACCTCACCGGCACCGGGACCGGGGTCAGCGCGAACATCATCGCCACCGATCTGACGTTCGAAAAGGGGTTCTACGTGGGCAAGGGGCTCGGCTTTTACCTGGGTGTTGGCCCGAGCTTCAGCTTGCTCAAAGAGACCATCGCGGTGCCCACGGATCCGTCGTCGCAAACCCTGTACGGGCCGTCGATCGAACTCGACGACAAGCGCGTCGGCGCCAACGGTCAGCTCGGTTTCGACATCCTGTTCAGTCCGAGCGTCACGCTGCGCATCGGCGGCGTCTTCCGTTACAATTTCGGCAGCGACCTCAAATATCAAGGCGTCCCGGCCGGCGACACGATTTGGCAGACGCAATCCGTCAAAGAACCGTACGCGAACGGTGTCGGTCGCCTCGGCCTCATCTACACGCTCTGATTCGCGCTGCGCGCGCCGATTCATCCATAGAAATCAGAGCCTTGCTCTGAATGCTTCGGGAATGTTTCGTCGAGCCGACGTTCGTTTTCTGGGCGGCCGATCACACCCTCACGAGTGATTGTGACGAAGACGCGGAGGCAGTGCGTCATCGCCTTGAAGAATTTCTCGCAGAAAGCCCCGGCTGGGAGTATGAGTCCTAACTGTCGCCAGAGGGTTCCTGGGTGGCGCTGAGTCCCTCACCATGAACGAACCGATTGAACTAGGTACCGCGCGCACCATCGCCGGGCGCCTCCGCCTCTACTACGACGGCTACTGGCTCAAGGCCTACGACCTGCCGGCCGACACGCTCGCCGAAAAAAAGAAGCTGATCGACGCGCTCACGCGCCGGCTCTTCAACCACGTCGAGTACGGCCTCAACGTGCCCGGCACCCGGCTGGAAGAAGCACGCGCCGCGTACGAGGCCGAAACGGATCCCCAAAAAAAGCGCGTGAAGAGCGCGATGCTCGCCGGAGCCCTCTTCAATCGCGCGGTCGATGTACTCAAAAAGCTGGTCGAGCTGCAAGCCGTGGGCGCTTCGATTGACTCCAGCAATCCGCTCATGCGCCTGTGCGGCGCTCATTTGCAAGAGGCGCTCGCGCTCGGCAAGGCCGTGCGGCACAGGAACGGTGAAGAGTGCATCGACGAGCTGTGGGGCGAACCGTTCAAGGTGTTCGCGTTCCCCGTCGAGGATTATTATCGCTCGCGCTACGTCAAGGTCGCGCTCACCATGCGCGCGGTCGACGAGATCATCGACGAGCTTTGCGCCACGTTCGGGGACTCGCCGATGTTCAAAGGGGTCGAGCTCATCCTGCGTGAGCTGGGTGAGGCCGCCAAGACCGAGTGCGAGACCCAGCGCACGGATCCCGAGATCTTCGACATCTGGGCGTCGTTCGTGGTGGCCGGAGAGCGACTCTGCGCGTTCCAGCCCGCGCTCGGCAGCCACCCGACGCGCGCCGAAGCTGACTGGGGCAGGCGCGGCCGTGAGCTCTTGTGCCGCGGGCGCGAGATCATCCAGTGGATCGCGCTCGCGCGCGTGCCCATGCAAAAAAGCACGTGTGAGTATCTGGTTGCCTGTGCCGAGCACCGCTTGAGCGCTCCGGCTCCGCGCTCGAGTCGCGCGCGGCTAGCCGCACTCGGTTGAACTCAGCGCGCCCGGCAAAATCAAACACGCGTCGCCGAACTCGTGCTCGAGGTAGCCCGCGCGCTCCGCGTGCGCGAACGACGCTTCGAGTAAGCCGCGCGGCGCGAACGCCTCGAGCAGGCTGAAGTGTGTGGTGTTCGGCTCGTGCATGCCGCTCAAGATGCCGCTCACCACGCGCGGCCGGTAACCCGGGCCGAGCAGCAGCTCGGCGACGCCCGCGCGATGGCCGCCGAGCTCGGCGGATTCGAGCGCGCGCGTCACGCTCGTGCCGACTGCCACGACGCGACTCCGGCGCGCGCGGGCGAGCGAGACGCGCTCGGCCGACGCGCGTGGGATCTCGTAGCGCTCCGGGATGGGCAAACGTCGATCGAGCGCGCTGTCGCCGGTCGACGAGATGCCTGCTGCGTGCGTGAGCCGCAAAACTTCCGCTCCGGCGCGCTCGAGTCCGAACAAGAGCTCGAAGCTCAGCGGACGTCCGGCGGACGGCATTTCGAACGCCCAGGGGCGCGAAGCGTAGCCGTTTTGGACGTCCCAGAGCGCGAGCGGACGGCTCAGATAGGCGTATTGAATGGGCCGGCCCGCGCGATACAGACCCTGCCAGAGCCGCGCGTCGCTTTGCTCGAAGCGGATCGCGATCAGGCGCGCGCTGTGCGCGTCGACCGCGACGACGCGCGCCGAGAGTTCTTCGCCGAAGCGGAGCGTCGTACCGACGGGCAACGGCGGAGGCAGCGCGCGTTGCTCGGTAGGTACACGGGCATCGCCGCTGCCGAAGGCGAGCGCCCAGAACGTGCGCTCGTCTTCTTGAGCCACCAAGCGCAGTTCGAGCTCGGGCGAGATCACGAGCGACGCGGGCAGCGTCGCCGCGTCGTTCACCACCCAGACATCGCCCGGATGCGTCAATCGCGGCAGCTCGAGGATGCGACGGTCGGCGAACGTGCCCGCGCCGGGATCGATCACGAGCAGCCGTTCGCTGTGCGGCTGGGTTCGAGGCGCGCTGGCGGCTCTCATGACGGCACCTCGCGCACGTCGCTCGCGAGCAGGCGCGCGCCGTTTGCGACCGAGTCGCTCTCGAGCAAGGTCACGATGCGGCGCGCGACGTCGTTCGGATCGGCGAGCGTGGCTGGATCGGCTTCGGGTACGGCGTCCGCGTGCATTTGCGTGCGCATCTCGCCCGGATCCACGCTGAACGAGCGTACGCCGTGTGAGCCGAGCTCGGCCGCCCACAGCCGCGCCAGGTGATCGAGGGCGGCCTTCGAGACCGAGTACGCGCCCCAGCGCTCGTAGGCATTCACGCTGGCGTCCGAGCTCACGTGCACGATCGTCCCGCCAGTGCCGAGCGCCATCGAGCCTGCCACGGCTCGGCTCACGCGAAATGGGCCGAGCAGGTTCGTCTCGAGCACCCGCGACAGATCCTCGCAGTCGGTGTCGAGCAGGAGCCGGAGCGGCGTCGGACCGAGCGTGCTCGCGTTGTGAATCAAAAGGCCGATCGGTCCGACCAGCGCGCTGGCCGCGCCGACCAGCGGGTAGACGTCCTCTTTGCGTCCGAGATCGGCGACCAAGGCGTGAGCCTCGCCGCCGCGTTCTCGAATCGTTCGCGCGACGGCCTCGACGTCGGCGCGCGTGCGGGCGACGAGCACCACGCGCGCCCCCTTGCGGGCGAGCTCCTCGCCGAGTGCCCGGCCGAGCCCGCGGCCGGCACCGGTGATCAACGTGGCTGTCTGGGCGATTTGCATGGGCGCTGCTCCTTCTGTTCGGAAGCATGCGCCCGCCTGGACACTTCATTGTCCGGTGCGACAAAGGATTGGCAAGATGATAATCTGCCAGATCCAATGAGCGAGGACCTGTCAGCGCGGCTTTCCCGGAACATTCGTGAGCTGCGCCAGGCGCGCGGCATGACGCAACAGCAGATGTCCAAGCTCTCGGGGCTCCCGCGCGCGACTTGGTCCAACCTCGAGTCGGGGGCCGGCAATCCGACGCTGTCCGTACTCCACGCCGTAGCCGTGGCCCTGCAAGTGTCGCTCGAAGAGATCGTCGCCGAGCCGCGGGCGAACGCCAAGCACTACGAAAAAGGTTCGCTGCCGTCGCGCGTGCGCGGTGCGGTGACTGTCAGCACGCTCTTGCCGGACAAGGTGCCCGGCATGCAGATCGAGCGGCTGGAGCTACCCGTGGGCGCGCGCTTGGTCGGTGTGCCGCACACCGCCGGCACGCGCGAATATCTGACCTGCGAGACGGGCGAGATCGAACTCATCGCGTCCGGTGAGACCTTCATGGTCCGGGAAGGGGACGTGGTCGTCTTCCGGGGTGATCAGCGTCACTCGTACGTCAACGCCGGGCGCAAGTTGGCTGTCGGCTACTCGGTCGTCATGCTGCGCCCGATCGCGTGAGCTCGAGGGCCCAAGGCCCGCGCAAGACCAAGTCGATCGATCAAGCGTTCGCGCACGCACTCCCGGGGCGCCGGGCAGAGCCCCGCACGTCGACGTTCGCAGTCTTGGCAAAGCCAGATCTCGATCTTCGACCGAGGCCAAGACCAACAAAAATCCGGCAAGCCCGGCGCCGGCTGCTTTCTCGGTTGCGAGTGCTGCGAGGCGGTCTGCGCAGGAACTCCGCGAGAACAAAAACCAACTCTAAAGCTTACCGTTCAGCGGATCGTACGCGCTCGACGAGCCTTTGAGGCCTGAAGAGAGCCCTTTTCCGCCGGGCTTTGCCGGCGTCGATTTGGAGGCTGAGGCCGGTGCCGCAACCATCGGTTTCGGGGCAGCGCTGCCTTCGCGCGGGAGCGCGTCGAGCGACACGGCTTTCGCGGGCGGCGACGACGGCGCGGCCGCCGCGGGTGTGCTCGTGGCAGCGACGGGCGCAGCTGCGTTCGTGGCCTGCACCGGCGCGGCAACGACAGGCGCGCTCGGAGTGCTCGGCTCGGCTGCCTTCGCTGGCGCGGGAGCGCTCGGCTTGGGTTCCGCCGCGGAGCTCGGCCCGGAGAGGCCTGCCGGCAGGGTGATCATCGCGACGCTCGTCATGCGATCGACGGAGCTCAGGGTTCCGAAGCCGGGCGGCCCGAGCGCGGCCTCGGCTCGGTGATAGAGCGCGTCTTGGTGCGCGGCGCGCGCCGCATCTTGCAGCAGGCCATTGCGGTAGGCCGTGATCGAGATGCCCGCCACCGCCAAAAGTCCGAGTACGACACGGCCGAAGCCGCCGCCACCCGAGCGCGAACGATACTCGCTGGGGATGTCGCTCGTGACGGCGGGGCCAAAGCTGCTCACCGAAAAATCCGGCACCGCCCAGGGCGCGACGGACACCGGCTCGGGCCGGGTGGCGCGCTTCGGCGGCGCCGGGGGCGGCCTGGATACGGGCGGCACCTGCTTGAGCGATTGCTCGTCCATGCCGGCTACGACCTTGAGCGGCTGCCAGGTCGGCATGCCCGGCTGCCAGACGTTGACCGAATCGTCGATCAGATCCAGACGGAACAGGTCGTCGAGCTGATCGACGGTCACGACTCGGATGTCGCCATCGGAGACTTGTACGTGCCAGATGTCTTCTTCGTTGAGGGAAGCGGTGCGAGCGACCATCGGGGTAGTTTGCGGTGAGTTTTGGCGAAATGCACTGCCGCGTCGCACAGGCCTTTGAGCCTGATCCACCAAGTTTGCAAATATCGACCTGCGGGAGAATTTTGAGCGCCGAAGCACTGGCCAATGTTCGGCGAGGGCAGTAGTCCTGGTAGCACCAGCAATGGCACGCAACCCTTGGGAATCCGAAGCAGACGTGTTCATGCCGCGGCGCGGCGGTTCGCGCGCACTGCGTTTCGTGTTGGGGATCCTCGTCGTCGGCTGCGCGACGTTCGTGTTCGGCTACTATTTTCCGCTGCTTCGCGCCTACCAAGCGCTCAGCGCGCGCTACCAGCAAGAGCGCACGGACGCGCAGGCAGCCGCTCAGTCCTTGAGTCAAGCGCAGGCATCGCTCAAGCAAGAGCAGGCCGCTCGTTCGAAGCTCGAGGCGCAGCAGAAGGACCAGGACGGCAGCAAGAAGCTCGATGCCGACAAGGTCGCGACGTTGCGCAGGGCACTCGCCGACAAGCTCGACAAGGCCATCAAAGGCGGAGACGCCGCGCTGCTCGGCGGTAACGCGGCGGGCGTTGCGGTCGCCGCGCGGGCCCTGTTCGTGCCCAAAAAACACGAGCTCAGCGCGTCCGGCAAAGCGCTGCTCTGTGACATTGCCAAGCTCGGAACGGGCGACCCGCTGCGCGCCAAACTCGTGTTCGACGGTGCGAACGCGGCGACCAGCGCATGGAGTGATCAGGCGGAGGCCGCCAGCGTCGTGGTTCAGGCGCTGCAAGACAAGTGCGGGATGCCCAGCGCGCGTCTAACCCTCGCCGCGCGCACGGCGCCGGTGGCGGCGCCCGACGCGGCGACCGGCGGACCCGCGGGAGATCGCGTCGAGTTCGAACTCGGTCGCGACTGAGCGCGCGCCGAGCGAAAAGCTCGCGAGCTCCGGCGCATGATCAAAACCGTCCGCGTTCCCGACAAATTTGCGCCGCTTTTCGAGCAGGCTCAGGCTTACGTCGAGCGCTATTTTTCGGACCAAAAAGCGACTCCCGAGCGCGGCACGCTCGAGATCAACGGCGAGCGCTACATGCTCGTGCGGGCCGCGTCGCTCTCGGTCGAATTCTACGAGATGGTGCGCGGGATCTACGACGACTCGCACGAGGCTCGCGCCGTGGCCAACGGCCTTTTGTTCGACATTGCGCACGCGATGGGCATGGGCGACGCGCAGAGCTTCGCCGATCGCATGAAGCTGAGCGATCCGATCGCCCGTTTGTCGGCGGGGCCGATTCACTTTGCGCACGCGGGTTGGGCGTCCGTGGACATATCTCCCGAGAGCGAGCCGTCTCCCGACGAAAACTATTTCTTGCTCTACGATCATCCGTACTCGTTCGAATCGGCGTCCTGGTTGTCGGCGGGTAAAAAGAGCGACTGCCCGGTTTGCATCATGAGCGCCGGCTACTCGTCGGGTTGGTGTGAGAACAGCTTTGGCTTCTCGCTGGTGGCCGTCGAGATCCTGTGCCAAGCGAAGGGAGATCCGACCTGTCGCTTCATCATGGCGCCGCCGTCGCGTATCGCGGCGCACGTGATGCGCTACTTGCGCGAACATCCCGAGCTGGCGGAGTCGAAAGCCAGCTACCAAATACCGGGATTTTTGGCGACGCGGACCGATCGCCAGCTCATGCGCAAAAACCTCGAGCTCGAGCAGCGCTCGGTAGAGCGCGCGGTCGAGCTCGAGAAAATCAACGCGCGTCTCCAGCTCGACATCGCCGAGCGCTCGCGCGCCGAAGCAGCGCTCAGCGCGAGCATGGAGCTCAATGATCGCTTGATCGAGGCGCTGCCCGGCGGCGTGGTTCACGTCGGCAAGGACGGCGCGCTCTTGCGGGTCAACGCCGACGCGGCCCGCATTCTCGGCCTCAACTACGACGCGCTGAATCACCGCTACGTCGCTGATTTCGATCAGCTCACCGTGTTCGAGGACGGCACGCCGGCGAAGGTTGCGGACTACCCGGTCACGCGCGCAATGCTCACGGGTCAGGCGCAACCTGCGACCACGCTCGGCGTGCGCAAGTCGAACGGTGAAGTCGCGTGGGCCGTGTACCGCGCGGTGCCGACGCGCGATTTGCAGACGCAAGAGGTCAACGGCGCGGTCGTCACGTTCTTCGACATCACCGAGCGCAAGCGCTTCGAGGAAAAGCTGCGGCAGACGCAGAAGCTCGAGAGCCTGGGCGTGCTCGCCGGCGGAATCGCCCACGATTTCAATAATCTGCTCGTCACGATGCTGGGCAATGCGTCGTTCGCCAGGGGACTGCCGGCAGGCGACGAGCGCGTGAGCTCTCTGCTCTCCGAGATCGAGATCGGCGCGCGTCGTGCGGCCGAGCTCACCAAGCAAATGCTCGACTACTCCGGTCAGGGCAAGCTACGCGTCGAGAGCCTGGACGTGCCGAGCGCCATCCGCGAGATGGCCAAGCTCTTGCACTCGATGATTCCAAAGCAGGTCGAGCTGTTCTTTCACTTCCAGGAAGGCGTGCCGCTCGTCTCTTGCGACGCCACGCAAATTCGCCAAGTCGTGATGAACCTCCTCACCAACGCGGCGGAGTCGATCGAAGATGGCGTCGGCCGCGTCGAGGTGTCCGTGCGACAAGAAGACGTCAGCGAGGCGATGCTCGAACGCTGCGTCGGACACGCAGCGCGTCCGGGCACATTCCTGTGCATCGAGGTGCGCGACACCGGTGTCGGCATGGACGCCGCGACGCGCGGCAAGATCTTCGACCCCTTCTTCACCACCAAGTTTCAGGGCCGCGGCTTGGGCATGGCCGCCGTGCTCGGCATCATTCGCGGTCATCACGGCGCGATCAGCATCGACTCCGAGCTAGGCAAGGGCACGGCTATTCGCGTGCTGTTGCCCTTGCTCAAGCTCGAAGCAGACGCCGAAATCAGTAGTACGAGCGTGGGCCGCGGCACGATTCTAATCGTGGACGACGACCGCGGCGTGCAAACCGTGGCCAGCCGTTGCCTGGCGAGCAAGGGCTATCGCACGCTCACGGCCTCCGACGGAGTCGACGCGCTGCGCGTATTCGACGAGCATCGCGCCGAGATTTGCCTGGTGCTGATGGACATGACGATGCCGCGTATGAACGGCCTCGACACACTGAGCAAAATTCGTGAGACGAGCTCGGTGCCCGTGTTGCTCAGCAGCGGCTACGAGCTCGAGCCGTCACGCATCGGTGGGGCAAAGCACAACGGTATCCTCGAGAAGCCATACGACGCCGAGCAACTGTGGAGCGCGGTGGAGGGCGTACTTCGTTAACTGAGCGCGGGGCGCGCGTTCAGTCATTCGGGGACGGGCGCTCGGCCCGTGCGAAAAACACCGATTTGCCAGGGCCGCCCCGCGCGGACTAGGATCATTGCCATGCGAGCCCCCTGGTTTTTGCTGCTCTTATTGCCCGCCTGCGGGAATGCGGACGAACAAAAGGCGAAGCTCGCCGAAGCCGAGAAGGCTGCCGATCAGCGCGTCGCCAAGGCGCAAGCCGACGGACAAAACAAGCTCGTGGACCTGCAGAAGCAGCTCGACCAGGCAAAGGCCGATCTAGCCGACGCACAATCGAAGCTCGCTGACGCTCAGAAGACTCAGTCAGCCACCTCCGACAACTGCAAAGCTGCCGAAGCGGCGCTCGGCAAGGCGCGTGAAGCGTTCAAAGCACTCGGTCGGCTAGAGCTCGCGGACGCCAACAAAGAGGTAAGCGAGCTCACCGCCAAGGCCGCCAAGGCGCCGGCCAAAGTCAAAGCCGTCGTCAATCCGATGATTCAACAGATCCCCGCGCAGCAACACGCGATCAACAAAGACATCGCCGACTACGACACCGCCGAGGTCGAAACCTTCAAGGCCGTCAAGGCGAAGCTAGATCATGATATTGCGACGCTGCGTGGGAATGTGCGGACGGCGAAAGCGAAGATTCCGAATAGTTAGTTTTTGGTTTTAAGGTTGGATTTTTTGTTTTGTAGTTCTGTATTTCGAAGTCTCGCGATCCGTTCGATCGTTGGAAAGCAGGCGCCCGGGTTCGCCGGGTTTCTTGGAGCCTTCCGACTCGTGTCGATCGTGATCTGATCGTGCCAAGACCCACGATGTCGTTCTGGGTTTCGGGGGCGAGCCCCGAAACTTGGCGTCCGGAGAGCGGCTTCGGCGGAGAGCGTCCTCGGCAGAGAGCGTCCTCGGCAGAGAGCGTCCTCGGCGGAGAGCGTCCTCGGCGGAGAGCGTCACCGGAGGAGAGCGTCTTCGGCGGATGGCGTCTTCGACGGAGAGCGTCTTCGGCGGAGACGGAGCAGAAGACGAGAGGAACAACCTCTTACCTCAAACTAAAATCATACAAATTCCCGCTCAGCATGAGTGTGCTGAACGTGAGCCAGGACAAGTTGAAGTAGTAGCTGTCGGGTAAGAGCTGCGTGTGATCTTTGGTGGCGAGGATCTGCCAGACCTGGTTCACGAAGGTGGCTTTGTTCGGGTCACTCATGGCGGCGACGCCGGCCGCGCCGACGAAGAGGGCGGATTGGATGGGCAGCGCGTGAGCGGCATTTGCGCTGCCGTCGAGGTTGTAGCCGTCGACGATCGCGCTTGCGCCTTGGCTCACGAAGAACGCCGAGACTTTGTCGAGGTAGGTCTTGGCGCGGGCCTCGCCGTAGTCGCAATAGTCTTGGGCGATGCGGAACGGCACGCGCGCCGAGTCGTACTGGTAGTAGGTGGGCGCGCCCATGAAGGGCACCATCGGATTGCCGCTCGGGTCGGCCCAGGCGGGCACGAGGCCGTTGTTCAGGTTGCCGAGCGAGGCCTGCAGTTCGCTCGCGAGCTGGCTGTAGTTGCGATCGATGACGCTGTTCCAATCGTGGCTGGTGTCTACCGCGGCGAAGCGACGATACTGGTTCGGCGCGAAGTACGACGGGTTGTGGGTGATGACCATGCCCCAAGAGTCACCGGCGATCAGTAGGCCTCCGTGTGAGTGATCGACCTCGTAGTTCCAGATGCGTCCGATTTGGGCTTGCGCGAACGACAAGTAGCTCGCGCTGAGCGAGCCCTGGCCGTGCCACTTGTGGTCGGCCTGCAGGAGCGCCCAGGCCATGTCCTCGTCGCCGTCGGTGGCCGCGCCCACGCCGTCCGTGCTGACGGTGCCGGAGGGATCGATCTTCCAATTCATGAGCCCATTGACGTCCAAGTGGGCTTGCTCGTACTTCCACAGCGCGTCGAACGTCGGCTGATCGTCCATCACGACAGCCAGGATCATGCCGTAGCCGATGCCCTCGGACACGGTGGTATCCAGCTCGGTGTTCGGGCGAGTGACGCGCAGATTGCCGCCCGCCCCCGTCGCGGTCACGAGCTGGGTGAAAAACTCGGTGTACGCCGCCTTGGCGATCGCCGGATCGGCGCCCGTGGGGCGCGTGCACCACTTGCTCACGTAGTTCTGGGGAAAGGTGTAGGGCGGTCCGGACACGACCGGCGCTCCGCCGCTGCCTGCCGCGCCGGCGCTTCCGCTGGCTCCGCTCGAAGCGCTCGTGCCCGCCGAACCCGAGTCACCGCCGGCTCCGCCGCCCAGCGTGCCGCCCGTCCCGCCGGCAGAAGCCCCCGAGGCACCTGCTACGCCGCTTGCGCCCGAGCCGCCGCTGCCAACCGAGCCACTCGCCCCTGCGCTGGGGGCTGAGCCGCCACTCGTCGAGCTGGCCGCGCCGCCGGCCGTCGTCTCGCCGCCCGCGCCGCTCGAACCGAGCGCGCCACCGGCATCGGCTCTCTCGAACGGCAATTGAGTGGGTTTGTTGTTACAGCCGAGAGCGGCGCAGGTGAGAGCAATGCAAAGCGTTGAGCGAGACAAGCGCTCAGCAATATGCCACAGCTCAAGGGTGTCACCTACATCGTCTACACGCGGCGGCGATTGCTGTTCCGCGCAAGTAAAGACGCTTGCTAAAAAGGTGCGCGTTGAGCGCTCAGCAATAACTTTCCGCGCCACGAGCAACAGCGGTTTACATCAGCCGACACTCGCCTACCTGTTCAAGGTGTGAGTCGAGAACTGAAGGGCAGGCTCGCACTGAGTCTGATATGCTCGGTGGGAGTAAGACTACAGGACTTACGGAGCCACGCCGTCCGGCGTGCTCCGCACTGCGGCGAGGTTTTGTGTATGCAAACTGGAACCAGTTTCATGGTCGGGTTGGTTGCGCTGGGTTTGGCGTTCGCCGGCTGCAGCGCCGCGTCGGGCGGCAAGAAGGTGGGCTCCAGGAACACCGGCTCCGGAGGGGCGGGCGCCACCGGCGGCACGTTGATGCTGACAGGCGGGGCCGCCGGCTCGGGCGTCGGAGCGTTCGGCTTCGGCGGCATGAAGCAGCAGCTATGCGACATGCCGAATGCGCCGCCTGACTGCAAAGTCACGGCCGCGCCCGGCTGCGGTGACGGCATCGTCAACCTGCCGAATGAAGTCTGCGACGACGGCAACAGCATCCCCGGGGACGGCTGCTCCGGCGTGTGTCAGGTAGAAAAGTACTTCACGTGTCCGCCCATGGGCGGTCCGTGCACGTCCACCATCATCTGCGGTGACGGCGTCGTGGGCGCGGGTGAAGCCTGTGACGACGGCAACAAGCTGGCCGGTGACGGCTGCGCCGCGGATTGTCGTTCGGTGGAGAAGGGCTACGCCTGCCTCGTACCCAACAAACCGTGCGTAAAAACGCACGTGTGCGGGGACGGCAACGTCGACGCGAACGAGGGCTGCGACGACGGCGGCAACGCCAACGGGGACGGCTGCGATTCGAAGTGCCGCGTGGAGCTCGGCTTCAAGTGCAGCGGCGTACCGAGCACCTGCACCCCCACCGTCTGCGGCGACGGTAAGAAAGAAGGCGCCGAGAGCTGCGACGACGGCAACAAGACTCCGTTCGACGGCTGCTCGGCGACCTGCCAGGCGGAGCCCGCGTGCCCCCCGAACAGCGGCTGCACGTCCTCGTGCGGCGACGGCATCTTGCTCGGCGCAAACGAGCAATGCGACGACGGCAATCAGCGCGACGGTGACGGTTGTTCGAGCACCTGCCAGATCGAGGCGGGCTTTACGTGCAACAACAACGCGCCTTGCGTGCTCAAGAACAACATATGCACGATGAACGTGCCCGCGATCTTCCGCGATCAGGACGTGACGAAGAACACGGATTTCGGGCTGACCTTCGACAACCCGAACGCCGGCCCGATCACGGGTTTAGTGAAGACGACGCTGGCCGCGGACAACAAACCCGTCTTGGCCGGCCCGGGTTGCGCGGCGAACAACAGCTGCGGCAACACCACGGACGGCGCCATCCACAGCCCGGCCTCATTCGCCCAGTGGTACCACGACGCGGCTGGCGTGAACGGTACGAACCCCGGCTTCATCACGCTCTGGCAGAGTCCTACGAACCCGGGCACGTATGCGAACCGCTACGACGCGGCGGGTGATCAGTGGCCGGACTACACCGTGCTCAACTGGTGCGCCAATAGCGGCACGTCGGCGACCTGCGCGGTCTCTCAGTGCAACACGCCCTGGGACCCGACGACGCAGGTGTGCTTGGGCCCGTGCACGCCTTGGGGCAGCACGCAGGTCTGCAACGCGACGGTCAAATACATCGACGGGAGCCCGACGTTTTTCCCGATCGACAACGCGCAGAGCCTGTATCTATATCCGAACACGACGCTGAACCTCGTCACGCCGATGTCCTCGTATCAGACGGCGCAGATCCCGGGCGTCATCTACAACTCGCAGTGGGTGGCGGAGCCCGGCGGCGCGCTCCACAACTTCGATTTCACGAGCGAGGTGCGTTATTGGTTCAAGTACGATCCTACCGCCAGCGCGACGCTCGACTTCATCGGGGACGACGACGTGTGGGTGTTCGTCAACGGCGTCTTGGCTCTCGATCTCGGCGGCTGGCATATCCCGCTCGAGCAGTCCTTCACGCTCAACGCGGCGAGCGCCACGAAGTTCAAGCTGACCGCCGGCAACGTCTATCAGATCGCCGTGTTCCAGACCGAGCGCAGAGTCCACGGCTCGTCCTTCGAGCTGACGCTGTCCGGTTTCAACACCGCGCCGAGCGATTGTTCGCCGGAGTGCGGCGACGCCGTCGTCTCCGCGGGTGAAGCGTGTGACAACGGGGACAAGACCAAGCACCCGACGCTCACCTGTACCGGTATCAACGGCGCCTGCAATGACGACACGGCCTACAACGGTTGCACGACGGCCTGCCTGCCCGGTCCGCACTGCGGTGACGGCGTAACGCAGATGCCGGACGAAGCCTGCGACGACGGCGTCAACACGGGCGCGTACCCCACGGCCAACCCGACCATGCCGAGTTGTGGCCCCAATTGCCAACCCGGCCCGTACTGCGGCGACGGCGTGCCGCAAATCGGCAACGAGCAGTGCGACGACGGCGTCAACAGCGGCGCCTACGGCACGTGCAACCCGAACTGCACGTTTGCGCCGCATTGCGGCGACGGTATCGTCCAGATGGATCAGGGCGAAGAGTGCGACGACCAGAACAACACGAACGGCGATGGCTGCAGCTCGGCTTGTAAGATCGAGACCGTCAAATAGCTGGAAGTCGCCGGCGGAGCCTTCAAGTCCCGCATTTAGGCTAATTTCGGGATTTTCCGCGGCAAGGTGACGCCCCGCGCCGGCGGAGGCGGCGGAACTCCGTCGAGCGTAGGTCTTGTCGGCCAGGGCGAGGGCGGAGCAGACTCGATATCGGGGCGAGAAAAGTCGAGCGTATGCCAGAAGAAGAAGCCGTGAGCGGAGAGCGCGTGGTCGACGACGCGCTGCTTTCGCTGCGCGAACGAGTCCTGCGCACGGCGATCGACCTCTTGTCGTTCATGGTGCCGACGGTCAGCTTGGTGCTGATCGTATCGCAGCTGAGGCGGGGTGGGCTGGACGCTCAGACCGTGGTGCTCTCGGCGTATACGCTCTCCTTTCCGTTGCTGCGCGTGCTCCGCACTCGACTCGGCCGCGTCCGCTCGCAGCTCTCGTTGTTGTCGTTGCTCGCGCTGACGGCATTCTTCGTCGAAGTGCGCGGCGGTGTGACCGTGGGCAGCGTCGCGCTGAACGTGATCGTGCTCTTGCTGAGCGCCCTGTTCTTCGGGCGGCGTGGCGCTGCTCTTGGTCTCGGCGTAGTGGTCGCGGCGTTCGTGCTGGCCGGCTACATTGCCGTGAACGGTCTGGGCGCACCCCTCCAGATTGAGATGTGGGATCCGCGCGGCTCGGCCTTTTGGGTGCGCCAGTTCGTGACGCTGGTAGGGTTTGGCGGCGCGCTGTGCGCGACCCAGGTGTACGTTGTGGAGCATCTCGCGCGCGAGGCTGCGCGATTGCGCGCGTTCGCGGAGCGGGAACAAGCGCAGCGACTCGCGCTCGAGCGGGCGGAGAGTGAGCGCGAACGCGAGCGCGAGCAGCGCGTGCTGGCGCAGAAAGCTCTGGAAGAGGCGCGGCGCGTCGAGGTGCTCGCGCGCTTGGCGGGTGGCGTCGCGCACGATTTCAACAATCTCTTGACGGTCATCATCGGCACCGCCGAGCTGATGGCGCTCGAGCCGCAGGCGGCGAACGTGCAGGAGGGCGCGCGTGACATCGTCGAGACCTCGCGCCGTGCGTCCGAGCTCACGCGTCAGCTGCTCACGCTCGGCCGTCGCCAGGTCTCGAAGCCACAACGTGTCGTCGTCGCCGAGTTGCTCGCGCGTTTGCGCGGCGCGCTCCGGCGCGTGATCGCGAGCGACATCGAGCTCGGCGTCGAGCCGGGGCGCGCGGGCCTCTCGGCTCACGTCGATCCCGCGGAGCTCGAGCGCGCACTGATCAACCTCGCGATCAACGCCCGGGACGCGATGCCGAGTGGCGGCCTGCTCCGCATCTCTGCCGGCGAAGTCCAAGTGGCGGCCGACTCGGGTGAGCCGCCGGGCGAGTGCATCGAGATTGCCGTGTCCGACACCGGTGACGGCATCCCGCCCGACGCGCTCGAGCGGCTCTTCGAGCCGTTTTTCACGACCAAGTCACCCGGGCTCGGCAGTGGGCTCGGGCTCGCCACCGTGCATGCTTTTGCGAAGAGCGCCGGTGGAGACGTGCGCGTCGCGTCGAGCGCCGCGGGCACCACGTTCACGCTGCGCTTACCGAGAGCCGCCGAGACCGCGGAGCGTGCGCCGGTGACCGGTCGAGAGCGGACGGCGAGCGACCCACTCCGGGGCCTGTCGGTACTGGTCGTAGAAGATCGCGACGAAGTGCGCGCGACCATGGTGAGGACGTTTGCGCAACAGGGCTTCCTCACGATGCAGGCGGCGAACGGCGATCAGGCACTCGAGCTGCTCGCGCACAAGAATGATTTCGCGTTGCTCTGCATCGACGGACTGATGCCGGGGACTCCCACCGGCGTCGTGATCGAGCGCGCCGAGCGACTCGCTCCGGCGATGCGAGTCTTACTCTGCTCCGGCTATTTGCCGGAGGAGCTCTTGCGCCGTGGGGTGTCTGCCGGAAAGTACGCTTTTTTGCAGAAGCCGTTTTCAGGCGTCGAGCTCCTGGCCGCGGCCGAACAGGTATTGAGAGTGCCCGGCGCGGTCAACGCATGAGAATGCGCGCGGCGCATCAAACAGAAAGAGAAACAACTCATCCAACTCAGATCGCCAGCACGCCCGTGCGCAAGAGATACGCGAACTTCTGTCGTTGCTCGTCACTCAAGAGCGCGTGAATGCGCGACAAAGCGGTTTTCACGGCCGCTCGCAGGCGCTCCTCGCTCTTGTGCTGCTCGGCGCCCACGCCGTCGACGCCCGCTTCGTCGAATGTCTGCAGTTCGAATGCGTCGGCGAGAGCGGCCACGCGGCGGCGCTGATCGACGTCGTTCTGAGCACGCTCGGTCTTGAGCGAGCTCAGGATCGCGGCAAGCTTGGACACTTGATCGTCGTTCAGCTCCAGTTTGTGCGCGAGAAAGCGCAACGGACGGCGCACACCGAAGCCCGAGCCGCCCTCGTCGAAACCGTGCTGGGGGGCAGCGTGCCAGTGCGGCCGCCCGGCAGAGTCACCGAAGCTTGCCGGACCGCAGCTCTGCTCCGCACAAGAGCCGTGGCCAGAGCCATGACGATGCCACCAACCAAAAAAACCAGGATGCATGTTTTTCTTCCAATCTGCCGGGGCGAACGCTCCCGGCGGGGTACACGTGCGGGCGAAATGCCTCGCACACGTTTCAGCTAAGGCTCGCCGCGCGGTCCGTCAAGCGCACGCCGGTGGCTCGGCTGACATCGCGGGGATCGCCGCGGGATCATTTGCGGCATTTCCCCGATATCGAATCTCGTCCCGCTCGAGACAGCGCGCGTGGGTCCGGAAAATTGGAGAGCTGCGGGAAATCCACGGCGCGCAAGATGCAAAAGAGCAGCGCGCGTGACTCCACTGGTGAGGAGAGTGTCGGTCCTCGTGGATGTTCACGGCGCGGCCTGCTAGGTTGCGAGTCGCTGGTCGCGCTTACGCCCAAGCACGGCCGAACGTGGAGGTCTCTGATGCGTTCCGCTGCCTTCGTGTGTTCTTCACTCGTGCTCGTTGGTTTGGCTGCTGCTTGCGGCTCGGACAACGGCGCTACGTTTACTCCTAGCGCGACCTCCGGTACCGGCGGTCAGCGGACCGTGGGTGGCGCGGGCGGTATCGGCGGCGCGGGCAAGGCGGGCAGCGCAGGTTCGGGCGTTGCAGGCACGGGCTTCGCAGGTTTCGGCGCAGTTGGCGGCACGGGCATGATCGGCATGGTCGACTGCCCAGACACGACGCCCGGAGCCGATTGCGCGGCCGATGGCCTGTGCACGGGCACGTCTTGCTACTGCCTGGGGGGCACGATCAGCTGCACGACCGGCGCGGGAGGTATGGGCGCGGGCGGCATTGGTGCCGGTGGCTTCGGTGGCTTCGGTGGCTTCGGCATGGCTGGAGCGGGTATGGGTGGAATGCCGGGTGGTGTGGATTGCCCCGATCCTCATCTCACCATGGCGTGCACCGGGAACGGCGTGTGCCCGAACGCGCCCGCGTGTCGCTGCGGCGGCATGCAAGTGCGGAACGTGATGGGCCAGACGTGCAACGGCGCTGCGGGCGCTGGCGGCATGGCCGGCACGGGTGGCAAAGCCGGTGCGGGCGGAGCGGCCGGAAACGCAGGCAAAGGCGGCGGCGCGGGAGCCGCGGGCGCAGCAGGAGCCGCGGGCGCAGCAGGAACCGCAGGAGCCGCGGGCGCAGCAGGAACCGCAGGCACTTCGGGCAGCGCGGGCGCAGCCGGAACTGCAGGTGTTGCAGGCGCAGCGGGCAGCGCGGGCGCAGCCGGCAGTGCGGGCACGAGCGGCGACGCAGGCGCGGGCGGAACCGCTGGTAGTTCCGGTACTGCAGGCGCGGGCGGCACTTGAAGCGCCGCGCATCACGTCGACGATAGCGTCAAATACCTAATCCAGATTGAGCGCAATGATCGCATCTCAATAGATCATCGCGCGTGATCTATTCGCTCGCTCGACGCAGCTGGCGGTGCTCGGCGCTCTCGGACTGATGCTATGGTAGCTGAGTCGCCTCGGATTCGCCGCGCTAGCGCTTTGCTGCGGTGAGTTTTGTTTTTTCTTCCCTCGCATCAAAAAGGGCCAAACGTCATGCTCAATCGCCCCCATCTGCTCGGTGTGTTGATCTCTGTTTCGGCGTTCGGGTTCGCGTGCGGCTCGCAGGACACGGGCTCCACGGTGGCGGGCGCCGCAGGCGGCGCTCCGCAGGGAACGGGCGGCACCACGGGTCTCATGCTCGCCGGCGGCGCGGGCGGCGTGGGTAACGGCACAGGCGGCGCGGGCGGCATCGGCATCACCGGCATGCATGACGGCGGCACGGTCCCCGTCACGGGCGACCAACTCACGATGATTCTCTCGTCCGCGTGCGTGAGCAATCACCAGCAGGGCACGGCCGTGCCGTCGGTGCTCGAGCTCGTCGTGGATACCAGCGGCTCGATGGGTGAGGCCCCGATGGGTTCCCCCCGCGGTACTCCTACCAAGTGGGTGAGCACGCAGGGCGCGCTCGAAAGCGCGATCACCGGCTTGTCCGATACGACCGCGGTCGGCGTGCTGCTTTATCCGAACATGAATCCTCAGCCGAGTGACACCGCGCGCGCGGTGTCCGCCTGCGTTGCGGTCAACAAGATCGTGCCGATCGACGTGCTCGGCGCCACCGGTTCTGGGCAGCGTATGACGCTCCAGAATACGTTTCAGAACGCGATGCCACAGGGCTCGACGCCCACCGACGACGCGTATCGCTACGCGCTCGTCGCAGGCATGGACGCCTACGCTTCGACCGCGCAGAAGTTCATGCTCCTGATCACGGACGGCGCGCCCACGTACTCGCAAAACTGCGTCGGCAACGGCAACGCAAATAGCGTCGTCGATCCGCAGCCGATCATCGACGACATCGCGAACGCGCTCAAGAACGGCGTGCGCACGTTCGTGATTGGCTCACCAGGTAGCGAAGTCGGACCGAACGGCATGGATGAGCGCGTCTGGCTGTCACAGGCGGCTCGCGCAGGCGGCACCGCGACGGCGGGCTGTGTCGACACTGGGCCGAATTTCTGCCACTTCGACATGACCACGGCGACGGACTTCGGCGCGGCCCTCGCGATGGGCCTCGGGCAGATCTCGAGTCAGCTCGACACCTGCACGTACACCATCCCGCCCGCGCCGAGCGGTATGGCGATCGACACCAGTCAGATCAACGTCGTGCTGAGCTTGAGCACGGGTAGCGAAATCATCAATCCCGACAACGTGGGGGATTGCACCGAGGGCTGGCAGATCAACGCCATGGGTGAGATCATCCTTTGCGCCGACACCTGCGCGCGCGCCAAGGCGGACCCGAGCGCCAAGGTGGATCTCGTGTTTGGCTGCGCCTCGGGTGATTTGAATCCGCCTAAGTGAAGATTAGGCGCACTGAGCTCGGTTTTTGAGGCCTGACTGGTGAGAAGACGGAGAAGGCAAGGGCAGAGCTAGGGCGCTGCGGTTGGGGGTAGAGCGTGAGGGTTTGCTGCCTCGCGACACCCGCGTGCACCAGTTTTGTACTGGCACGAGCTCAGGGGTTGGGCGGGTGCAAACGGGAGCGTGAGCGGGACGAGGAGCGCTTCGCTCGCGGACCAGTTCGAGCGCGCGCTCATCAGCGTGCCGCTCAACGTCGCGGAGAGCGGTGTAGCCAGCCCGATGGGCCCGCGGCCGAGTGGGGACCCGGCTTCGCCCGGAGACCTTTCACCGAGCGGCTCGACAACTTGTGTTTTATGAACGCTACCTTTTTCAAACGGAGCAGAGCTTCGCCACTAGAGACCGGTCGCGAATTCGCGGCCGAACTCGAGCGGGGACGGGCGATCTGCGGGTTCGCGCAGGGTCGCTGAGCGCAGGAGCTTGGCGATGGCGGTCGGAAATACGCGCAGGCGCTCGGCGTCCTCGAACGGATCTTGGCGCATGTGCGCGATGATGCGATCGCGCTGGTTGTTGATGTCGTCGAAGAACGCGCGACCGGTGGTGACGTTGTAGACGGTGCCGGCCAGGGCGTAGACGTCGGAGCGCGGATCGAGCTCGACCGGATCGAGCACCTGTTCGGGTGCGATGTAGCCCGCGGTCCCGGCCACGAAGCGCCCGCCCGCGTCGGCGGGCACGCGGATAGCGCGCACCATGCCGAAGTCGATCACCACCGCAGACAGCGGCTGGACGCGCGCCGGATCGCGATGTTTGTGCGGATCGAACCGCTCGCCGCCCGCGAGCGACAAGCGCAGCCAAATGTTGGCGGGCTTGATGTCGCGATGCACGAGGCCCGCGCTGTGGAGCGCGGCGAGCCCTGCACACGAATCCAGCACGACTTGGCGGAGCTCGAACAAGGACATGTGTTGAGCGGCCGCGTACTCCTTGAGATCAGCGCCGATCAGGTACTCGAGCACCAGGAATGGCATGCCGTCCGAAACGCCGCGGTCGATGATGTTGGCGACGTTCGGGTGATAGAGCCCGGCGAGTGCGCGCGCTTCCTCCACGAAAGACGCTAAAATCCCCTCGCGCTCGGTGTCGGTCGCGTTGGCGAGCGCGTCCGCCTTGGGGATCTTGAGCACGAACAGCCGATCGGCGCCGGGCTTGCGCACGAGCCAGACCGAGCCGATGCCGCCTTCACCCAGGGTCTTGACGAGCTCGTAGCCTTCGATGACCTTGGGCTCCTTCTTGCGCGCGGTGGGCGGCGTCGGCGGGGTGCGGCGGATCGCACCGCGCACGGCCTCTTCCAGGAGAGCGGAGGCGATCGGTCCGAGCGAGGCGAACCAGACGTCCAGCATCGACAGCTCGCGCGCGCGCACCGCGCGCGCCACGAGGCCGGCCACGCGCGGCGCGTTTTCGGTGGCGTTGCGCGCGAGCGAGTCGTCGTCTTCGTTGCTGACCGGGTGCAAGGCTTTGACCGGATCGGCCAGCGCGCGCTGCAGGCGATCGCCGGCGAGCACCAGCTTCAGGCACATTTGCTCGAGGTCCGGCTTCGGCCCGGCCGCGGTGTTGAAGTCGTCGAGCGCGAGCGCGAGGCCGGAGAGCGCGAACGCGAGCTCGGTGTCAGCCGCGTGCAAGGACTCGAGCGCCTCCGACGCCGCGGCGCCCCATTCGCCGTCGGCGTTGCCGGACGCGACCGCCGTGCGCAGAATTTCCGCGCGCCCGCAGCAGCGGGCGAGCGCGCCCTCCGCCATCATCGGCAGCGCCGTGGCGAGCTGCAAGAGCATCGCGGGGCGATCTATCACGAGCGCCCACCAGGCCGCGAACGGCCCGAGCCACTCGAGGTCGTCGACCTCACCGAGCGCCGTGCCGCGCGTGGTGTCGACCAACCGCCAGAAGAGCGCGCTGAGCGCGCTTTTCAGCGCCGCCGGCAGTTCACGCGAACCGTCCGCCAGCCCCTCGATCTTGCGTAGCCAATGGCAGGTGTCGTGCGCGGCCGGGCCACGCCCCGGACCGAGATCGGCGTCTTCGCCACATGCGTCGAGCGCGTAGCCGCCTAGACGGATCGCCAGGATCTCGAGCGGCAAGAGCGAATCCGGGTCGCTGTTTTCGCTCAGGCGTCGCTCTTTCACCAGGTCGAGAATCTCGGCTGGTGAGCGCGCGATGGTCTTCCACGGCTCTTCCAGATCGGGCTGGTCGATCGGATCGCCGGCGGGTCGCGTGGCGAGCATGGGTCCCCAAAGCCTGAGCGCGAACGCGCGCGCGCAACCCTCGAGCGCGTTGATCGCGCCGGCGCGTTGGCGGAGCCTGCCCGTGCCGAGCGCCGATTTACGAGCCTCCGTGAAGGTTTGCGCGAGCGACGTGGCGAAACGCGCGGCGCGTCCGTCGGCCTCTTCGTCGTCGTATTGAGCGGCGATGCGCATCAGATTCTCGAGCCCGAGCTCGAGATCGAGCGGGTCGCGCTCGGCGGCGTCGATCACGTCGGTGACCGCCGTGACCTCGATCCAGCGCCGCATTTCGTCGAGCGAGGTCGTCTCGGCGGACCACGCCATCTCGCGCAGCGAGCGCAGTGGCGCTTCGATCTCCGGCGCTTTGAGGCCGCGCCGCCAGAGCGTGGCCAGGCCGCGCGCGAGCGCGCGCGACGCGATCGCTCCGCCGTCACCGGCCAAGATGCGCTTGCGCAAGCGATCCCAGAGTCCCGGTCGCTCGAAAAAGAGATACGGAGTCGCGGCGGCCACCGCGGCCAACGACCAAGCTTGTTCGTCGGGCGACTCGAGCAGCGCGATCAATTGGCTGGCCAGGAAATTGAGGCGCTCGGCGGGCAGCGACGCGAAGGCGGTGGTCGCGCGCTGGCGCAAGAGCGGCGACTCGCCGAGCACCCAATCGAGAAGAGTGCCTTCGAGTTGCTCCATCTTGCCGGTGAGCCGCCCGAGCGCGCGCGCGGCATGGATCCAGACCAGCGGCTCCGGGTGCAGGAGCAAAGGCTGTAAGAGCTGGAGCGTGCCGCCGATCAGCTCCGGATCGGCGTCTGCCGGCATCCCGCACACGCTCACTTCGAGGCAGCGCGCGGCCAGCACGCGACCGCGCAAGGTGCCGCGTGCCGGCGCGCCGATCAGCGCTTGAAAGGTTTCCTTCGAGCCCCATAGCCACTTGCCGAGCCCGGGGATCTCGATGGCGCTCGCGCCCGCTTCCCAAATCAAGATCTCGAGCCGCGCACGGGCCTCGGTGTTGATCGGATAGCCGAGCTCGGTGCCTCCACCGAGCAGCGGCGCGCAGGCGAGCGCGTCCAACAGCGGTCCCTCGACCACCCGCTGGCGCGCCACTTCGGTGACGCGGTCCGTGAAATCCGGCAGCGAGTGCGCGATGGCCAGCAGAGCTGCCATCTTCGTATCGCGGCGCCAAGTGCTCGAGTAGCACCACAACAAGAGCACCGGTCCGACGGGCTCCGCGAACACCTTGCCGATTTCGGCGATGTCCGCGTTGCCTTGCAGGAGCGTGTGCAGCTCCGCGCCCAGCAAATCTGCGGCTTTTCGGATGTCCGCGGGCAGCTCCTGATCGGCTTGCGCCTTGACGGCGTGACGCAGGCGCGCGCGCCAGCGGCCGCGCACCGCCTCTTCGAGGTCGGGCCGTTCGGTCAGGGATGTCGCCAGGGTCGCGAGCGCTTCATGAGCCTGGGCCGAAAGCATCGTGAATGAAGGAGGGTAGCCCAGGACGTCCACGCGGTGCACCAAATGCGCGATTTTACCCTGATTTAAGCGGATTTTTTCGGGCTCGCCGCCGCGCTCACGCCGGCTTTCTCGTCAGCTTTTGCCTCACTTTGCAGTCTGATTTTCGGGCACGCGGGCTTCCCAGACAACGCGAGGAGTTCCAGACTTCGGCTGAGGACTGCTTGAGTATTCGTGAGCGACTACTGGCGATCGGCGTGTGCGCTTGCGCGCTCGCGTGCCGTTCACGAGGAGCTTTGCCAAACGCAGCTCTGCCCGCGCGCGTTGCCGCCGCGACGAGCGACGATTGGGCGAGCTTGAGCTGGGAGGATCGCCACGATCAAATGACGTTCCTGGTGCTGCCGAACATGGCGCGCTTGTTTCAGGAATTTCAGCGCAAGCCCGATCCGGATCTGACGTGTCGCAGCTGTCACGGCGCGGACGCGGAGCGCGTCGCGTACCGCATGCCGAACGGCTTACACCCGCTCGATCCGGCGCACATGCCCGATCCGGCGAGCAGCGTCGCGAAATTCATGACCGAGCAAGTCACGCCGAAGATGATCGATTTTTTGGGGGTTGAACCCTTCGACGCGCAGAGTGGGCGCGGCTTCGGCTGTTTCAACTGTCACGCGAGGTCCGCGCGATGAGCGAGCCCCGCGGCGATTCACGACTGATTTCACGGCGCAGTGCGCTCGGCGCCGCACTGACGCTCGGCGTAGAAGCCGCGCTGCCTCGTTTTGCGCGCGCGGCCGAACCAGGAGCGCTGCCCGCGCTCTACGTCACGCACTCGCCTAAAATCCCGCTCGATCCGGTGCGTCGCAGCGAGCTCGGCGCCTGGGGCAAGCAGCTGCCGCGAGCGCGCGGCATCATCGCGATGACGCCGCACTTCGCGACGCGCGAGCTCATCTTCGGCCCGACCGGCCGTGGCTTTGCGATGTACAACCTGCCGCTGCAGTTCAAGCGCCAGTTGCCGCAGGATCTCGACTATCCGTCGCCGCCGAGTGAGGCGCTCGCCGTGCGGGTGGAGGCGTTGCTCGACGCCAAGGTTCCGCGCAGCGACAAACGCGGGCTCGAGCACACCACTTGGATGCCGCTTTTGTACATGTATCCAGAAGCCGACGCGCCGGTGCTCGAGATCGCGTACCCATATCGTTCGGAGGCGGAGCTCTTCGCGTTCGGTCAAAAGCTCGCGCCGCTCCGGCAAGAAGGCATCGTCATTTTTGCGAGCGGCAGCATGACGCACAACCTCGCGTCAGCCGTGTTCGATCCCAAGCCCGAGCCGCCGGCCTGGGCTCGCGAGTTCGACGCCTGGGCAGCTGAGGTGCTCAAAACCCAAAACGTCGACGCCCTGCTCGATTGGCGTCACAAGGCGCCCGCCGCAGAGCTCGCGCACCCCGATGACGGCGGACACTTTCGCGTGCTCTTGCTGGCGCTCGGCAGCGCACTCACCGCCGGCGCGCCGCCGGCGGACGTCCGCTTCCCGGTGACCGGCTTCGAGGGGAGCAGTTCGAAGCGGTCGCTGCAGCTGGGCTGAGCAGACCGGCGTTCAGTGAGGCGCGAGCACGTAGCTGTTGTTCCGTTGCGCGGCTTCCTGCTCGGCAATGCGTCGCTGTGTCTCCACACCGGTCGCCGCGGCCACCACCGCGGCGCTGGTGGCGCCCTCGTTGGAACTCATGCCCTGTTCGGGTCTGGGCGCGCAAGCGCAGGCCGTCGAAAACTCTCCAACATAGACGAAGGCCGCCATGACCATGTTCTGTGACCGACAGCGTTCGACGCACGCCCTGGGCCCGCCTGCGACCTTGGCTTCACCCTGAAAGCTGGTGGGCGGCTCGCACGCGACGCCGAACGCGCCGAACGCAACCGGTATGAAGAGGAAGAGCGCTGCACGGCGCACCGTGGACCCCACATGCCGCCCGATTTGTGTCATGCCGCCCAGCATAGAGCCCGCCAGCCGCAAGTTCCAAGCGTCACTTGGCAAATCGCGCGAGCAGACGGATGTACGCGAGCTGATAGCCGTCGTCCGGCTCGGTGATCTGCCAGGAATCCTGCGGATAGTTGGCGTTGAAATCCAAATACGACTTTTGCTTCGGTTGGCCCTCGAGCGCCGCGAGCGACGGCGCGGTGCACAGAGCCATCAGCTCGGGCGAACCGCAGGTCCCTTTGCCGCAGCACGCATCCACGGCGTACGAGGGGTTCGGACCGCCGACGAGGTAGCCGGGCGCCGGACCGTACGTGGCCGTGCCGACGCGATCCCAGAGCGCGCTGCCGTCGGTGAACCACGTGTGATAGAGTTCGTTCGCGCTGCTGGCCGCGCCGTACGCGTACATGTTGGTCAGGTACACCATGCCGTACGGGTTCACGCCGTGCACGTAGTGGATGTAGCGCTCGGCGCCGCGCTCGGCGTCGGTGTTCTTCGTGACGTCGATGCCGTATGTGATCAGATCCAGGAAGAGTAGGCCCTGGCTCGCCTTGGTGGAGTTGCTGCCCCACACGTAGTCTTTCATCTGTGCCAGGTACGGGTCCACGTTACCGGACAAGGCAGGAAAGTTGTCGCCCGTGTTCATGCCGCTCTTGTAGGCAGCTTTGATCGCCGCCACGACGGCCGCCGTGGCGCCCGAGAGTTGCGTGTAGTGCAGCAGGACCTCGTCCGTGCGCGTGTCGAAAGCACCCAAATAGCCGGGCTGCGCGATCAGCGGCGCCTTGGCGTAGTTCGCGTCGAAGAACGTGCGGTACTGCGCGTCGGCTGTCGCTTCGAACAAATAGCAGGCGGCCTCGAGCTTGAGCAGCAGTCGGCCGTTGTCGTTGACCTCTTGCTGGCCCGCGCCGAGACCCTGGCTGCCGGAGGGCTTGTCGTTGTTCATGAACACGACGCTCGGGTTGGCGACGGCCCATGTCCACGCTTGGGTGGCGCGTGTCTTCAGGTCTGCCGCGTAGCTCGTCAGCGACGCATCGCCGACGCTCGCAAACACCGTGGCGCCATAGGCGAACGCAGCCGCGCTGCTGAGCGCGGCGGACGTATTGGCAGGGCCGTACAAGCTTTGGCCGGTAGCAGACGACGGAGGGCTGCCGCCCGCCTCACCGACGATGCTGAGCACGGAGCCGTCAGGTTGTTGCAAACGCGTGAGGTAGTCCATGCCCCACTTGGCTTCGTCGAGTATGTCCGGAATGCCGTTGCCGGATTCCGGTATCTCGTAGTCATCGCGCCAAACGCTGGGATTCTCCAGGTACCCGCGCAAGAGCTGGACGATGTAGTTCGCCGTCCAGTTCGTGTACTTGTTCATGTCGCCCGCGTCGTACCAACCGCCCCACAGATCGTGCGCGGTCGTCGCGTCGGTCTTCGCGCTGAACAGGCGACAATCGTGGTCTTGCAGCGGGCCGACGTGGTCCGCCGTGTCGGCCCAGCCGGCGCCCGCCCACTCTGCGTCTTTGGCTTGGCCCACGCGTTGGTAAAACAGCATGCGCACGGCGCGCTTCAGCACCTCGCGATACACGGTGTCGGATACGTCGAACAGGTCCGAGCGCAGCTGATTGTCGAGGTCGAGCACGTAGTAGGTGCCAGGCGTCGTGACGCTCGAAAAATCGAACCACCACGCTTTGTCGCCGGACGAGGTGTCGGTCGCGCCCGCGTTCCACGCGCTCGGCGCGGCGGTGAAGACCTGCGCGCCGCTGGCCGCGTCGACGAGCGCGTAGCTCTGGCCCGGTGCGAATGATTCGGCCGAGTCGTAGCCGGTCTGCGGATCGCGTAGCACGGCTATCTTTTCGTCCCCGGGGCGATAGCCAAACTGATCGACCACGATGTATTTGCTGAGCGGCTCGTTCGGCGTGGTGACGGCTCCGCCGGTGCCGGCCGTACCCGTCCCGGCCGTGCCCGTGCCGGCGCTGCCACCGTTGCTTGCCCCGGCATTGCCCGAGCCCGCGTTTCCGGAGCCCGCGTTTCCGGAGCCCGCGTTACTCATTCCCGCGTTGCTCGTTCCCGCGCTTCCCGCGCTTCCCGCGCTGCCCCCGTTAGCGGGGGCTCCCGCATTGCCAAGCGTTCCTGCGCCTCCGCCGGTGGCCGCGCCGTCATTCCCATCCGAAGTCGTACAGGCAACTCCGAATAGCGGGACGAGACACGCAACAGCCGCGAGTGCAATGCCCCGCAGATTCAAGCGCGATCCTCTCCTCACACCGGCCTCGTCAATTCCTCTGCCACTTGAGCAAAATCGTCATTCGCCATCGCTTCCGCGACGGCGCGCAAAAATGCCGAGCCCTCACAGGGCTTGCGCAAGAAACCAAGCGCGCCTTGGATGTGTACGGCGGTCTCTCGCTGCGGCTCATCGTGACCAGACACGACCAGAATGCGCGCATCCGGATCGAGCTCGAGCAGCTTTTGCTGGGTTTGCTCGCCGCTCCACACGGGCATGTCGAGGTCGAGCACCACGAGATCGGGGCGCCGCTCGGCAGCGGCGTAGAGTTCGAGAGCGCGCGGGCCGCCGCTCGCTTCGATGACCTCGTGGCCGGCTTGGCGCAAGAGCCGCGCAAGCGCCCGGCGTACGACGGCTTCGTCGTCGACCAGCAGCACCAAGCCTTTGGTGCGCGCGTTGTCGTTGAAGGCGGCGGGGCGATCGGTCGTCGTCTGCTGCTGCTCGCCTTGGCGACTCGGCAGCAGGACCGAGAAACGCGTGCCGCGACCGCGCACGCTCTCGAGCTCGATGCGCCCGCCGTGAAACTCGACAAGCTCCTTCGCCGTCGCCAGCCCGAGCCCGAAGCCGGAACCGGCGCTTTTCGTACTGAAGAAGGGTTCGAAGATCTTGTTCTGCGTGGCTTCGTCGATGCCGGAGCCGGTATCCTCGATGCTCACGTTGATGCCGTAAGGTGACTCTCGCACTCCTTGGGGCTCGGCGCGGCGGGCCACGATCCTCAAAATACCGCCGTTGGGCATGGCGTCCCGCGCGTTCAGGCACAGGTTCATGAAGACCTGGTGCAGCTCCGTGCGATCGCCGCGCACGAAAAGATCCGGCGTGATGCGCGCTTCGAGCTCGATATTCCGGTCGAAGGTGTGACGCACCAAGCGTGCTACCTCCTCGCACAGCGCGGATAAATTGAGCTCGCTATGGCCGTTCGAGCGCCCGCGCGCGAAATGCAGAATGCCGCGCGCGAGTTCCGAAGCGTGCGTCGTCGCCGCGCGAATGTCGTCCACGCACTCCCTGACCTCGCTTTGATCGAGCGTGCGTCCGGCCGGCAGCTTGCCCAAAAAGTCGAGGCTGGCCGCGATCGCCCCGAGCATATTGTTCAGGTCGTGAGCGACGCCCGCGCCGACGCGCCCGAGCGCCTCCAGTCGTTGACGCTGCAGGAGCAAGTCTTCAATCGGGTCGAACGGAGCAAAGAGCAGCACCACGTTCGGCCCGACCTGCAGTTTGTCGCCGAAGGCGAGCACGTGCCGGCGAATCGGCATGCCGTTCACCATGGTTCCGTTTTTGCTGCCGAGATCTTCGAGCAGATACGCGCCGAGCGTGTTGCGCGTGATGCGCGCGTGATTGCGCGATACCTCCGGGTCGTCCAGGTTCACGAGCGCGTCCGTCGCGCGGCCGATCGAGGCGTGTGAGTCGATCGTGTATTTGCGCCCGGTCTGATTGCCGCCGATCACGACCAGACGTGCGGGACCCGTGTCCACTCGTCGGTCGATGGTCGGGATGCGCCGCTGAGACTCCATGCGAAACTCCACACTCTACCATGCGAACGGCGTGCCGGCGGCGGCAATGCTTGCTGTCAGTGTGGTCGGTCGCGCGCTCGGCGCGCGTTGTCGTCGGTCGCGCGCTCAGCGCTTCGGCATTTTTACCGCGGTTGGGTGCTCGGGGTCCGCGTCCCACTCGCGCGGCACACCGCCGCGTCCGATGTAGGTGACTTCGGCATCATCGATCGCTTGCGGTTCGGAGAAGCCGATCACTTCCACGGTTTCGTTGCCAATCTGTATCTGGTCTCCCGGATTGAGACGATGGATGCCGTGCACGAGTTTGCCGTTGACGAGCACGCCATTGATGCTCTTCAGGTCTTCGATGGCGGCGCTTTGATCGCCCACGATGATGCGCGCGTGTTCACGCGAGATCTGCCCGTCTTGTAAGACCAAATCGCAGGTCGAGCGGCGACCGACCGTGATTGCCCCGGGACCCACCATGATCACGCGGAAGCGGTGTCGCAGCCGAAACAGCCGACGTCCCCGGCCGAAGGCGGGAGGCGTGGGCCCGTCAGACGGCCGGCGGCTGTCAGTCGGCATATGCAGCAAAGCATAGCGCTTCTGCCGGTTCTGAGTCGAGTATCGGCCGCGCCGTCGGGTAGTCCTCGAGTCGCGCGCTAGCCGCTTCGGCTATACTGGAAGCTCGGGCTCATTTGGTAGCGGACTCCGTGCTCAGATCGGGCCAAAAGCTCGGTCGCTTTCAGCTTCTGGTTCCCATCGGGTCTGGCGGCATGGGGCGCGTGTGGGTTGCGCGCGATACGTCCGCAGGCGGTTCGACGCGGCTGGTCGCGATCAAGACCTCGCTGGGTGACGACGACGGCGGGCGTGAATTTTGGAACGTGTTGCTGGACGAGGCGCGGATTGCCTCCCAGGTGCAGCACCCGAACGTGTGCGCAATTCACGCCTTCGAGGTCGACGAGGCGCGCAACATTCCGTACCTGGTGATGGACTGGTCCGACGGTGGCTCGCTACACGAGCTGCTCGCCGAGCGTCCGGATCACCGGATTGAGCTCTTGCTGGCCGCGCGCATCGCGCTGCTCGTGTGCGATGCCTTGCAGGCCGCGCACGAGCTCGCTGACCAGGACGGCGTGCTGCTCGGCGTCGTGCACCGCGACGTTTCACCACAAAATATCTTGATCTCGAGCACAGGTCAGGTTCGCCTCACGGACTTCGGCGTGGCCAAGGCGCGCGGCCGGCTGCACGCCGCGACGGAGACGGGCGAGGTCAAGGGCAAGCTCAGCTACATGGCGCCCGAGCAGGTGACGAGCAAGAACGCCGATCGCCGCGCGGACGTGTTTGCGCTCGGCTGCGTGCTGTACGAGGCGACCACCGGCGAGCGTCCCTTTCACGGCGACGACGCCGTTTCTACTTTGTATCAACTGCTCGAGCAGCCGCTCACGCTGCCCAGCGCGCGGCTGCCTGGTTATCCGGTGGAGCTCGAACGGATCGTGTTCAAGGCGCTCGAGCGTGAAGCGCAGAACCGCTACCAGAGCGCGGAAGAAATGGGCGCCGCGTTGGCGGGCTGGATCGCGTCGCAGGGCATCCTCGTCACGGAACGCGAGCTGTCCACGCTTGTGCGCGAGACACTCGGCAAGCGGATCGCCGCACGACAAGTGCAAATCGCGTCCGTCGAGAATGACTTGGACGTGCCGGCGCCCGTCACGCTCCCTGGGGAAGAAACGCTGTCCGGGTCCGCCACGGGCAAGACGCCGAACGTGCCGGCGGCCGCGCGCCGCTCGCGCGCCGTGCCGTTCGCTGCTGCGGGCATCGCCGCGCTCGCGCTCGTTGGCTGGATGGCGCTCAGCCACAATCGCCGCGCGGACCCCAAAGTGGGTGCCGAGCCGAGCGTCGGCGCACCGCTCTCGTCAGCGCCGTCGGCGCCGTCAGCGCCGAGCGCCGCGCCGAGCGCGGACATCACACTCACCTTGCGCGCCGAGCCGGCGGAGGCCGTGCTGTATTTGGACGAAGGTTCAGCGCTGCCGAACCCGTACCAACTCGTCGTCCGCGCGGACCGAAGCAACCATCACCTGCGCGCCGTCGCGCCTGGCTTTGCGGAACGCGTCGAACCGCTGACTTTCGACCACAGCAAAGAAGTGGTGGTGGCGCTCTCCGGACGCGCAGCACAGCCCTCTACGCCGGGCTCGAAGCACCCGAAGCCGGCAGTCCCACCCGTGCCAAGCGCTCGCAAGCCTGGGGATGTCACCGTGACCAAGAAGGCGCCGCGCACGCTCGACACGGACAACCCGTTTGCGGTGCACTAGCGAAGGAGAGTGAGGGCAAGGGCGAAGACAAAGGGTTAGCGGGAGAGGAGGGCGTGAGTGGCAGGGGGTTGGGGGAGGAGGTGTCTCAAGTTGAGAACTGCCGCCATTTTCAGAATTTTCGGCAGGCGGGGCTCGCGCTGAGGCTGTGTGCGCTGACGCACCTACACTCACCCACCGCGCACAACATTTAGTTAGCAACTCGATCGTGCTGGTTGGCGATTTACGTCCCATGGCACCCATGGAAAGGTACCGTTGTCGCCTCGAATCGGGGGACGACGTGGGACGCGGGCAATTCGCGCGCGCTCATTCAAGTCGCTGGGCTTTGTGGAGGTTCACGTGAAGCGTCTAAGGCGTCTCTGTGTGCTGGGGG